>NZ_JARVRY010000025.1:0-116325 GCF_030209485.1 Novosphingobium sp. fls2-241-R2A-195
AACCTGATCCTGCCGTAGATCGACGGTTCCTACACCACCCCGCGGGACACGACCCGTGTCCGTTCGTATCCGTCCGGCAAGCGTGGCGATCGAATTGCGAAATTCGCCAAGGCTCACGCTTTTCATTTCACCCGCGCCTGCTAGCGGGGCGCTGACAAAAGCGCAGGGAGCGGCCGCATGCATCGCCCCGTCGCTTGCGGCCGCTCCTTTTTTGCATTCGCATATTGCCGGCCGGCATCACCACCCCAAAGGTGGCTGTCGCGAGCAGAGTCATCGACACCGGCAAGACGCTCAACTGATTGCTTTGACCAGTCCTGCAGGCTCTTCGTATGCATAGGTGGCCGGACTGCCCGTACCCTCCTCCCGCGCCCGCAGGAAGCCGCGCACCTTGCGTTCGGTCCAGGCGTAAGCATGGGCAAAGACGATGCCGAACCCGATGGCGACGGAAAGCGCAACCCATGGCTTCGGGCCATGAAACACCCGAATGATCAGCGACCGGACCTGATAGTGACTGAGGTACATGAACATCGAAGATCCGGCGACCTCGGAAACGATGGATTTCGCAACAGGCGGAACCTTGATGGATGTCCCGAAGAGCAACAGGGCCACGCCGCCCACGATATAGCCACTGGCAGACGTGAAACCGTGGTGCAGAAGCACCGCGACCGTCACTATCGGCATCGCCACGATGCGGCTCCGCAAGTCTCGCGCACTTGCTATCAGCATGCCCGCGGCAACCGTCCACAGATACCAGATCGGCGTGCGATGGAAAATGTAGTTGGTGTCCCAGACTTTCTCGACCATCCAGCTTCCTACGGTCGCGGCGATCAGCAGCATCGTGCAGAAGCTCATCGGCCTCGCCTTGAGAAATCTACGAATGGCCGGGATAGAGAAGAGCGCCGCCACGACGAGCAGCAATTGCATGTAGATTTCAGCGAAATAGTAATAGGCCACATGATATTGATGCGGGTCGAACCAGTTCGATATCAAGAGCAGGGGCTTCAGTTCGAGGTTCCTGGCCCACAGCTGCATTGCGATCGTCACCATCAACGTCGGGATAGCTACGCTCAGCACCGTCCCGAAGATCGTACCCAGCTTTCCGGTCCGGCTGATCTCCGGCCACTGGAAGCGCATGACGCTGTAGCCGCACAGCATGAACAGGAAATAGGCTGCGCCCCAGTTCTTGCTGTAGACGAACGTGTCGAGATGCAAGGCCACGATGCAGATCATGAAGAACGCGCGCGTCAGCATCGCGGTGTCGAGCTTGCGCCAGTTGTCTCCTGCCGGCGGGCCGGCGCTCTTTTCCAGTTGCTCGACAGTGAGCGACTCCCACCCGTCCGGCAGGGCACCGAAACGTCCTTCGAAACCAAGCGAGAACTGGATGTAGCTTAGTGAGTCCCCGCCCAGGCTTTCGAAACTGTCGTGGGCGCCGATGCGCCGTCCGGGGAAGAACTGCCGGAAGAACCCCTGGACGTCGCGCGGCGCCGCTTCGGGTGCCCGATCGGGCACGGGATCGACGACGGCAGCCTTGCGCTCCTCGACGAAATCCTGGGTCATGACGCGGCGCATGGCCTTGCCCGTCGCCGTGCGCGGAATCTTCGGGATGACACGGATGTGGAGGGAATCCCCGGCAACGACGCCGAATTCCTTCAGGGCCTCTGCCGCCGCCGAATGAAGCCGGTCGGCGGCGATGTCCGTCGCATCCGTGGCGACCAGCACGCCCTCGCCCCGAAGCGCGTCAGGCACTTTCGCCACGACAGCTCTGCCGCTCTGGCCGAGAAGCTGGGAAATGCGCATCTCGAGCAAATCCGGGTTCAGCTTCACGCCGCCTGAGTTGATCAGGTCGTCCGCTCTCCCGTCGTAATAGAGATAGCCATCGTCGATATGGCCGAGGTCGCTGGTCTCCAGCCAGCCGTCGGCGCCGCAAAGATCGCGCATTTCGCCGGCATCCAGCTTCCAGCGCGCAACGTGCGGACCGCGAATGCAGATGCGTCCTTCTTCGGAAATCGCCACCTCGGTCGCGCCGACGGCTTTGCCGACTGAATCCAGCGCGGCATCCGGAACGTCGGAAATCTGGAGGAAAGTGCTGCGCGAGGCTTCCGTCAGGCCATAATGCTGTACGATGCGGGCATTGGGAAACATCTCGCGAATGCCGCGCTTTTCAGCGCCCGACATGTATTGCGAACCGATCTCCAGCCACAGCAGCTTCTTGCCTGCATCCCCGATGACGGACCGCCGCTGCAGCAGGATACGCAGAAGAGTGGGGACTGCGGACAAGGCGTTCACCTCACCCGACCTCAGCATGCGAGCCAGTTCGAGGGGATCGAAACCTCGCGGCGGCAGATATGCGCATCCACCGACCGCGCTGACTGCGCGGATGCGGCCGATGCCGAAGCTGTAGGTGACCGGCACGCCAACATACTCGCGCACTTCTGCGGTCAGGCCCATCTGGTCGATGATCCGCTCCGCTGCATCCGCAAGATTGGCGTAAGTCAGGACGATGCCCTTGGGCTTGCCTTCGGTGCCCGAAGTGTACGTGACCTGCGCAGGCCGATCTTCATGGATCAGCGGATGGCTTTCATCGAACCAGCCGCCTCCGTCGTCCGGCGTGATGCAGGAAACGATTTCCAGTCCGGTAAGGCCTTCCGCGTGGGCCTCGTCATGAACGTTGACGAAGGCCTGGCGGGCCTCGCCAAGCGCGAACACGCTGCGGATGTAAGACAGTGAACTGCGAGTAACGAGCGCGGTCGCTGTAAACTTCTGTTTGCGCACTGCAGAGCCCCTCTACTGATCGCCGGCGGGCGATGGTGACGAACGACACGAATCAGTTCTTGCGCAACACACCCCCGCGCAATGAGCGGAAGGGTAAATCCTCTTTTTACTTCAGGAAAATGCTGAGAAATACCAACCGAGAAGCGTGATCGGAGGATCGGGGCGCCCTTTCCGGGCGCCCCTTGCCGAAACGCAGATCACTCCCCGGTCTTGTGCGCAGACCCTACTGCACTGTCGGGCCGTCCGCTGCGCAGGACTTCGGCGCGGGTGCGGATGTACTGGCGTAGGGCCTCGACCTGATCGGGCGTGAATTCGCCGAATTTCGGCATTCCCGCAGGAACCAGCGCGCCATTGCGGACCACTTCGGCGAACGCCTCCGAATTGGCAGGGATCGGCGAAGTGCGCAGGTCCGGCGCGGTGCCGCCTGCGATGACCGAGGTGCCATGGCAGACCGCACAGCGACCGCCGAAGATGCCTTCTCCGCGCGCGGCCTTGCCGGCATCCGGCTTGAAGCTGGCATCCTCGAAGGCGACGGCCTTGTAAGGTTCGCGCGGCGGCAACTGTTGCTTGCCGCCGATCGCGAAAGTCAGCACCCGCCGCGCCTGCGTGCGGTAATCGATGCCGTACTGCGCAAACATCGGGCCGAACAGGCCGACGCTGGTGCCGATCCCGGCGATCACCGTGATGTACTGCTTGCCGTTGACGCGGTACGTGATCGGCGGCGCCACCACGCCCGCGCGCGCATCGAAGTTCCACAAGCGCTTGCCGTCCTCGGCGTTATAGGCGGAAAAGCCGCCGTCGGGCCGCCCCTGAAACACGAGATTGCCGCCCGTCGCCATGATGCCGCCATTGCCGTGCGTGGGCATCGGCAGCTTCCAGCGCGCCTTCTGCGCCACCGGGTCCCAGGCGACAAGCCAGCCGGTGACGTCCTTGCCCCCCGCGTCGATCGCGTAGCCGACGCCCGGAGACAGTCCCATGCCTTCGGCGAACTTGAAGTTTTCCCGCGTGATGCCGGTGTCGTCGAAGTGCGCCTGCAAATCGATGGCGGGAATATAGGTCAGCTTCGTCTTCGGGCTGTAAGCCATCGGCATCCAGCTGTGCGCGCCCAGCGGCGTGGGGCGGAACGAAGTCCTGCCGCTTTCGTAGCGCACGCCGGGGTTCTCGACCGGACGGCCGGTGGCAAGGTCGATCTTCTTCGCCCACGTCACTTCCACGAAGGGCTCGGCCGAGATCAGCTTTCCATCCTTCCGGTCGATCACGTAGTAGAAGCCGTTCTTGGGCGCCGTCATCACCACCTGACGCGGCTTGCCGTCGATGGTCAGGTCGGCCAGTTCCATATCCATCGCGGCGTTGAAATCCCAGCTTTCGCCGGGGTTGATCTGGTAGTGCCACTTGTACTTGCCCGTCTTCGCATCAAGCGCGACGATCGAGCAGACGAACAGGTTGTCGCCCTTGCCCAGAGAACGGATCTTGTGGTTCCAAGGCGCGCCGTTGCCGGTGCCGAGCAGAATCTGGTCGTTGGCCTTGTCGTAAGTGATGGCGTTCCACACCGAACCGCCGCCGCCGTACTTCCACCAGTCGCCGCTCCAGGTCTTCGCGGCCATCTTCTGCGTTTCGTCCTCGAAGCCCTTCGCCGGGTCGCCGGGGACGGTGTAGAACTTCCACAACTGTTTGCCGCTGTCCGCGTCGAAGGCGGTGACGAAGCCGCGCACCGCGCTCTCGTCGGACCCGGCATTGCCGATGATCACCTTGCCGTCGAACACGCGCGGCGGACCGGAGATGAACATCGGCGCGCCCTCCTCCAGCGTCTGCACGGTCCAGACGGGCTTGCCGGTCTTCTCGTCGAGCGCGACGAGGCGGCCGTCCTGCGTGGCGGTAATGACCTTGTGGTTCCAGTAGGCGATGCCGCGGCTGCCCCAGCCCTGCCGCAGCCGGATGCCGGAGGCTTCGGGGGCCTTGGGATCGTGTTCCCATTTCACCTTGCCGGAAGCGACGTCGATCGCGCGGACCACCGAATAGCCGCTGGCGAGATAGACCGTGCCGCCCACCTCGATCGGCCCGGTCGCGGGGTTGCCCGCCGGAAGGTCCACCGCCCAGACAAGGCCGAGGTCCTTGACGTTACCGGCATTGACCTGATCAAGCGGACTGTAGTGCTGCTCGCCGTAAGTGCGGCCGAAGGCGGGCCAGTCGTCACCGTCGCTGGCATCGTCCAGCTGGCGCTCCCAGCCTTCGGGAGCGCCCTTACCCGCCAGCGCCTGCTGATCCGCCGATCCGCAGGCCGCGAGGGAAAGGGCCATGGCGATGGCCGCCGCGCCTGCCGCTCCCCGACCTGCGAATACCCCGTTCGTCATTGCGAGCGTAGCGAAGCAATCCAGGGCAGCGCCGCGACGCCGTGGATTGCCGCGCGGCTTCGCCGCTTGCAATGACGATCCAGGAGGGCATGCTCGCACCTTGCCGTCAATCACCACTCAATCACCTCTCGTTGGGTGGGGGAGTTCGAGCTCCCCCACCTCGTGCTCAAAGATGCCCGTCCTTCACAGATGGTCGCCGAACGACAGCCCGAGTTCGACGCCGAAGTAGCGCGGCGCCCCGTATTGCGAGTTGAGCCACAGCCCCGCGACGTTCTGCACCGCCACGCGGTAGCGCTTGTCGGTCAGGTTCTTGCCGATCAGGCGCACGTAGTAGCGGTCATCCGCCTGCGCGAGCGTGATCGAGCCGTTCACCAGCGTCCTCGCATTGAGGAACGTGTTGCCCAGCGGATCGTCGATCGCCTGCGTATTGAGGTTGCGCCCGGTATACGCGACGTTGCCGTTCACGGTCAGCTTGTAGTCGCTGCCCAGCGGCAGCGCATAGGAGCCGTCCAGCGTCCACTGCCACTTCGGCGCGCGGTCCAGCGGAGCGGAGGCCAGGTCATAGCCCGCGTTCTCGGCGGTATAGGTCTTGTACTTACCGTCCTGGTAGCCGAGCACGCCGCGCAGGGTCAGGCCCTCGACCGGAGTGGCGGAGAGTTCCGCCTCGATACCCTTCACGTCGGCGCTGGCGGCGTTGACGAACAACGTAACCTGATTGGGCTGGCCGTTGACCACGATCGGCACGTTGAGCTGCTTCTGCAGATCCTTGTACTTCACGTAGAAGCCGGTGAGGTTGAAGCGCAGCCGGTTGTCGAGGAACTGCGACTTGAAGCCCAGTTCGAAGCTGTCGGCCTTTTCCGGATCGGTCGGCCGCGCGGCGGCGCGGAAGGCGTCGAGGTCGGTGCCGAAGGCCGCGAAGCCGCCGATCTGGTCGTTGAAACCGCCGCCCTTGTAACCGTGCGAATAGCCGCCGAAGACGAAGATGTCGTCGGTCGCCTGATAGCTGATGCTGGCGCGGTAGGTCGGCTCGCGCCACTTGCCCTTCACGCTGACGACGCCCGCCGGGTATTTGTAGACGCTGGCGTCGAGCGCCTCGTTGATGGTGATCGTCGGGTCGAAGCCGCCGTTCAATGCCGGGATGAAGGTCTGCTGGCGGCCGAGCCAGGTCTTGTCGTCCCAGGTATAGCGCCCGCCCGCCGCGATCGTCAGCTTCTCGCCCAGCTTCAGCGTGCCTTCGAGGAACACCGCGCGCGACTTGGCCCGCTGCGCGTTGCACAGGACGTACGGCGTATCGTTCCAGTTGCCGAACGGCAGCGGACCGGAGGTGAGGTCGAGGAACCCGAGTATCTGCGCCACGCAGAAATCGATCTTGTCGCGCTGGTAGAACCCGCCCGCGACGAAATTGAACGGCCCCTGCAGGTCGGAGGCGAAGCGCAGTTCCTGCTGCCAAGTCTTGCGGTTGTCATCGCGGGTCGCGTCGAAGAACGACAGGTACTGGCCGTCTTCCGCCACGGCCGTCGCACCCGCGTAGGAGTTGGGAATGCGCGAGCGCTGGTTGCGATAGCCCGAGACCGAAGTGACGGTGCCAATGCCGGTGTCATATTCGAGGTTGGCGTAGAGCCCGTCGACCGAAATGCGCTGGCCCTTGTCCATGAACAGCAGGCCGTCGTGCCGTCCGGTGTAGGCCGCCCGCTTCAGCGGATCGGTGCCCTGCGCATTCGGATCGGTCAGCCCGAGCAGGTCGGTAACGAAGGGATTGGTGCCGGTATAGAGGTAGTTCTCGTTCACCGACGGCACCGAGTCCGACCGGTCGCGAATCCATTCGTACTGGAACAGCGCGCTGAAATTGGGCGAAGGCTCGACCAGCAGCTTGGCCCGGGCCTGCCAAACGTCCTTGCCGCCGATCGTCTCGCCGCCAAGGCAGCCGCTGCGCCCCTGGAACTTGTTGTCGACGAAGCCGGTGACCGGGCCGTAACAGGCCCCGTTCTTGTAGAACCCGTCAGACTTCTCGTAACCGCCGACGAGGCGGAAGGCGGCGATATCGCCGATCGGCACGTTGAGCGCGGCCTGCACTTTCTTCTGGCCGAAGTCGCCGTACTCGGCGCGGGCATCGACGCCCACGTACTCCATCTGCGGGCGCTTGGTGCGCACGGTGACGACGCCGCCCGTAGTGTTCTTGCCGAACAGCGTGCCCTGCGGGCCGCGCAGCACTTCGACCTGCGCAATGTCGAAAGTGTCGAGCAGCTGAGTCTGGACCGAGGGCACTACGAAGTCGTCCACCAGCACCGCCACCGGCGGCTCGAAATAGACGATGATCGAGGTCTGCCCGACGCCGCGCATCGCAAAGCTGGCGGCATTGAAGTTGGCGATCGTCGCGGCCGAGAAGTTCGGCACGAACGCCGCGATGTCGCCGAGGTCGCGCGGGGCGGCCTGCGCGATCAACGTGCTGTCCACCGCCGAGACCGAGACCGGCGTGGACTGAAGGTCGGTGGCGCGGCGGGTTGCGGTGACGACAATCTCGGCCAGGCCACCCGACGATTGCGGCCCCGATTGCTGCCCCGATTCTTGTGGCGCTGCGTCCGTGGTCGAAGTGTCCTGTGCGAAGGCTGGCGTGCTTGCGATTCCGGCGACGAGCGCGAACGCGCAAGACGAGCAGTAAAGCTGCCTGGTGAACATGCCTCTCTCTCCTTGTGTCCCGCCATTTGTTTGCGGGTTGCATCAAGGATTATCACGAAGACGGCGTTTGGCAATCATTCATGTATGTTTTTTTGATGACTATTTTCATCATATGCCCCGGGCTCATGCGGTGGTTGTCGACAAACCTCTCGGGGGGCAGGGAAACGCGATATAGAATGCATTCATGATTGTTTTTATTCTGTGATCGCCTATCCTCGATTCCACGGAGCACGCGCCAAGATAGGCGCGGCATTCGGAGAGAACCTGCGGGAACGAGAGCGACTCGTCCCGCACTGAAAGGAGAGAGTGCCTCATGGCCTTCAGTTTCCTGTCCCGCTTCCGCGTCCGCCACGACCGGCAGGACGATTTCATCGCCCTCGCCCGCCAGATGGAGGATTTGTCGAAGCAGGAACCGGGCACGCTTGTCTACAAGTTCTTCCGCCTCGCCGAACCCGGCATGTTCGCCGTCCACGAAAGTTTCGTCGATGAGGCCGCCGACGAGGCCCACATGGCTTACGATCACAACAAGCCGCTGATCGAGAAGATCGTCGGCTGCATGGAAGGCACGTACGAACGCGAGCTCCTGTTCGACCTCGCACCTCATGGAAGGGCCTGACCCTATGCCCGCCAAGAGCTTCATCGCCCAGCTGCGCACCCGGCCGGAAAAGCGCGACGACATGATCGCCCTGCAATCCGAACTGAAGGGTCTGGTGTTCGAAAACGAGCCCGATGCCCTCGTCTATGAACTGTTCCAGTCGGAGGCGGACCCCGACCTGTTCCAGGTCGTCGCCACTTTTCGCGACGAGGCCGCTTACGAAAAGCACATGCATATCGACTTTCACGACCGGCTGGTCCCGCCGATCCTCGAATGCGTGGCCGAGGACATGAAACTGGAGTTCTACCGCTCGCTGCCTTGAACACCGATCTGCCGACAGGGCCTGACGATCGGCGTGCTGCTGGCCCCGGCACTTCAGCTGGAACTGGCCCCTTTCCCCGATGATCCACTGCGCTATACCGGCATCGGAAACCGATATGCACACGACCGCCCTCCCCCCCTCCGACGCCGAACTCTCGGCAGTTGCGATCAGCGCTCTCGACATCTTCTCTATCGGTATAGGTCCGTCGAGTTCGCACACAGTCGGTCCGATGCGCGCGGCGCTGGCATTCATGGAGAGCCTACCGCAAACGCCGTCACGTGTGGCCTGCGAGCTCTACGGCTCACTCGCACTGACCGGGCGCGGCCATGCGACCGACGCGGCGGTGTTACTGGGTCTCTCCGGCCTGCGCCCGGAATCGGCCGATCCCGATGCGGTGCCCGCGATCGTCGCCGACATTCGCGAGCACGGCCGCCTTGCCAGCCGGGCGTTCGACACCGAGATCGCGTTCAACGAGAGCACCGACCTCGTCTTCCATTTCGGCGAGTTCCTGCCCGCCCACGCCAATGGCATGCGCTTCACCGCATGGTTCAGCGAAGGGGCGAAGCCGGTGGAGCAGCACTGGTACTCCGTCGGGGGCGGCGCGGTGGTGCGCGGCGATGCGACGTCCCTTGCAGCCCTGACGCCCGAGAGCGGCCACAACCTGCGCCAGCCTTTCCCGTTCTCCTCCGGTGCAGGGCTGCTTGCGCTGGGCGAGGAAACCGGGCTCTGCTTCGCCACGCTGGTGCTGCGCAACGAAGGCATCTGGCGCCCGGAGGCGGAGACGCTGGCCGGGCTCGACCGTATCATCGACGCCATGGACGCCTGCGTCCAGCGAGGGCTCAAGCAGGAAGGGCTGCTGCCCGGCGGCCTCAAGGTGCGTCGCCGCGCCCGCACCATCCACACCCGCCTGCGCGCCCAGAAGGACAGCTTCGGCCCGGCCCAGACCTTCGAATGGGTCAGCCTCTTCGCGCTTGCCGTGAACGAGGAGAACGCAGCGGGCGGCCGCGTCGTCACCGCCCCTACCAACGGCGCCGCCGGGGTCATCCCGGCAACCCTGCTCTACTACCGCAAGTTCGTACCCGGTGCCGACCGTGAGGGCGAGCGCACGCTGCTGTTGACCGCCGCCGCCATCGGCTTCCTCTACAAAAAGCGCGCGTCGATCTCGGCCGCCGAGATGGGGTGCCAGGGCGAAGTCGGCGTCGCCTGCTCGATGGCGGCGGCGGGGCTCGTAGCGGCGCTCGGCGGCACCAACCAGCAGATCGAGAATGCCGCCGAGATCGGCATGGAGCATAACCTCGGGCTCACCTGCGATCCCATCGGTGGCCTCGTCCAGATCCCCTGCATCGAACGCAACACGATGGGCGTGGTCAAGGCCATCAACGCCGCCTACCTCGCGCTTCAGGGCGACGGACGCCATATCGTCAGCCTCGACGCGGTGATCGAGACGATGCGCCAGACGGGCGTAGACATGGCCAGCAAGTACAAGGAAACGAGCCTTGGCGGTCTTGCCGCCAACGTCGTGGAATGCTGATCCGGCCAACTCGGAACCCGGCGCGGATGAGATCGTTTGCCTCGCATCGGGGGCTCGCATAAGCACCGATTCTGTGATCAAATCGGGACGAGCATGACTGCCGGCATCGAAAAGGCCCTGACGGGTATCGAAGGCTTCGACGACATCACCATGGGCGGCCTGCCGCGCGGACGCCCCACCCTCGTATGTGGCTCGGCAGGCTGCGGCAAGACGCTGTTCGCCTCTACGTTCCTCGTCAACGGCGCGCGGGAAGGCGAGCCGGGCGTGTTCGTGACCTTCGAGGAGCGCCCGAGGGACATCGTCGATAACGTCGCCTCGCTTGGCTTCGGGCTCGACAGCCTCGTCGAAAAGGGCCTCGTCGCCATCGAGCACATCGCCGTCGAACCTTCCGAACTGGCCGAAGTGGGCGACTACGACCTGGAGGGCCTGTTCCTGCGCCTCGAACTCGCCATCGACGAGGTCGGCGCCAAACGCATTGTCCTGGACACGATCGAGAGCCTGTTCTCGGCCTTCCAGAATCCCGCGATCCTGCGCGCGGAAATCCGCCGCCTGTTCGACTGGCTAAAGGAAAAGGGCCTGACCGCCGTGATCACCGGCGAGCGCGGCGACGGCTCGCTCACGCGGCAGGGGCTTGAGGAATACGTCTCCGACTGCGTGATCCTGCTCGACCACCGCGTCCACAACCAGATCTCGACGCGCCGGATGCGCATCGTAAAGTATCGCGGCACCGCCCACGGCACCAACGAATACCCTTTCCTGATCGGCGAGGAAGGCTTCAGCGTCCTGCCGGTCAGTTCGCTCGGCCTTGCGCACAAGGTCTTCGAGGAACGGGTGTCGAGCGGCATCGCCGACCTCGATCAGATGCTGACGGGCGGCGGTTTTCATCGCGCCAGCAGCATCCTCGTCTCAGGCGTGGCCGGGTCGGGCAAGAGCTCCATGGCGATGTGCTTCGTCGATGCCGCATGCCGCCGGGGCGAACGGGCGATGATCTTCTCGTTCGAGGAATCGGCCGGGCAGATCGTGCGCAACATGCGCTCGATCGGCCTCGACATCGCGCCATGGATCGGAGGAGACCTGCTGCGCTGCGTATCGGCGCGGCCGACCTTCTACAGTCTCGAGATGCACCTTGCGATCATGATCCGCGAGATCGCGCGCTTCCGTCCCTCGCTGGTGGTGCTCGACCCGATCTCCGCCTTCATGGACAGCGGCGAGACACTCGAAGTGCAGTCTATGCTGCTGCGGATGGTGGACTACCTCAAGTCCAACGGCATCACCGCCGTCTTCACCCACCTCGCCCACGACCAGGCGCTGGCTCAGACCGATGCCGGCCTGTCCTCGCTGATGGATGCCTGGCTGCTGCTGCTCAACCGCGAGGTGAACGGCGAGTTCAACCGCGAGCTTTATCTGCTGAAGGCGCGCGGCATGGCGCACTCCAATCAGGTGCGCGAATTCGTCATGAGCGACGACGGTATCAGCCTGGTCGAACCCTATCTGGGCGAGAATGGGGCGCTGACCGGCTCGGCCCGGCGGTTTGCCGAGGCGCAGGCCCGCCGCAACGAGGTAGACCGACGAACTACCGTCACCGCCCTGCAGCAGAAGGTCGAGCAGCGTCGTCGCAAGGCCGAAGTGGAAATCGCCGCGCTCCAGGCCGACGTCGCAGCGGAGGAGGCGGAATTGCTCCGGCTGATACAGGCGGAAACGGATTTCCGCGATCAGGCCGCGTCCGATCTGGCGGAACTTGCGACCGGCCGAAGCGCTTTTAGGGGATGATCATGGACAGGTCTACCGAACTCACCCTCTACGTCGCTGGGCAGACCCCCAAGTCAGTCGCCGCGATCCGCAATCTCGAGCGGATCTGCAAGGAATACCTCGATTCCAGCTATGCGGTCAAAGTCATCGATCTGAAGGAAAACCCGCGGCTCGCGCGGGAGCACAACATCGTCGCCATCCCCACTCTGGTAAGGCAACTACCGGTGCCGATCCAGAAGATCATTGGCGACCTGTCGGACACCGAGAAAGTGCTGGTCCACCTCCAGCTGGGTGACGCCGCGTGACGACCGGGCCGGGGCTCGACGCGCTCTCGATAGAGGAGCTGAGACACCGCCTCCACGACGCGGAGGAAACCCTGCGCGCGATCCGCGAAGGTGACGCCGACGCAGTCGTCGTGCGCAGCGCCGACGAGGACACCGTATTCGCCCTCGCCGGGGGAGAAGACAGCTATCGCGCGATGATGGAGGCGATGGATATCGGCGCCGTCGCGCTCGACGACCAGGAGCGCTTGCTCTACGCTAACGCAGCCTTCTGCGCCCTGATCGGCTGCGGCGCGGTGGACCTGCAGCGTGAAGGGCTGTTCGCCCGGCTGGACGCCCGCACGGCGGATACGGTGCGCGGAACGATCGTCCAGGCGCGCGACGGTCGGCATCAGACACAGTTCGTCCAGACCCACGACGGTGCCGACCGGCACCTAATGGTCACGGCCGCCCCGCTTCCCCTTGCATTCGGGATCGGCTCCGCGCTGACCTTCAGCGACGTGACGGTCCGGGTCGAGGCCGCCGTCGCCGAGGAGTCCGAGCGCATTGCGCAGGCCGTCATCGCCTCCGCCAACGAGGCCGTGGTCGTCTGTGATCGCTCAGGGCGGATCATCAACGCCAACGCCGCCGCCTGCGCCGTCATGCCCGGAGCGCTCATCGGCCGCCCCTTCGAGCAGGCCATGCCGCTGATCTTCCCGAACGGCAGCGCCGCCACCCGCACCGAGGACCTGATCGCCATGGCGGGCGCGGGCAAGGCGGTGAAGGGGCTCGAAGCTTTCGCGCCCTTCGCCAGTCCGCCCAAGGACCTGCTGGTCAGCGTTGCCCCCTTGCGCCTGACGGGAGAGGCGCCGGGCGGCAGCGTGATCACCCTGATCGACCTGTCCGAGCGCAAGGCCATAGAAAAACGCCAGACCCTGCTGATGCATGAGCTGGACCACCGGGTGAAGAACACGCTTACGATGGTTCTGTCGATCTGTAGCCGTACTCTGTCGGGTTCTGACGGGCTAGACGACTTCCGCGTGCGCTTCACCCGCCGCATTCAGGCGCTCGCCGCCACGCACAACCTGCTCGCCGACGCCTCATGGACGGGCATAGACCTGTCGGCGATGATCCGCAGCGAACTGGCGCCCTATCTATCGTCCTCCGGACCTCGCATGGAGATCGGTGAACTCGATCGGTCGGTCGCCCCGGACGTTGCCATCGCATTCGGCCTTGTCGTGCATGAACTGACGACCAATGCGGTCAAGTACGGCGCGTTGTCGGCAGAAAGCGGCTGCGTAACCGTCACCGGACGACAGCTGGAACGCGATCTTTACGAAGTGGCCTGGACGGAAAGCGGTGGCCCGCATGTGAAAATGCCCAGGCGCCACGGCTTCGGCCAGACCCTCATCACCCGCAGCCTGGCACGCGGCGACGGCACCGGGGCCACCGTCGATTTCGCACCCGGCGGTGTAGTCTGCCGCATGATCCTGCCCATCGAAGGCCGAGCGTGAGCAACGAACCCGAGAGGCCCAGCCACGAGGAACTGCTGGAGCGGCAGGCGTTCCAGCTGCGTCTCCTCGACGCGATGCGGCGCAGCGACGACGCCGAGGACATCCTGGCGGCCGCCGCGCAACTGCTGGGTGAGCACCTGGCAGCCGGGCGATGCGGCTTCGCGACGATCAGCGAAGACGGTACGAGGGCCTACCTCGACGCGGACTGGTCGTCCAGCCTGCCCAGCCTTGCCGGCGAGACCCGCGTGCTCGACAGCTTCGGTCCGGAGATCATCGCGGAACTGCGACTCGGCCGCACTCTGGCGGTTTCCGACAGCGACATCGACCCACGCACCAGAGCCTTCGCGGAAGGCTGGCGTACCATCGGCTCGCGCGCACTCTTGGTCTGCCCGATCTTCCGCGAAGGCAGGCTCGACAGCGTCCTCTACGTCCACGACGCGAGCCCGCGCGTCTGGACCGGGCGCGAGAGCCTGCAAGTGCAAGACGTAGCCCTGCGGACGCGCGATGCGGTGGATCGCGCCCGCAGCGAAGTGGCACTGCGTTCCAGCGAACTGCGCTATCGCTCCCTTTTCAATTCCATCGATGCCGGCTTCTGCGTCGTCGAGGTTGTCTTCGACGATGACGGCAAGGCCAGTGACTATCGCTTCATCGAGGTCAACGATTCTTTCGAGGCCTATACCGGGATTGCCGAGGCCCCAGGTCGCTGGATGCGCGAGATCGCGCCGGCCCATGAGCAACACTGGTTCGACCTCTACGGGCGCGTCGCGAAGACCGGGATTTCCGAAAGGATCGAACTCCCCGCCCGCCAGCTGGCCGACCGCTGGTACGCCGTACAAGCCTATCGCGTCGACGATCCGGCACGGCATCATGTCGCCGTCCTGTTTACCGACCTGACCGTGCGCCGCCGTACCGAACGCGCACTGGAACGCAGCCGCGAGGAGTTGGAGCTGGCCGTCCGTGCGGCCGAGCTGGGCCGCTTCGACTACCGACCCCGCGAGGGCACGTTGACGTGGGACGACCGGTGCCGCGAATTGTTCGGCCTCTCTCCCGGGGTAAGCGTCAGTTACGAAACCGCGTTCTTGGCCGGTCTCCACCCCGAAGACCGTGACCGCGCCGATCGCGCCGTCGCGGCATCACTCGATCCCGATGGCTCGCATCACTTCGAGGTCGAATACCGGACGATCGGCATCGAGGATGGCGAACTGCGCCACATCAGCGCCCATGGTCTGGCCTTCTTCGACGGGCGTGCGCCCGTCCGGCTCATTGGCACGGTGCAGGACGTCACCAGTGACCGCGAGGCCAATGCCGCCCTGCGCGAAACCGGCGAGCGCCTGCGGCTTGCCGGGCGGGCCACCAACGACGCGGTATGGGACTGGGACTTGCGCGCCGACCTCGTCAACTGGAACGAGGCACTCACCCATGCCTACGGCCATGCTCCGGAGACGGTAGCCCCGACAGGCGAATGGTGGCTGGCGCAAATCCACCCGGACGACGCCACCCGCATCCACGACAGCATCTTCCAGGTCATAGCCGGTCAGGACACCGACTGGAGCGACGAGTACCGCTTCCGCCGTGCGGATGGCAGCTACGCCGACGTTCTCGACCGCGGTTACGTCATCCGCGACGAAGCCGGGCGGCCGCAGCGCATGGTCGGCGCCATGCAGGACGTATCGGCCCGCAAGGCCGTGGAACGCCAGCTCGAGGAAGAGCGCCGCCGCCTCCACGACGAAGTGGTCGAGACGGCCGCCGAACGCGACCGCGCCGAGGAGGCCCTGCGCCAGTCGCAAAAAATGGAGGCGGTCGGACAGCTTACTGGCGGCCTCGCGCACGATTTCAACAACCTGCTGGCCGGGATTTCGGGCGCGCTGGAGATGATGCAGACGCGCATCGCCCAGGGCCGCACCGGCGAACTCGAGAAATATTCGACGGCAGCGCAAGGCGCGGTGCGCCGCGCAGCGGCGCTGACCCATCGCCTGCTGGCCTTTTCCCGCCGCCAGACGCTTGCTCCGATGCCCACGAACGTCGATAAGCTCGTGGCCGGGATAGAGGACATGGTAAGGCGCACGGTTGGGCCCCATGTGGAAGTGCAGACATCCTCTCACGGCGGGCTGTGGTCCACTCTGGTCGATCCCAATCAGCTCGAGAATGCACTGCTCAACTTGTGCATCAACGCCCGAGACGCCATGCCCGACGGTGGCCTCATCCGGATTTCGAGCGCCAATGTCGCGCTGTCGGCGCAACAGGCGCGCGAGCACGACCTGCAACCCGGCGAATATGTCGAGCTCAGCGTGGCCGACACGGGCACAGGCATGGCCAGGGAGGTGGTCGCACGCGCCTTCGATCCGTTCTTCACCACCAAGCCGATCGGTGAGGGCACCGGGCTCGGCCTGTCGATGATATACGGTTTCGCACGTCAGTCCGGAGGACAGATCGACATAGAAACCGAACCGGGCTGCGGCACCACCATGCGCCTATACCTGCCGCGCCACGCAACGCTCGAGGCATCCGCGATCATGGTGCCGGTTCTCGAAGGTGAACCAGCGGCCGAGCAGCCCCGGCGCGTCGGCCGGGTACTGGTGGTGGACGACGAACCGACAGTGCGGATGCTCGTGGTCGAGGTCGTAGAGGAACTGGGCTATCGGGTGCTGGAGGCACAAGATGGACCAAGCGCAATCCGCGTGATCGACAGCGGACAGCCGATCGACCTTCTGGTCACGGACGTGGGCTTGCCCGGTGGCATGAACGGGCGGCAGATAGCCGATGCCGCGCTGACCCGCCTGCCCTCGCTCAAAGTGCTGTTCATAACGGGGTATGCGGAGCAGGCGGTAATGGGCAGCGGCCAGTTGGCAAAGAACATGGCGATCATGACTAAGCCATTTGCGATGGATGCGTTGGCCGATCGCATCCGGGAAATCGCCGACCAACCTTGATCGAAGGATCACCTTGTAGAGTCATAATTATCATATGAAACGTTCTTGTTCAGCTGGACGTACAGATTACCATGGCATTGCGGCAATGGCCCGGTTGGAAGGACAAGGACGGCTTCGTGGCAGGGTCTTCGCATCTCATCGTCGATGAACCGGTAGTTCAGCTCGGCCGGAACCTTACCTTCGGCTTGCTCGACAGCATCGGCCGCGCGATCGTCACCGGGCAGTTTGGCAGTGCTGTCTTCCCAACTGAAGCGGAGCTCGCCAAGCAACATGGGGTCAGTCGGTCGGTCACGCGCGAAGCGGTGAAAATGTTGACCGCGAAAGGTTTGCTCAGCGCGCGACCGCGCCAGGGTACGATTGTCCAACCGACATCGTCTTGGAACCTGTTCGATGCCGACGTGCTCCGCTGGATGCTGGAGCGACAGCTTTCGATCGACCTGCTGCGCCAGTTCAACGAGTTGCGGGTGGCGGTGGAGCCTGAAGCGGCTTCTCTCGCCGCGCGTGTCGCCGGAGAAGACGACATCCGCCGCATTGACGAGGGCCTGTGCCGCATGCAGGCGGCTGAATGCGGCTTCGACGATCCGCTGGAAGCCGACATCGCCTTTCACGTTGCGGTGCTAAGGGCTTCGAAAAATCCCTTTTACATCCAGCTTCGTGAAGTGGTCAGCACCGCGCTGCGCACGTCGATCCGCTTCACCAACCGCATCAAGGGTCGTACCGCTGACGTTGCCGAGCACGCAAAGGTACGCGACGCCATCGCGTCGCGCGATCCCGACGTCGCCCGCATCGCCATGCGCACGATTATCGGTGACGTACTCGTGCTGATCGAGGATCGCATCCCCTCAATCGACGGAGCAAGCACGCAATAACGTACATGATCGCAAACATCGTTATGGCCTGCGCTCGTCGTGGCTTATGCGTGTGTGCCGCCAGGAACAGACGCTGATCGCTATCCAGACCGCGTTTCATGTAGTGCTGCAAAAAGCAGACCTGCCCCCTTTTGCCACGTGGCACGCACGTGGGCCACGGCCGTCGTGTAAGCCTGCGCAAGGCTGTACGCCCGCTTCATCGGTTTGATAGCCGCACGTTGAAGCAACGGCAATATCTGCCCTTTTCCAGCGCCGGACACATTCTTCGCGACCGATCAATAGTTTTTATTATTCTTATAATTCAACTGATTATCATACAGGAGTATCGCCGAGTATCTGCACGCGATAGCCGGAACGCACTTGCGGGAAGTAGTCCCAGGTCGCCGAGTGCTGCGTGCAGCGGTTGTCCCAGAACGCGATCGAATGCTGCGCCCATGAGAAGCGGCACTGGAACAGCGGGTGCTTCACATGGTCGAACAGGTAGGCCAGCAGCGCGTCGCTTTCGGCGCGCGGCAGGCCCTCGATATAGGTCGTGTAGCCCTTGTTGACGTAGATGGCCTTGCGCCCCGAAGTCGGATGCGTCCGGATCACCGGATGGCTGCTGCGCGGCAGCTTCATCCCCTCGGGCGTGATGCCGCCGAAGCCGACCACCGCATCATGCACCGCCGTCAGCCCCTCCAGATGCGCCTTCATCCGGTCGGACAAGGCATCGTACGCCGCGTACATGTTCGAGAACGCGGTATCCCCTCCTACCGGAGGCACCGTGTGCAGGTAGAGCACCGAGCCCAGCGGCGGTTCTGCGTCACAGCTCATATCCGAATGCCAGTCCTCGCCTGCGACGAAGGTGGAATCCCCGTCGGCGTGCATGATCGTGATCTCGGGATGGCCCGGCTCCTGCCAGGGTTTCGTGCTCGGCGCGATATGGATGCCGCCGAAATAGTTGGCAAAGCGCTTGTGCGCCGCGTGGTCGATCGGCTGGTCGCGGAAGAAGATCACCAGCCGGTCCTCCAGCGCGCGGTGCAGTTCCTCCACCTCGATATTGGAGAGCGGCTGCGTGAGGTCCACGCCCGATACCACCCCGCCCATACCGGGCGTGAGCGGGGTTACCGTGATCGCCGAATATTCCACCTTGTTCGTCCCTTCCTGCATCAGATGATCGGCCATTCACTGACCAACGGCAACCCCGATCGGCTGAGCAGGGCCTGCGCCATCGCCTGCCCCTCGGCCCACAGCGCATCCTCGTCGATGAGGGTGCAGCGATGGTCCTGCACCACACGCACGCCATCGACCCAGACCGAATGGACACCCCGCCCGTCGGCGGAGGCGACCAGTTGCTCGACCGGATTGTTGAGCGGCACCCATTCCGGACGCCGGATGTCATGGGCGACGATGTCCGCCTTCATGCCCTGTGCGAGAGCCCCGATGCTGTCCGACAGCCCGAGTACTGTCGCGCCGTGCAGCGTCGCCATCTCCAGCGCAGCGTGGGCGGGGAACAGCGAGCGGTCTTCACGCGCATCGCGGAACAGCGAGGCCATCAGCGCCATGACGCGCATCATGTCGTGGTTGTCCGCCCCGTCGGTGCCGAGCGCGATCGTGACGCCCGCCGCCGCCAGTTCGGGGAACAGCCCGCGCCGCGTCACGCCATAGCCGCCCCGCAGGGCGGCGTCGGGGCAGTGCGTAACACGGGTTCCGCTCGCCGCGACCAGTTCCGCCTCGCGCGCATCGATGTGGACCATGTGGACGAGGTTGAGATGCGGCCCGAGCACGCCCAGATCGGCCAGATGCTCGACCGCGCGCTTCCCGGTCGCGGCAAGATACCATTCGGAATCGCCCGCGACCGGGCTCATGTGCGCCGAAACGCCGGTTCCGGTTCGCTGGGCGAGTTCCGTCACCTGCCACCACAAGCTGTCGGTCGCGGTCATATGCCCGATGAGGTTGGGCCAGGCGGCAATGCGGCGACCGTCCTGCGGATAAGCTTCGATGTCGCGCTCCAGCGCCGCGAAGGCATCGCGGGTGAGCGCCTCGGCGTCGGCAGCGGGATCCCATGCGCGGTCCTCGGTCCAGCGGCCGACACGGCCCCGGATACCCGTACCGGCGATCGCGGCCATGACTTCGTCGAAGGCGATGACCGTTCCGGCCTCCAGGAAGGTCGTCGTCCCGGTGCGCAGCATCGCCGCGACGGCAAGCCTGGCCGCCACCGCCTGCTCGGCGGGGGAATGGTCCTTGTAGAGCGGGATCACCCACCGGCCGAGCGTCTCGTCGAAGGGCAGATCGCCGGGTACGAAGCCCCGGATGAGCGTCTCCGTGACGTGGACATGGGCATTGACGAAGCCCGGCGTCAGCAGGAACCCGGAACCGTCCACGACTTCGAGCGCAGCGATCCCGGCAAGGTCGGCGGCCTTGCCCACCGCCACGATGGCGTCCCCAGAAAAGGCCACCGCGCCGTCGCGGATGACGCGGCGCCCGGCATCCATCGTGATGACCGTTGCGCCGGTAATGATGGTGTCTGCCTGCATGCGTCCCCGCCGTGGTGATGGCTGCGACTATAGCTCAGACACCGGGCGGCACTTGAGCGAGCGCGGCAGTTTTGTTGATCGGCCGGGTTATGGAAGCGTCGAAGTCTGCCGCAATCCTTCGCCGAGTGCGAGTGCCGCCGATGTCGCGAGGTTCATTGAGCGGACCTGCGGACGCATCGGAATGCGTACGCGGGCCTGGCACGCCTCGGCTACGAATTCGGGCACACCTGCGCTTTCCTTGCCGAACAGCAGCACGTCGTCCGGCCAGAAGCTGAATTCGTAAGCGGATTCGCTGCTCTTCGTCGTGAACAACACCAACCTGCTGGTCCCGACGGTACTCTTGAATGCCGCGAAATCGGCATGCCGCGTCACGCTGACGTGATCGATATAGTCCATCGCCGTCCGGCGGACCCGGCGATCGTCCCACGCGAAGCCCATCGGCTCGATGAGGTCCACCCCGGCGCCGAAACAGGCACACAGCCGCAAGACGGCGCCGACGTTTCCGGCGATTTCCGGTTCGAAGAGAGCAATGCGCATCGTGGCTAATAGGCACCGGGATACGGACCACGCAAGCCCGGCAGCGCAGGATTGCAATGCAATCCCGCGACGTACCAGATCGACTGGACGCCCGACAGCGTCCCCTGCCTGCCGGCCGATCTGCTCAAGTAAGTCCGGTCAGCGCCAGGCGAAGCCCAGCGCCTTCTGGATGGCGACGTAATCGCCCGTCAGGGCGGCGCGCGCGGAGACGAGGTCCTGCTCGGCACGATTGAGGTCGTTGCGGGCGCTGAGCGCGGCTACCTTGGTCGTCGTTCCCGCCTTATAGCGGCTCTGCGCCAGCCGTTCGGTCAGCGCCGCCTTGTCCCGCACTCGCGCCAGCGAGGCGACCGTTACGCGGGCCTCGCGGAACCGTGCAAGGGCGTCTTCCGCATCCTGCAGGGCCGACAGGAGGGCGCCGTCGTAGCGGGCCTCCGCTTCGTCACGGGTCGCCCTGGCCTGTCCGACTTTCGCCTTGGTGCGGCCGAAATCGAGGAAACTCCAGCTCAGCTGCGGCGCTCCGACCGCCACGAAGTCGTCGAGATTGCCCAGATCGCTGATCTTGGTGCCGCCGATGCCGATGAGGCCCATGAACGACAGACGCGGGAAGCGCGCCGCCTCCGCCTGGCCGATTTTCGCGGTATCGGCGGCCAGCGTACGCTCGGCAGCGCGAATATCGGGACGGTGCGCAAGCAGCACCGAAGGGTCCCCCACCGGCACCAAGGCGGGGGGTAAGGGTATCTCACCGCCCCCGGACAGGTCCGCATCGACCGCACCGGGCTGCTGACCGGTCAGCACCGCCAGCGCATTGAAATAGGCGTCCCGCTCGGCTGCCAGAGGGGCGATCCGGGCGCGCGTGGCGTCCAGCTGGCTCTCGGCCTGCGCGACGTCCGCCGCTGTCGCAGTGCCGCGATCGAAGCGCTGGCGGGTGAGCACCAGCATGTCCTGCTGCATCGCCACCGACTGCTCGCCCAGCGCAATGCGCTGCTGGCGATCGCGCAAGTTCAGGTAGCTCTGCGCAACGTTGGCGGAGATGCTGACCTGCACGTCGGCAAGGCTCGCCTCGGTGCCTTCCATCTGTGCGCGCGCGGCTTCGACCGCGCGGCGCTGGCCGCCGAACAGGTCGATCTCCCAGCTCGCGTCGAAGCCGACATTGTAGAGGTTGAGGTCGCTGCTGGAACTGCCGCTTTCCTCTCCGCTGTCACTCGATCCAAGGTTCGCCCCGGGAATGTGCGCATGGGCATAGAGCGCCGAGGCGCTCGCCTTGGGTGCGCTGTTCGCGCGCTGCTCGCCCAGCGCCGCGCGGGCCTGCCGCAACCGGGCTTCGGCAGCGCGAATGTCGGTGTTCCTGGCAAGAGCGCGGGTGATCAGGGCGTCGAGCTGTGGATCGCCGAGGGTCTTCCACCAGTCGGCGACCGGCGGCGCGCTGGTCGTGCCCGCATCGGCGCGCACGAAGGCCGCGCCAGCGGCATCCGATGCCGTCTTGGGCGGCCCGGCATAGTCGGGGCCGACGGTGCAACCGGCCAGCAAGCCGGTGGCGAGGGAAAGCAGCAGAATCTGGGAACGCATGGTCTTCCTCAATGTCCGGACGCCAGCGGCGCGTTCTTGGGCAGCGGGCGCAGGAAAAGCACGAGCGGGATCACGAACACGATCCCCACCGACATGATCCAGAACATGTCGCTGTACGTCATCGTCAGCGCCTGGGTCTGGATCGTCGCCGCGATCGAGCGCAAGGCGCCGCTCCCCTGCCCGGCAACGTAGTCCTGCACCGCCAGCGAGTTGGCGTTGAGGCTCTCCTCGAGCCTGCGGCTATGCAGCCACAGCCGCTGGTCCTGGATGATGGCGATCCCGGCCAGAGCGAACGAGCCGCCCAGGTTGCGCGCGGAATTGTAGAGCCCCGAGGCGTCGCCCGCCTGCTCCGACGGCACCGATCGGATCGCCGCCTGATTCAGGAACATCATGCAGAACACGGTGCCCATGCCGCGCAGCAGCTGGGAATCGGTGAAATCCGAACTGTCGGACGTGGCAGTCAGCCCGGTCTCCAGCCAGGCGCTGAGCGCCAGGATGCACAGCCCGAGGCAGACGGAAATGCGGATGTCCACATTGCGCAGCAGCCAGGGCGTGATCGGCATCATCAGCATCACCGGAATGCCCGAGAGCATCACCACCTGCCCCGCCTGCAGCGAATTGTACCCGGCGATGGTCGCAAGGAACTGCGGGATCGCATAGGACGTGCCGTAAATCACCATGCCGACCACGGTGACCATGGCGACGACGCTGCCGAACTGCCGGTTGAGCAGGAGGCTCAGCCGGATGACAGGTTTGCGCGCAATGACCTGCCCCAGCCCCAGCAAGGCGAAGCCCAGCAGCGAGATCAGCGTCAGTGTGATGATCAGCGAGGATTCGAACCACTGTTCGCGCTCACCCTCTTCCAGCACCACCGTCAGCGCACCCAGCCCCAGCGCAAGGCCGAGGATGCCGAGCCAGTCCGCCTCGCGGATCAGGTGCAGCTTGGCCGGCTGGTGCGGGATCGCGAGGAGCAGCAGCGTCACCAGCGCGATGCCGACCGGCAGGTTCAGGAAGAAGGCGTAGTGCCAGCTCACGTTCTCGGTCAGCCAGCCGCCGAGCACAGGGCCGACCACCGGCCCCAGCAGCGCGGTCGCACCGAACAGGGCGTTGCCTACCGGTTGCTGTGCGCGAGGCAATCGTGTCGCCACGATCGTCATCGCCGTCGGGATCAGCGCACCGCCGGTGAAGCCCTGTCCGATGCGGCCGGCGATCATCATCGGCAGCGTCGTCGAAAGACCGCAGGCGATCGAGAACAGGGTGAACAGGATCGAGGCGACCAGCAGCAGCGTGCGCAGGCCGAGCAGCCGCTCAAGCCAGCCGGAGAGGGGAATGACGATGATCTCCGCCACCAGATAAGCCGTCGCGATCCACGTGCCCTCGGTGCCGCTGGCGCCGATTTCGCCCTGGATCGTCGGCAGCGAACTGTTGACGATCGACACGTCGAGCGTCGCCATGAGCGCACCGAGCGTGCCCGCCGCCACGGCCAGCCAAGCCGCCGCATCAGCGCGCTTTTCAGGTTGAGGCGCGGAAACCGCGTCGTTCACTGCTTGGCGTCCCGGCGCGCCTCTTCCTGAGCGGCGATGCTGTGCTGCGCGCCCTTGGCCGAGATCGTGTCGACGGTGACGACGACCGACAGGCCCGGCACCAGCACGCGCCGCGCTTCGGTGCCCGCGTCGATGGCGATGCGCACCGGCACGCGCTGGACGATCTTGGTGAAGTTGCCCGTGGCATTCTGCGGCGGCAGCAGCGAGAACTGCGCGCCCGTACCCGGCGAGATGCTCTCGACGTGTCCGGCGATCTTCGTGCCGTCCAGCGCGTCGATCTCGATCGTTGCGGGCTGGCCCGGACGCATCAGGCCGATCTGGGTTTCCTTGAAATTGGCGGTGACGTAGAGCTTGGACAGCGGCACCACCGACATCAGCCGCGTACCCGCCTGCACGAACTGCCCGGCACGCACCGTGCGGTCGCCGATCCGGCCCGCAACGCTGCTCTTCAGCACGGTCGACCCTACGTTGACGTGCGCGGCGGCCAGCTGCGCGCGCGCCGCCTCGCCCTGCGCGTCGGCCTGACGGACCTGCGCATTGAGCGAAGCGATCCGGCGCTCGGCCGAAAGCAGCGTGGCGCGCTGTGCATCCGCGACGGCGCGGGCTTTCACCGCCTGATTGCGCAAGCTGGACAGGCGCTCGGCGCTCTCCGCTCCGCTGGCGGCGAGCGGCGCGTAGCGGGCCGCCTCTCCGGCGGCGAAGCGCGCGTCCTGCTCGGCCGAGGCAAGCTGCGCGCGCGCCTGCGCGATGGCCGCTTCCTGCTCGCCGATCGTGGCGCGCACATTGTCGGCATTGGCCTTGGCGACGTCGATCTGGGCCTGATACTGCTGCGCCTGCGCATCGTAGTCACGCGGGTCGATGCGGACGAGTGGCTGGCCCACCTTCACATCCTGGTTGTCACCGACGAGGACCTGCTCGACATAGCCGGAAATCTTGGGAGAGATCGTGACGGCGTCAGCCTGGATATAGGCGTCGTTGGTGTCCTGTTCGAACTTGCCGTACATCTGGTACTGGGCGAGCCAGATGCCGCCTGCGACCAGCACCAGAACGCCTGCCGCCAGCAGGCCCCGGCGCACACCCGGACGCTTGAGCGGCGGCACGCGCTCCTGCCCCTGATTCGCAGCAGACTGTCCCTGCGATTCGCTCAAATCCGTTGCCATCAATCGAAATCCATACCGTTATTGCTGCATCGCAGCGGCGATTGCGCTCGCACTTGCACCTAAGCGCGATGTATGGCAACACCATTTTATATGGTCCCACACTATTTCTCGTCATGAGCATCGAGCACGAAATCCTCGAAGAGATGCGCGATCTGCACCAGCGGATGCATCGCCTGTTCAACGATCGCGTGCGCGAGCGGGGCACGTCCCTTGCGCAGCTCAAGCTGCTGATGCTGCTGGATCGGGCCGGGCCAATCCGCTCGACCGATATAGCCGACACCCTCAATCAGGCGCCGCGCACGGTGACCGAGGCGGTGGATGCGCTTGAACGCGATGGCCTGGCGATGCGCACGCCCGATCCGAACGATCGCCGCGCGAAGCGGATCAGCCTGACGCCGGCCGGGGCGGTGGTGGTGCAGGAAGTCGCGCCTTACCGGGATGCGTTCGCCGCCGAGTTCTTCGAGACTCTTCCGGCAGCGGACATGGCAGAGTTCCTGCGCATCCTGAAAACGCTGAACGACCGGATCATCGAGATGGGCGCGCCAGTCGGCCTGATCCCGGGTGCGGCCTCAGGTCAGTAAGGCGACCGTCAGAGCCGCGATCGTGCCGGTGCACATCACCGCAATGCACAAGATGCGGAATTCGCAGGCGCAAAATACGGATTCCAAACCGTCCATAGCCTCTCTCCATGCCGCCTCATTCTTGAGTGCGTCAGGAAGAATACCACGGACGATAATGGCCCGCCAGCGGCGGCTGACGGGCCATGAATGCATCGCGGCGGCGTTGGCCTACGCCTGTGCGGCGCTCTTGCGCGCGAAGAGGCCGAAGCCCGCGATGACCGCATAGCATAGCGCCGGAAGCACCAGCGCCACGCCGAGATTGCCCCCGGCCGCGTCGGCGATCGCGCCGGTCGCCAGCGGCACGATCGCACCGCCGCAGATCGCGACGTTGATGATGCCCGACCCGTCCGCCGCACGCATGCCCAGCTTGTCGCAGGCGAGGCTGAAGATGGTCGGGAACATGATCGAGTTCATCAGACCCACAGCCAGCAGGGCATAGCCCGAGACATGGCCGCTGGACGTCACCGAAAGAGCGATCAGCGCTATCGCCGCGCAGGCATTGAAAGCCAGCACGATGCCGGGATTCAGCACGCGCAGCACCGCCGAACCGATGAAGCGGCCGACCATCGCTCCGCCCCAGTAGAGGCCGATCAGCTTGCCCGCCGACTGCTCGGGCAGCGCCATCACATGGTCCTGCATCAGATAGCTGACGATGAGCGAGCCTATCGACACTTCCGCCCCGACATACAGGAAGATGCATAGCGCGCCGTAGCCGAAGCGCGGGCGCTTCAGCAGGTCGAAGCCCGCAAAGCCGCCGGTGTCCCCGTGCTTCTCGACCGGGAGACGATTGCGGAACATCCACACGGCTCCCGCGACGATCGCCAGGGCGACCGCGATGCCCAGATAGCCATGCACGATCGCGGCGCTTTCCGCGCGGCGATAGGCGTCGAGCGCCTCTCCGGTCAGGTCATGGGCGGACACCTTGGCCAGACTGCCGAGGATCAGCACCGACCCCGCGATCGGGAAGATCGTGGTGCCCAGCGAATTGAACGCCTGCGCAAATGTCAGACGCGAACTGGTGGTTTCCGGCTTGCCGAGCAGGCTGATCAGCGGGTTCGCCACCACCTGCACGATCACGACCCCCGCCGCGAGCACGAAGTACGCGGCCAGGAACAGCCAGTAGCTCGCGGTCTGCGAGGCCGGGATGAACGCCAGGCAGCCCGCGATCATGATCACCAGACCGGCGGCCGCGCCGCGCATGTAGCCGACCTTACGCACCAGCATCGCGCCCGGAATGCCGATCACCGCATAAGCCGTGAAGAAGCAGAACTGCACCAGCATCGCCTGCGTGTAGCTGAGCGTGAACAGTTCCTTGAGCTTGGGGATGATCACGTCGTTCAGGCTGGTGATGCCGCCGAAGATGAAGAACAGCGCCATCACGAAATAGCGCAGCTCGGCCGCATCGACGTGGCCTCCGGGCACTTCCTCGGCGAATTGCGGATCACTGCTGGTGGACGGCGCCATCGCCATGACTGGGGATTCCTTGTGCTGCGTGTCGGGAGCGGTCGTAGATCAAGCGGGGGTTTCTGCAAGGCCGGTCGCGGAGGAGGGTGCGACCGGCCTTGCTGGGAGGATCAACCCTCCCAAAGCTCTCCGCCCGGCCGCGCCGCCACGGGTTCGCCCGGCTTTTGCGCCGAAGCGACTGCAAGGAATTCGCTCACTGTCCCCTCCCGCTCTGCCGGCGCGCTTGAAGATTGCGCCTGACGTTTGATCTGCTGCATATGTATTTCCAAAAAACAGCGCTGTCATTAAAAAAGATGCTTGCGATTGCAGGTAGAAAGTGACCGCTAACAGGATTGCTTGATACAACGCTGTCTTCATACTGAACCCGCTTCCCGCGTGATGGCGATTGCCTTGCATTCGGGCGGGCTTGGTGAAACAGAGGCCATGCACAAAGCCAATCTGAGGACGCACCGGGGGAAATGAAAAAGGTCACCATCATGGACGTTGCCCGTCAGGCGGGCGTCTCGATGAAAAGCGTCTCCCGGGTCATCAACAACGAAGCGAGCGTCCGCCCCGACCTCAAGGCCAAGGTCGACAAGGCCGTCGCCGAACTGGGTTACCGCCCCAACTTCGCCGCGCGTGCGCTGGCGGCCGGGCGCTCGTTCTTCCTCGGCATCCTGTTCGACAACCCGAGTCCGGGCTACACGCTCCAGATTCTCAACGGCGCTTATGCCGCCTGCCGCGCGGCAGGCTTTCAACTGGTCATCGAGAGCGTCGACACCTCGGCCAGCGACATCCGTGAGACCATGGACGGCCTGCTCGCCAGCGCCCGCCTGGACGGGATGGTCGTCACCCCGCCCGCCTGCGACAACGCGGCCGTGATCGCCGCCCTCGACGCGCGCAAGCTGCCCTACGTCCTGCTCGCCCCGATCCGCGACAATCCCGAAGTCGCCAGCGTCCGCTCGAACGACGCAGCGGCGGTGCACGATCTCGTCCGCCACCTCTGGGGCCTCGGCCACCGCAGGTTCGGCCTGATCGACGGCCCGGCGACGCATGGCGCGAGCCAATGGCGGCGCGAAGCTTTCGTCGCCGCGCTGGAGGAACGTGGCCACGCCCCGTCCGATATCGTCACCGCCACCGGCGAGTTCACGTTTTCCTCCGGGATCGGCGCTGGCCTGCAGATCATGCGCGCGCCCCAGCCGCCGACCGCGATCTTCGCGGAGAACGACGACATGGCTGCCGGTGTTTTCGCCGCCGCCGCGCAGCTGGGCGTCAAGATACCCGATGACCTCTCCGTCGTCGGCTTCGACGACAGCTGGATCGCCCGCAGCGTCTGGCCGGAACTGACAACGATGCGCCAGCCTATCTTCGAAATGGCCGAGGAAGCCGTGCGGCTGCTCCTCGACTTCAGGAAGACCAGCGAAGTCGGCAAGAAGACCTTCGACTGCACCTTGGTGACGAGGGGATCGACCGCGCCTTCTCGCCGCTAGAGCCTGTTGATCTCACATCGGATCGTCATTGCGAGCGAAGCGAAGCAATCCAGGGCGGCGTAGATATCCCTGGATTGGTTCGCTTCGCTCGCGATGACGGCAGAGTGGGTCGATCTCGCGCCGAAGGCGCTCAATCCTCCAGGAACAGCTCTGCGGCGGCGTCGATGATGGCGTCGGCATCGAGGCGGTAGGTCCGGTAAAGGTCGTAGAGGTCGCCGGTCTGCCCGAAGCGGTCGGTGCCGAGCGGGCTGACGCGCATGCCCTTGACCCCGCCCAGCCACGACAGCGCCCCCGGCGATCCGTCGAGCACCGTCACCAGCCCCGCCCCCGGCGCCAGCGCGCCCAGCAAGGCTTCGGCATGGCTCGGCGCCTGCTTCTGCCCGTTCCAGCGCGCCGCCCGCCGCGCCGACCAGCCCCGATGGAGCAGGTCCGGCGAAGTCACGTTGAGCAGGCCGATACCCGGCAGGTCTTCCGCCAGTTGCTCCCACGCCGCCAGCGCCTCGGGCGCGACGACGCCGGAGAAGGCGATCGCCGCCTGCGCGTCCGGACCCGGCTTCTTCAGCCAGTATCCGCCCTTCAAGGCATCGGCCTGCCAGTCGTCGTCCTCGCGCTCCACCTGCGGGATCGCGCGGGTGGAGAGGCGCAGGTAGACCGAGCCGCCGTCCTCGCGCTGCATGTGGTCGAACGACCAGCCCATGATGAGCGCGAGTTCGTCGGCGAAAGCCGGATCGAACGCCGTCAGCCCCGGCTGGCCCATGCCGATCAGCGGCGTGTTGATCGACTGGTGCGCGCCGCCCTCCGCCGCCAGCGTCAGGCCCGAGGGCGTGCCCACCAGCAGGAACCGCGAGTCCTGATAGCAACCATAGTTCAGCGCATCGAGCCCGCGCGAGATGAACGGATCGTAGACCGTCCCCACCGGCAGCAGCCGCGTGCCGAAGTGCGGCCCGGCCAGCCCCAGCGAGGCGAGCATGATGAAGAAGTTGTTCTCGGCGATGCCCAGTTCGATGTGCTGGCCCGCCCCGTGCGCCGACCACTTCTGCGCCGAAGGGATCTTCGCCTTCTGGAACACGTCGGCCAGTTCCTGCCGCCGGAACAGCCCGCGCTGGTTGACGAAGCCGCCGAGGTTGGTGGTCTGCGTGACGTCGGGCGCGGTGGTGACGATGCGGTCGGCCAGTTCCTCGCCCGACTTGGCGATGTCGAGCAGGATGCGCCCGAAGGCCGCCTGCGTCGATTGCTCCGCGCCTTCGGGCGCCGGCAGCGCGGGCACGGCAACCATCGGCGCCAGGGGCTCGGCGGGCTTGCGGGCGATCGGGCTGGCCTTGACGAAAGCGTCGAGCGCGGCGGCGGCATTGTCGCCAAGGCCGCCCCAGGGTTCCCATTCCTGCCCTTCCGGCACGCCCATCAGGCTGCGGAACTGCTCCATCTGGGGCGGGTTCATCATGCCCGAATGGTTGTCCTTGTGCCCCGCCAGCGGTAGCCCGTGGCCCTTGACGGTGTAGGCGATGAACAGCGTCGGCCGGTCATCGTCGCAGGCATCGAAGGCGTCGATCAGGCTCTCGATGCAGTGGCCGCCAAGGTTCGTCATCAGCGCCGCCAGCGCATCGTCGTCGTAGCTGTCCAGCAGCTTGCGCACTTGCGCCTTGCCGCCGATGTCGGCCATCAGCCGCGCCCGCCATGCCGCGCCGCCCTGATAGGTCAGCACCGCGAAGTCGGCATTGGGGCACTGGTCGATCCATTCCTCGATCGCCTTGCCGCCGGGCTTTGCGAAAGCCTCGCGCTGCAGCTTGCCGTACTTGAGCGTGACGACGCGCCAGCCGCAGGTCTCGAAGATGTCGTCGAAGCGGCGGAACATGCGGTCGGCCGTCGTGCTGTCGAGCGATTGGCGGTTGTAGTCCACCACCCACCAGCAATTGCGCAAGTCGTGCTTGTAGCCTTCGATGAGGCATTCGTAGATGTTGCCTTCGTCGAGTTCGGCATCGCCCATCAGCGCGATCATCCGGCCTGCGTCTTCCTCACGGACCTGCCCATGCGCGACGAGGTAGTCCTGCACGAGGCTGGAGAACGCCGTCACCGCGACGCCGAGACCGACCGAACCGGTCGAAAAGTCGACGGGGATCGTGTCCTTGGTGCGCGAGGGATAGCTCTGCACGCCGCCGAGGCCGCGAAAGCGCTCCAGCTTCTCGCGCGTCTGCTCGCCCAGCAGATAGTGGATGGCGTGGAGCACCGGCCCGGCGTGCGGCTTCACCGCCACCTTGTCCTGCGGGCGCAGCGCGTGGAAATAGAGCGCGGACATGATCGCCGTCATCGAGGCGCAGCTGGCCTGATGCCCGCCGACTTTCAGGCCATCGCGCTTGGGGCGCAGGTGGTTGGCGTTGTGGATCGTCCATGCCGAAAGCCACAGCAGCCGCTTCTCCAGTGCCTCCAGCGTCGCGACAAGGTCGGCGCGGGTCTGGGTGATCGTGTCGGCCATCTGCTCATGCTCCCTGAATGGCGCTCGAGCGCCATCGCGGCAGGATACGCCCGTCAGGCTTCGCATGTCCTTGCGTGTTCGGCCTCTCGGCGCGTATCCATTGGCAGAACCTGCCGATAACTCCACAATGGACGCCATAATCATGCCATCATCGCTGGACTCGATTGACCGCCGGATTCTCGACGAGCTGCAGTCGGACGGGCGTATCACCAATCAGGAATTGTCGGAGCGGGTCGGCCTGTCCCCCTCCCCCTGCCTGCGCCGCCTCAAGCAGCTGGAAGGCGAAGGCGTGATCACCCGCTACGTCGCGCTGGTCGATCCCGAGACGGTAGGTCTTGGCGTCACCGCCTTCGTCCGCGTGCGGCTCGACCAGCAGGACGACCGCCACCTCGAAGCCTTCGAGACCGCGATCATGCAGTTTCCCGAGGTGATGGAATGCTACCTGATGACCGGGGAGGCGGACTATCAGTTGCGGCTGCTGGTGCCTTCGCTGGGCACTTTCGAGGATTTCCTGCGCAACAGGCTGACCCGGATCGAGGGAGTCTCGCAAGTCACCACCAGCTTTGCACTAAGGCCGGTGGTGTACCGGACGAAAATCCCGGTGTGATGGCGGCAGGCTGCGCCTGCTAATCCGCAACATTTGCTCCCCACTCATCGTCATTGCGAGCGTAGCGAAGCAATCCAAGGCGGCGTTCAACTGCCTTGGATTGCTTCGCTACGCTCGCAATGACGAATGGTGTAGTAATTGATCACGGCGACCCCGAAGGACTCGGCGCGACCGATGATCTCGGTGCGGGTGAAGCGCTGCCGCTCGGCTCGATGCGCAGGCCCTGCCCGTCCAGCGTCACGTCGAGCGGCACCCCTTCGACCTTGGTGCTCAGCACTGCCTGTCCGTTCTCGATGCGGATGTGGTTGTCGTCGCCCACCGGAATGTCGCCGAGGTCCGGCACGTCGAGCGGCTGGACCGGGCCGTCCGGATCGGCAGCCTTGCGCGGCGGCGCGGCCTTCTCGCCCAATGCCTCGCGCATGAAGTCGCGCCAGATGCGCGCCGGGACGGTGCCGCCGGAGACCCCGTTCAGCGGCGAATTATCGTCCTTGCCGACCCAGACGCCGACGACGAGATCACCCGAATAGCCCACGAAGAGCGCATCGCGGTTCTCCTGACTGGTGCCGGTCTTGCCGAAGTTCGGCGCCTGCAACATCGCCGCACGGCCGGTGCCGCGATTGACGGTCGCGCGCAGCATGCCCTCGATCGCCTCGTGATCATGCTTCGAGAGCGAGCGCTTGCCGTCGAGCAACCAGTCGAACCAGCCCGCCTCCGGCACCGGGAAGGCGCGCGGCTCGACCGGGAAGCTGTTGGCGGCGACGCCCGCATAGGCGGAGGTCAGTTCCAGCAGCGTCATCGTCGCGGTGCCGAGCGCAAGGCTGGGATCGCCCATCGGCAGCGGCGAAGACACGCCGAGCCGCCGCGCCATGTCGATCACCGACTCGTCCCCGACCCGGTTGAACAGCCGCACCGCTGCGACGTTGCTGGACCGCGCGAAGGCGTCCTCCAGCGTGATCGTCGGCGAATAGGCCCCGCCGGCGTTCTGCGGTCGGTAGGAGCCGGTCTCGATCGGCGTGTTGGGGATCGTATCTTCGGGGCTCATCCCGGACTTGATCGCGGCGAGGTAGACGAACAGCTTGAAGGTCGAGCCCGGCTGGCGGCGCGCCTGCGTGACGCGGTTGAACGGGCTTTGCGAATAGTCCCGCCCGCCGACCATGGCGACGACCTCTCCGTTGCGGCGCATGGCCACGAGCGCGACTTGCGTGCCTGCAGGAACCTGCCGGGTGGCGCGGTGCGCGGCGGCTTGCAGGCGCGAATCCAGCGTGGTGCGATAGGACTCGGCGTGGCCCGCCGCTTCGAGCTGGCGCGCCTGCGGCAGCGCCCAGTCGGCGAAGTAGGTGCCGGTCGGAAGCTCGGCCCGGTTGCGCACGTCGAGACGGGGCGTGGATACGGCCTTCGCGTGCTGCGGGGTCATGTATCCCGCATCGGCCATGGCTTGCAGGACCACCCGCATGCGCTTCTCGGACGCGGCGAAGTTGTTGGTCGGCGCCAGGCGCGAGGGAGCCTTCATCAGCCCTGCCAGCAGCGCCGCCTGCCCCTCGGTCAGCTTCTCGGGCTGGCGGTGGAAGTAGTGCAGCGAGGCCGCGCGGATGCCGTAGGTATTGTCGCCGAAGTAGGCGTTGGAAAGGTAGCGCTCGAGGATCTCGTCCTTGGTCAGCCATGCCTCCAGCCAGAACGCGATCAGCATCTCGCGCGCCTTGCGCGTGAGGCTGCGCTCCGAACTGAGGAACGTGAACTTGGCCAGCTGCTGCGTGATGGTGGAGCCGCCCTGCGTATTCCCGCCGGTCACGTTGCTGAGCGCGGCGCGGGCGATGCCGCGCGGGTCGATGCCCCAGTGCGAATAGAACCGCCGGTCCTCGATCGCCAGGAACGCCTGCACGACGTGCGGCGGCAGGTCCTTTACCTTGACCGGATCGTCGGTGACCGCGCCGTTGCGGGCGATCGGCGTACCGTCGGCGGCGAGCAGGGTGATCTCGGGCGGCGCGATCGGCTGGAGCGACTTGGACAGCGGCGCGGTGACCGCGAGATAGCCCACGGTCAGCACGAACAGCGCCAGAACCCCCGCGAAAGTGCGGACGATGCGCTGCTTCCACGTCCAGCGGTGCCACGGCAGAAGCCGCCACAGCCATGCCAACAGTCGGCGCGGCCAAGTGCGCCACCCCCTGCCTTCGGGCAAGGGGGTCTCGACGAGCACGTTGTCCAGTTCGGGCTCGCGGGGGTCGGCGGCTATATGGCGGGAAAGCTCCATTGCCGCCTGCGTTTAGCTGATTCTCCCGGCAAACGCATCCGGGGTTTCGACGAAAGGCGTACAGCGCCCTGCCATCGTCGTCAGGTCGCCTTTTCGGGATAGGGCATGATGATCGTGCCGTCGGGCGCGGCGGTGAAGGTCGTCTGCGTGGGATAGGGGATCGCAATGCCCTCCTGCGCGAACCGCCTGACGATCGCCACCATCAACCGGTCGCGCAAGGGGTGGGCGATGCCCCAGTCCTTGCCGGGCACGTCCACCAGCAGGCTGAAATCGAGCGAACTGGCGCCGAAGCTCTCGAAACCGGCGCGCGATGCCTTGCCGCCTTCCGCCTCGACAAGTTCGGTCAGGATGCCCGGAATGCGCGCCAGCGTCTCCGGCGGGGTCTCGTAGGCGACGCCGATGGTGAACGGCAGGCGGATGTGGTCACGCCCGCTAACGTTCAGGATTTCCTTGTCGAGCAGGTTCTTGTTGGCGATGATCCGCAGCTCGCCGGTATAGGCGCGGATGCGGGTGGACTTGAGCCCGATCGCCTCGATCACGCCCGAACTGGTGCCGAAGCTGATCTGGTCGCCCTTGCTGAAGGGGCGGTCGAAGATGATCGCCAGCGCCGCGAAAAGATCAGCGAAGATGCCTTGCGCCGCCAGACCGATGGCGATGCCACCGACGCCCAGACCCGCGACGAGGCCGGTGACGTTGACGCCGATGTTGTCGAGCAGAACCACCGTCGCCACCGCGAAGACGACCACGCTCACCAGCAGGCGGATGAGGCCCATGGCGTTGATGATCGCCTCGCCCTTGAAGTGCTCGGCCGAAGTCTTGTGCTCGATCGCGCCGAGGATGAACTCGCGCGCCCAGATCGCGCCCTGCAGCACGGCGGCGAGGGTGAAGAAGAAGGTCACCATCCGGTCGATCATCGGCGGCGTCTGCGCGTAGCCGTCGACCGCGCGGATCGCGACCATGATGATGAAATAGTTGGTCGTCTTGTTGACCACCCGGCCGACGATGGTGAGCCAGTCGCCGCGCCCGCGCTCTTCCCGGCACAACCGCGCGCCGAGGCGGCGTAGCGCGTAAAGCGCCGAGACGATGGCGACGGCGATGGCCACCGCGATGATGATCTGCAGCCAGTAGGTCTGGAACCACGCGAAGGTCGAATTCGACAAGTCGCGGACCTGCACGGAAATGTCGGGAATGGGGGACTTCGCGGGAGCCGGAGTGGCGGCGGGGGCAGCTGCCGCTGCGGCGATAGTGGTGATTACGCTCATCGCGTGCTCGTGATCCTGCGTCTGTGGCGCCGGCTGCGGATGGCGACCCGAACCGGCGGATGGGCGACGCTCCCGAAGCGAAACGGAGCGTCGGCGCGGGCTTTTGAAATGAACGGCCCTCGACTTTGTTCCCGTATCGGGACCGCCCGGGCGGGTCAAACCTTGCGGCTTTGCCGCTTATACCCTAAGGGGGTATAGGTATGGCACATCTCGGCAAGGACAATCAGGCGCTCATCATGCGGATACGTCGCATGGTCGGGCAGTTGCAGGCGGTCGAGCGTTCGCTCGTCGAGGGCGAGGACTGCGCGAAAGTGCTGCTGCAGAGCGCGGCGGTGCGCGGCGCGGTCAACGGCTTCATCGACGAACTGATCGAGGATCACCTGCGCACCCACGTCTCCGCGCCCGACCTCTCCGATGCCGAGCGCGAGGACGGCGTGCAGGCCGTGATCGCCGCCATCCGCCGTTACGCGAAGTAGAAAGACCGCATTTCCCATGGCTTCCCTGCCTCACCCATCCGTTCACGATCACGATTTCCTCGGCGCCTCGCACGACGCCAACGCCCGCCGGACGCAGTGGGTCGTCGTGCTCACCGCCGTCATGATGGTGGGCGAGATCGTCGCCGGATATGCCACCGGATCGATGGCGCTGCTCGCCGACGGGTTCCACATGGCAACCCATGCCGGAGCGCTCGGCGTCGCCGCGTTGGCCTATCGCTATGCCCGCAGGCACCGCCGAAATCCGGCCTTCAGCTTCGGGACCGGCAAGGTCGGTGACCTCGCCGGCTTCGCCTCGGCTCTGGTTCTGGCGCTGTTCGCGGTGGGGATCGGGGTGGAATCCGTGGAGCGCCTGCTCAACCCCGGCCCGGTGGCGTTCGGGGACGCCACCATCGTCGCGGTGATCGGCCTGATCGTGAACATCGTCAGCGCCCTGCTGCTGTCGGGCGACCATCACCACCATGGGCACGGGCATGGGCACCATCATGAGCACGCTCATGATCACGGGCATCATCACGGCCACGCGCACAACGACAACAACTTGCGCTCGGCCTACCTGCACGTGCTGGCCGATGCGCTCACCTCGGTCATGGCTATCGTCGCGTTGCTGGCCGGGCGCTATCTGGGCTGGACCTTCCTCGACCCGCTGATGGGCGTGGTCGGCGCGGTCGTCATTGCGCGCTGGTCATGGTCGCTGATGAAGGACACCGCCGCCATCCTGCTCGACCGCACCGACGACCACGTCGCGGAAGAAGTGCGCGAGGCCATCGAAGGCCCCGGCGACGCGCGCATCACCGACCTCCACGTCTGGCGCATCGGCCCCGACGCCCATGCCGCGATCATATCGGCCAGTTCGGCACGCGACCATGGCGAACTGCGCCGCCGCCTCGCGCCGGTGCATGAACTGCGCCACGTCTCGATCGAGCGACATTGAGGGCAGGCGTCGTCCACACCCCTCGTCATTGCGAGCGTAGCGAAGCAATCCAGGGCGGCGTTCAACTGCCCTGGATTGCTTCGCTACGCTCGCAATGACGAGGAAGGGGTGAGCCAGGCCAGCGTTAGGCGGCAAACCATGCGCTATCCTCGCCGGTGGCGGTCGCGTAGCGCTCCAGCTGGCTGTCGAGGCCGGAGAATTCCCAGGTCAGGCGCAGAAACACCGCATCCTCGCCGTGCACCCACAGCCGCGCCGGCGGCCAGTGCGGCTGCCAGCGCAGTTCGTAGACGTCGGCCGTGAACGTGCCCGCCGGGACGGTCAGCTCTTCCTTGCCGACATAGGTAACGCCGATCGTGATCGGCAGCGCGACGAGCGAGCTTTCGCCGTTGATGTCGTAGGAACAGGTGACGCTCGGGATCATCCGCTCCGCACCCGGCTCGTCGATCCCGCGCGCAAGCGCGATGGCACCGTCGCCCACGAGCGGATGCAGGCCGAGATAATCGACCCGTCCGGGCAAGGTCTGGCTGGTGCGCCCGAGGTTCACGGTCAGCGACTCGCAGTGCGTGGCGTCGGGCGTGAAATAGTACCACGAACTGCCGGTCAGCTTGCCGTGCTGGACGACGCGCACCTGACCCTCGACCGGGCGCAGATCGGCATCGAGGCTCCACGAGGCGTCGCGGGTCAGGGCGCCGTCGCCCATCTCGCAATAGGCGCGGAACGTGCGGCCATCGGCGCGCACGTCGATGCCAAAGTCCTCGATCCCCTGCGGACCATCGGCGTGATGATAGACGATGCGGCCCGCATGGCGGCGAAGATAAGTCAATGCATTTTCCATCATAGGGCTACCGTCACGGCCTTGGTCTCCAGATAGAGGTCCAACCCCTCGCGCCCGAACTCACGCCCCCAGCCCGACTGCTTGAAGCCGCCGAACGGGATGTTGGCGCCGACCGCACCGTGAGTGTTGACCGAGACATGGCCCGACCGCACCCGCGCCGCCATCTTGTGCGCGGTGGACAGGTCCTGCGTCCAGACGCTGCCCGAAAGGCCGAAGTCGCTGTCGTTCGCCATCGCGGCGATGGCGTCGAGATCGTCGCCCTCGAAGCGCTGGACGGCCATGACAGGGCCGAAGATCTCCTCGCGCACCACGCGCATGTCGGGGGTGGTGTCGGCGACGATGGTGGGCTCGACGAAGTGGCCCGGGCCTTCGGGCGCCTTGCCCCCCGCGACGATGCGCGCCGGGCCTGCCCTGGCCTCGTCCACGTAGCTCATGACGCGGGCCTTCTGCTTGGCGGAGATCAGCGGGCCGATCATCGTGTCCGCATGCAGGCCGTGGCCGATCTTCATCGACCCGGCGAACGCGGCCATGCCTTCGAGCAGTTCGTCGTAGATATCGGCGTGGACGAAGATGCGCGTGCCCGCCATGCAGTTCTGGCCCTGCAGGAAGAAGGTCGCCATCGCAACGCCCGGCACGGCCTTGGCCATGTCCGCATCCGGGAAGACGATCACCGGCGACTTGCCGCCCAGTTCGAGGCTGACTTTCTTGAGATCGTCGGCGCATTCGCGCACGATCAGCTTGCCCACTTCGGTCGACCCGGTGAACGAGATCTTGGACACCAGCGGGTGCCTGACCAGCGCCGCGCCCGCCGTCGCGCCATCGCCATTGACGATGTTGACGACGCCCTCGGGGAAGCCCGCCTCCATGATCAGCCGGCCGAGCACGACGGCGCTGAGCGGCGTCTCCTCGGCGGGCTTGAGGACCACGGTGCAGCCCGCCGCCAGCGCCGGAGCGAGCTTGAGGCACGCCATCGAGAGCGGCACGTTCCACGGCACGATCTGGCCGACGACGCCGACCGGCTCGCGCAGGGTGTAGGTCAGCGCCTCTCCCGCCGCGAGGACATGCGCGGGCGGGGTCGTGGTGGTGCCCTCGATCCGCTCCGCCCAGCCCGCGTAGTAGTGGAACAGTTCGGCATTGTTGCGCGCGGTCAGTCCGGCGAGCCACATCGGCATGCCGTTGTCGATGACCTCGAGTTCGGCCAGCACTTGCGTGTTGGCCTCGAACAGGTCGGCCAGCTTGCGCAGCAGCCTTGCGCGCTCGAAGTGCGAGAGCTTCGACCACGGGCCGCCGAAGGCCTTGTGGGCCGCGCGGACCGCAAGGTCCACGTCCACCGCATCGCCGAGCGCGAAGTCCGCCAGCGCGGCGCCGGTCGCGGGATCGTGGGTTACGCCCGCCGCGCCGCTTGCGGAGGATACGAACTTGCCGTCGATCAGCAGCGGGAAGTCGCCGCGCAGGACGTCCCAGGTGCCGGGCGATAGTTCGACAGGGAAATCGGCTGCAGTCAGGGTCATCTTATACTTCCACCTTGCCGGCATCGTAGGCGAACAGGCCCAGCGTTTCCTCGTTGCGGACTTCCTTCTTGCCGAAGTTGTCCGCGTCCTTGCTCTGCAGGCGTTCGGCGTTGGCGTTCGATTCCGCCTGGATGAACGTCGCATGCTCGATGCGCGCGCGTTCGTAGCGTTCGATCGCCTCGGCCACCGTGTCGCTCCCCTCCATCGCGCGGGAGAGCACGACCGCGTCCTCGATCGCGCAGGAGGCGCCCTGCCCCAGGAACGGCGTCATCGCGTGCGCCGCATCGCCGAGCAGGGTGATGCAGCCGCCCTGGTTCCAGGTCGAGAGCGCAGAGCGGGCGTTGATCGCCCATTTGAACAGGCGGTCTTCCTCCAGATGCGCGATCATGTACTGGATCGGCTCGCACCAGCCGGCGAAGACCTGCTGCAGTTCGGCGCGCCTGGCCGGAATCGTCCAACCGTCATCGGTCCAGCCTTCCTCGCGGGCGAAGAAGACGAGGTTGAGCTGCGTGCCGCCGCGCAGCGGATACCACACCGCCATGCGCTCCGGCCCGATGAAGTTGCCGGGATTCTCTGCCAGCTCGCGCAGCTGCTCGTCCACGGGCACCACGCCGCGCCACGCGACGTGGCCGGTGAAGTGAGCGGAGATCGGCTCGAAGATCTTGCGCACTACGGACTTGAGTCCGTCAGCGCCGACGAGCAGGTCGCCGCGATGCTCGGTGCCGTCTTCCAGCTTCAGCCGGGCCTCCGCGCCATCATGCCCGGCCTCGGCCACGCGGGCCGAGAGGTGCAGCTTGCCGCCCAGCTCCCGCGCCGTCTCGACGAGGATCGCGTGAAGATCGGCACGGTGCATGTAGAGGTACGGAACGCCGTACTTCTCGCGCATCTGGTTACCGCGCTCCAAGGTCTTGAGAACGCGGCCATCTTCCCAGTGCCGCACGACCTGCCGCACCGGCTCGCTACCCGCAGCCTCGATCTTTGGCCCGAGCCCGAGGTACTGCAGCCCGGCCATCGCGTTGGGCGCGAGCGTGACGCCCGCCCCCACTTCCCCGAAGCTCTGCGCGCCTTCGAAGACTTCGACCTCGAACCCCTTGCGCAGGAGCCCGATGGCCGCCGTCAACCCGCCGATGCCGCCGCCGGCGACGAGAACCCGGGCCTTTTCCATCAGCCGAGTTGGCCAGGAATATGGCTTTCGTGGTTCTGGAGATACCACTCGGCGATTTCCTCGCGCGTGGTCCACCAGACGCCGTCGAGCGACTTGGCGTGCTCGATGAACTCGCGCACCGCGCGGACGCGGTGGGCGCGGCCGGCGACGTGCGGGTGCAGGCCGATGTTCATGATGCGGCCGCTCTTGGCGCCTTCCGCATAGAGGACGTCGAGTTCCTCGATCAGCGCATCGCGGAACTGGTCGGTGGTGAAGTTCTTGCGGGTGATGAAGGTGAAGTCGTTGATCTCGTTGGAATACGGGACAGAAACGATCGGGCCGTTCGGCGTGCGCAGCAGGTACGGCTGGTCGTCGTTCATGATGTCGCAGTAGAAGGTGCAGCCCTCCCCTGCGAGGATGTCCGCCGTCTGCATCGTGCCGCGCAGCGACGACGAGAGCCAGCCCTTGGACTTGCGGCCGGTGTACTTCTCGAACTGCTCGAGCGAGCGCATGATGATGTCGCGCTCCTTCTCGGGCTCGTGCGCGAAGGTGGTGAGCAGTTCGCCCTGCTCCCAGTTGTGGGTGAGCAGTTCCCAGCCGCGCTCCAGCACCGCATCGGTCATCGCCTTGCGACGCTCGAAGGTGACGGCGTTGGTGGTGCAGCTGGCCTTGACGCCCAGTTCGTCGAACAGGTCGAACAGGCGCCAGATGCCCACGCGCTGGCCGTATTCGCGCCAAGTGTAGTTCGGGAAGTCGGGCGTGTTGCCGGGCAGGATGTCGGGCAGGATCGCCGGGCCGCCCGCGTAGTAAGGCTTGTCGGTATCCTTGGTGAGATCCCAGGTCTCGAGATTGAAGGTGATCAGCAGCGCCACGCGCTTGCCGTCCGGCCACTGGAGCGGCTGGCGCTGCGGCATCGGGACGTAATCGTATTCCATTGTGAACTCCGTATTCTAATCTCTCGACCCTGAGGTCAGCTTAGAGCGCCGATGCCGTATCGCCAGTGCTTGCTTTGCAAGTGGCGGATCAGAAATCCGCAAGCAGGCGGCCGAAGCCTTCCTTCTGGTCCGTGAAGCCCATCGTGCGCAGGGCGTGCCAGTAGGTGGCGGTGTTGATCGCGATCACCGGCTTTTCCAGCCAGAACTCGGCCATGGCGGCGACTTCGGCGAAGGCGAGGTTGGTGCCCGCCTGGATCACCGCGTCGACGCCCTCGCTTACCTTGATGGCGGCGCGCTTGAGGGTCTGCTTGCTCTCGTGCGCGATCAGCATCGGCGACTGGCACTTGAGGCCCTCGACGTGGACGACCTCGTAGCCCTGGTCCTCGAAGAACTTCTTGACGTTGGCGTCGCCCACCGGCGCATAAGGGGTGAGGATGCCGATCTTGCGGATCTTCTTGCCGTCAGCCTCCTCATAGGCCCGGATCGCGGCGTCCACGGCGGTGGAGCCCATGATCACCGGCACGCCGCCGGTCCGCTCCAGCATGCGCTGGTGCAGGCGCTCGGCGCCCTCGGCGCCGTCCCAGAAAGTTTCGGCCGACATGCCCATGACGACGCAGCCCGGGTCCATCGACATCGACACGTCGACCGCATCGAATGTGGCGCTGCGGATGTTCTCCAGCATCTCCACGAACGTCGCGTCGTCCACGACCTTGGTGTCGGGAATCGCGATGCGCGAGAAATGGTTGGTCACGCCGCGCGGGCGCATGTCCGCGTACTCGGGCTCGACGCTGGTGTTGGTCGAGGGGGCGACCACCGCGAACTTCATGCGGTAACCGAGAGAATCCGTCATTTTCTATATCCCACGCAGCTGGAGAGCGGACTCTCCGAAAGAGTTGCAGACGGGCCGGCAGAACCCTGGCCGGAAGATCGTGTCGCCCTTGCGGACCGGGGGCTGCTGATGCTCCCGATCATGACCGTTCATCGCGCCCCGGGCCGACCTTCCGCAAGGCGGCACCCGTCCCGTTGTCCACCTGACGACCATTGGCGCCCGCGCGCTCGCGGCGGCGCGGCAGGACGGGAACTATCGGGGCGAACCAGCAAAGGCAGACCGATGACCGAGCATCCCTCCTCCGCCCTCGTGCGTGCGACGATCTTCGTGCGCGATCTCGACAAGGCGACGCAGTTCTACCGCGCCATCGGCCTCACCGAGACTTACTTCGAGGGCAAGCTGAGCCATCCTTCGGCGACCGAGATCCTGGGCTTCGACGACCCGCGCCCATTCGAGATCCGCATCGTCAAGCGCCCCGGCCCCAACTACGGCATGGTCGGCCTGTTCAAGCTGGCGGACGGCACCACGAACGAGGCCATCCCCCCCGCAACCGGCCCGGCGCGCATCGGCGAGGTGGCGCTGGTCTTCTACGTCACCGACATGGCCGGAACGATGGAAAGGCTGCGCGCCCTCGGCGCAACGTGGGCGCCGGAGCCGCAGGTCTTCGCGATGGAACACCGCGCGCAGCTGGAAGTCTGCATCCGCGACTGCGATGGGGTATTCATCAACCTCGTTGAAACCGACCCCGCGCAGCAGGAGCGCACCCGCCCGGAACTGGACTATTCCTGATACACGTCGTCCCGGATTTGATCCGGGACCGCTATCAGGACCAGCCCGCCTCTCGACGGGATCGTCCTGATAGCGCGCGCCTAAAGACCGCCAGCGGTCCCGGATCAAGTCCGGGACGACGCCAGAAACTCTTCCACCGCGCGCGCGACGCCTTGCGGGTCCGCGGTGGCCTGGAAGTTCGCCCCGCCGGTGACGGCAAGGCTCGCGCCGGGGAAAGCGGCCTTCGCGCGGTCCAGCTCGGCGTGGAAGTAGTCGTCGGGTGAGGTCAGCAGCAGCACTGGCGCGGTGACGCGCGCTGCCAGTGCAGGCGTGTCGGACTTTGCCACCGCCATGTAGGCCTGCGGCCGGGCTTTCCATGCGCGCAGCATGGCGACGACTTCGTCATGGATGATCTCCACGTCGATGCCCTCGTTGTAGCCGGCGGCGTAGTCCCAGTTGGTCTGGAGGTGCGATCCGTCGCGCTTGAGGCCGATCGGCTCGCCATGCGTTTGCTCGAAGTGCGCGCGCTCATCCGGCGTCATCAGCTCGGCGCCCGCCAGTATGATTGACGCCACCCGCTCGGGATGGTTCGCGGCGAAGTACACCGCAAGGCTGGAGCCGGTGTGATGCCCGAAGACATGGAAACGCCCGATCCCGAGCGCGTCGATCCCTTCCAGAATCCACGCCGCATAGTCCGCGAGCGAAGGCCAGCCGACCGGATCGAAGCTGCCCCCGAAGCCCGGCGTGTCGATCGCGACGAGCCGGTTGGGCAGATCGAGTTCGGCCAGCAGCGGGTCGTAGCTCTGCGCCGAGCACGCGGTCTGGTGCAGGAAGACGATGGCGGGCTCCCCGCCCGGCGCTTCAAGGCCCGCCACCTCGCGCACGTGCAGCTGCCCGTCCGCAAGGTCCACGTAGGACTTGCGGACGCTGTTGCGGGTCACAGGCCCAGCACGCCCGGACCGACGAGGCCCTGCGGATCGAGCGCCGACTTGATCGCGCTGACCAGCGCCTTGGGCTCCGCGCCGAGGCGCGCGGCGTAGGGATAGGCTCGGCCGAGCTGGAAGTGCAGCGCGCCGTGGGCGTCGTAGAGGTCGACCAGTTCACCCTTGAGCCGATGGACGTACTCACGCGCGGCCGGGTTCGCCGGGAATTTCGGCAGGCTGGCGAGGTAGTCGCCGGGCACCGATTCCGCGTGGTAGGCGGTCTGCTCGTCCGGCCAGTAGAGCGCGATTTCGTAAAGGAAACCGCTCGACCCAACGGTGGAATACATGCCGCCGCCCCACACGCCGTGCTGCTTCATGTCGGCGGCGCGGTCCGCGTAGAAGCGCTGGAGCGCTTCGTGGAAATCACGCACGCGGTCATGCGCCATGACGCCGTGCAGCGGCACCCAGCGCTCGCCGCCCGGGCCGAGCGTGTTGTAGAGCGGTGCGAAGGGCATGCCGCGCACCACCGAAGGCACCGTCGCGACGATTTCGCGGCCGAGGTCTGCGGTCAGGTCACGCAGGCGCTGCAGCTTGGCGCGGCACTCGGCATCGTCAAAACCCTCGACGATGTAGTGCGTCATGAAGTTCGAAGCGGAAATCTGCTTGCGGGCGAGAATGCCCGCCGCCGCGACCTGCTTGAGCCCGGCGAAGACCGAGGGCGAACTCTTGACGATGGACATCGCCATCGCCAGCTGGCCGCCCGCACGCTCCTGCTTGGCGATCTGGCCCTGCGACAGCGCGGCGTCGAGCGCGAAGTGCGAATCCTCGACCCGCTCCATGGCGATGCGGCGCATCGATTCGTGCATCTGCGCGAATTCGGCGAAGGCGAAGGACAGCACGCGATGCGCAGGCTTGTGACGCAGCAACGGCAGCGTAACCCGGGCCTTGAGGCCGAAAACGCCGCAGTCGCCGGTGAACAGGCCCGTGAGGTCCGGCCCGGCATGACGGCCGAACGGCTTCTCGCCCAGCGCGCCTGTGCCGGTGCGCAGCAGGCTGCCGTCGGCAAGCACGATGTCGAAGGCCAGTGCCGATTCCGCCGAGATGCCCCATGCGCCCGAACCGTGGCTGATCGAGTTTTGCGACATCGATCCGCCGATGGTCGCCGCGATCCCCGAGAACGGCCCACGGAACGGCGTGCGCAGGCCCTTGGCCTCCAGCGCGTCGGACAACTGGAGCCAGGTAACGCCCGCCTCGACGGTGACGTAGCCGTTGAACTCGTCGATCTCGACGATGCGGTTCAGGCGGCTCATGTCGATCAGCAGGTGCGAGCCGTCCACCGCATTGTAGCCATCGGTGTAGGACGCGCCGCCGCCGCGCACGGTGAACGGCAGCTTGGCGGCCGCCGCCTCGCGCACCACGGCCTGCAGTTCCTCGATCGTGCCAGGACGCGCGACCGCGCCCGGCATGATCTGTGCACGGTAGACGTCGGTGGCGAAGTAGGCGACCTTGGCCGGGTCGGTCAGCAGGTTGTCCGCACCGACGATGTTCGCCAGCGCGCTCGCATTCATGCTCATTGTATCGCTTACCCTTCCGCGATCGCGTCGAGGGTGGCGATGTAGCCTTCGGTTGTTTCCTTGCCTGCCGCCTCGGAAGCTTCCTTGCGGACGAGGTAGAACATGCGTTCCAGCATCTGCTGGCGGCGCGCCTCGCGCGCTTCCAGCGCCGCGTCGTCGAGGACGAGCGCATCGACTTCGGCGCGCGCGTCGATGTTGTGGTTGGCCAGCACGCGCTGGGTGGAATCGAGCTGGTCGGCCAGCACCGAAACCTCACCCGCGAGGACCATGATCATGCCCATCATCTGGTCGAGGGCCGGGTCCTGGTAGAACTGGGGCCGCTTGCCCCGTGCGTCGCGCTTCATGTCTTTGTCTCGTTCCTAAGGGGTCAGGCAGTCGGCTGAGCGTGGGGCTTTTGGGCGATGAGGACTTCCCAGCCGCCGCCGGGAGCGAACTCGCCCGCCGTGAACTCGCGCTCGGCGACGTCGGCGGCCGATTCCTCGGTATAGCCCGCACCCGCATATTCCATCACGGCCATCGGAGCGGTGTCGAAGCGGATGGTCGCCGGGTCGAAGCCCGCCTTGGTGGCCAGCGCGATCTGGTCCATGTCGCGCATCGCGCCCCAGAACGGCTCGTTGTTGTAGTACGTCTCGTTGTCGAGGATGAACTGCGTGAACGGGTCCATCAGGTCGAACGGCGGCAGATCCGCGTGGATCATCAGGCCGCCGGGCTTGAGGACGCGGGCGCATTCCTCGAACACGCGGGGCATCGCCTTGCCGCTGGTCTCGTGCAGCAGGATGTGGCTGACGACGAGGTCGAACGAGGCGTCCTCGAACTCGGTCTTCTCGGCGTTCATCTGCGCGAAGTTGACGTCGAGGCCGAACGCACCGGCGCGGGCGTGGGCATAGCGCACCATCGGACCGCCGACATCCACGCCCCAGATCTCCGCCTCGGGGAACAGTTCCTTGTACGGCAGCGTCGAGTGGCCGACCGTGCAGCCCAGGTCGAGGATGCGCCTGGGCTTGAAGTCCGGCATGTTGCGTTTGAGGTAGTTCACCACCGAGCGGCCCATGTCGTCGTTGAACGGGCCGGTGTACCCCATCGAATAGAGGTACACACCGCGGTCGTAGAGCACGCCGAGCGAGACGTCCGAAGCATCGTCCGGGCCGCCCGCATAACCACCCGGCATGCAGTGGATGTCGAGCGAGGAGACGTAGCGCGGAACCTCGAAGCCCTCGGGGATGCGCAGCTCGCCCTTGTTCTTCGCCGAATTCTCTGCGGCGGCGGCCTTGAGGCGGTCTTCCTCGCGCTCGATCGAATCGATCACGCTGTCCCACAGCAGTTCCTGGCTGATGCGGTTCACGGCGGCGTAGTGGCGGAAGTAGTTGTCCGGCACCATCGCCTTGCGGATGTCGTGACGATCGATCGGCGCGCGACCCGCTTCCTTCTCGAAGCGCTGGGCGGCGCGGCCCGAATAGATCGGGTGCAGGCCGGGCAGCAGGCCCTGCTGGATGAAGTGCTTGAGGCTCTTCGCGAACTCCTGCCGCGAGGCTTCTTCCGAGGTCGGGGTGGGCAGCATGCCATGGAGCTGCTGCTGGAAGGTGTTGAGCATTGGGTTATCCCTGAAGACGTATGCGCAAACTATAAGCGGGGCCGGCGATCACGCACCTGCGAAAGTGGAATCTCCACTCCTCGGACAGTGGGGCGTCACACCCACTTGCCCGAGGTGTAGCCGCCATCGACCGGGATCGCCGCCCCGGTCACGAAGCTGGCTGCATCCGAGATAAGGAAAGCGACCATTTCCGCAACCTCGGCGGGCTTGCCGATGCGGCGCAGCGCGTGGGCCTGAAGGTTGGCCTGCATCAGCGCCTCCAGCCCGGCATCGGCGAGCGGGGCCGTCATCTGCGTCTCGATCAGGCCGGGGCACACGCAGTTCACGCGCACGCCCGCGTCGGCAAGGTCTACCGCCATGCAGCGGGTCAGGTGGATGACCGCCGCCTTGCTCACGCCGTAGGCCACGCAGTCGTTGCGCGCGACGAGACCGAAGGTGGAACCGATATTGACGATAGACCCGTGCCCCCGCGCGCGCATCGCCGGAAGCACCGCGCGGCAGCCGAGCGCCGTGCCTCGCAGGTTGACGGCCATGATGCGGTCCCAGTCCTCGATGGCGATCTCGTCGATGGCGCCTAGGCCGCCGACGCCCGCGCAGTTGACGAGGCCGTCGATACCACCCTCGGCCTCCAGCCGCGCGACGAGTGCATCCCATGCGGCGGGATCGGCGACATCGAGCGCGACGCCGCGTCCGTCCTGGTCGTGCAAATCCGCGCGAACCACCGTGCGCCCGGCCGCTTCGATCAGGTCCGCCGCCGCCTTGCCGATGCCGGACGCCGCGCCCGTGACCAGTACGACGCCCGCGCCCTGCGTTGCGGTAAGCTCTGCCATCATGACCTCCACTGCGTTGATTTCGCCGCAGTCTGACGCTTGCCCCGAAAAGTGGCGCGCTACCCGGCCGTTTTTATCCGCACAGCGGTTCATGCATGGAGCGATGCGTCTGAGTTATCATCCTGCGGACAGTTTGCGGCGCAGCATTGCCACAAAACCTTATCACCGACAGCTTCCGCTTTGCCTGACGGGCGCCGACGCAAAGCTCCTTTCGAAAAGAGCCACGTCGCCACGGGCCAGGGTTCAGAAGATACTACGCACAAAGGTTCATTCGACACCATGATGAAGGCATTCTCCAAGGGGCTGCTGCTCGCGACCGCGATCGGCTCCTTCCCCGCCATGGCCGCCGCGCAGGACGCCGCCGCAAATGCGAGCAGCGATGCCAACGGCTTCGGCGACATCGTCGTCACCTCGCAGCGCACCGAACAGCGCCTGCAGGACGTGCCCATCAGCGTCACCGCCATCACCGCTGACGAAATCCAGACCCGTCAGGTGAACACCCCCACCGACGTCGCGCGCCTCGTCCCCAACCTCAAGCTGGACGGCGTGACCGGCGGCTCGGCGGGCCTCAAGGCCTACATCCGCGGCGGCGGCGGCACCGACGGCGGCTACGTGATGTCGGAAGCCGAAGTCGCGCTCTACATCAACGACGTCTACAACGCCCGCATGCAGGGCGCGCTGATGGACTTCGCCGAGATCGAGCGGATCGAAGTCCTGCGCGGCCCGCAGGGCGTGCTCTACGGCCGCAATGCCTCGGCCGGTGCGATCAACATCATCACCAAGCAGCCCTCGGACGAGTTCACCGGCAACGTGCAGGTCGGCTACGGCACCTGGAACGAGCGCCGCGTGAAGGGCTACATCTCGGTCCCGCTGAGCGAGGACGGCAAGTGGGCCGCATCGTTCAACGGCATCGTGCGCGCCCGTGACGGCGGCCGCCAGTACAACGCCACGCTCGACAAGAAGGTGGGCAAGGAAGACTTCAAGGGCGGCCAGTTCGACCTCGCCTACAAGGGCGACGTGGTGAAGGCCCGCCTGAACCTGTTCTACCTCGACCTCAACTCGGACGGCCAGTGGTCGGTCAACACCACCACCAACGACGAGGGCAAGATCGTCCCGCTCTCGGGTTCCTACCGCACCGTGCTCTCGCCGGTGGCATCGGACACCCGCGTCAAGCAGAAGGGCGGATCGCTCCACCTCTCGGCCGACTATCCGGGCGGCACGCTGACCTCCATCACCGGCTACTCGGAGATGGACGACTTCTGGATTCAGGACTTCTCGGGCGGCGTCTATCCTTCGATGATCGGCTCCACCGGCACGACACCGCTTGCTCTGTTCGTGCGCAGCAGCGATTCCCAACAGTGGCAGTTCAGCCAGGAAGTTAACGCCGCCGGCTCGCTGGCTGACGGCCTCGTCGATTACGTGGTCGGCTTCTACTACTTCCACGAAAACGGCGACCAGATCGTCGACACGACGACGTTCTTCGTGCCCTCGCGCACCAACTTCCATGCCAAGACCGACGCCTGGGCGGGTTACGGCCAGCTGACCTTCAACGTCACCGACCAGCTCGCCCTGATCGCCGGCGGCCGCTACACGCTCGAGGACAAGGCGCTCAACGCCGACATCGGCGGCGATCCGGCCGTGAGCCGCGACCACTACAAGAAGTTCACCCCCAAGCTGGGCGTCAACTTCAAGCCGAGCAACGACGTGCTGCTCTACGGCTCGTACAGCGTCGGCTTCAAGTCGGGCGGCTATAATGGCCTCGCATCGACCGCCGCGCAGTTGGCCGCCGCGTTCAAGCCGCAGAGCACCGACGCCTTCGAAGCGGGCATCAAGGCCGACCTCGGCAGCACCGTGCGCGTGGCGCTCTCGGGCTTCGTCAACAAGATCAAGAACCGTCAGGAATCGATCAACCTCGGCGACGGCGGCTTCCTGATCGAAAACTACAACATGACGATCAAGGGCCTCGAAGCCGAGATCGCGTGGAAGCCGGCCTACGGCCTGCAGATCTGGGGCAACGGCGCACTGAACCGCGGCAAGTATCGCACTTCGGGCGGTTCACTCGCAGGCAATGCGCCGCCGTTCCTGCCGGATTACCAGGCGACTGTCGGCTTCGACTACAACTTCGATCTCGGCTCGGGCAAGGTGAAGTTCGGCGCCGACGCCAACTTCCGCGACAAGTTCTTCTCGACCGCGGACAACGCCGCAATCGGCGCGGTGACCTCGACGCAGATCGTCAATGCCTATGTCGGGTACGACGTCGGGCCGTGGCAGTTCCAGGTCGCTGGCAAGAACCTGCTCAACCAGATCAACTGGCAGACCGGCTTCGGCTTCTCGGTCGTGAACCCGCGCTTCATGACCGACCCGCGCACCGTGCTGGCGACTGCCCGCTACAGCTTCTGATCTCTCCCGGACCGGGTGCCAGAAATGGTGCCCGGCCCACCCTCACCCTAAAAGGCCCGGCGGGATGCAAGTCCTACCGGGCCTTCTTTTTTGTCCTTCATCCTCCCTGTTGCGTAGCAATGGGGAGGTGGCAGTCGCGAAGCGGCTGACGGAGGGGAAATTCCCCCTCCACCACCGACTGCGTCGGCGGTCCCCCTCCCCATCCCTTCGGGACAGGGAGGATTCTATGCGTCACACCACAGCGCAGATGGTCTTCGTCTCGAGGTAGCTTTCCAGCGCCTCGCGCCCGCTGTCGCGGCCGTAGCCGGACTGCTTGACGCCGCCGATCGGCAGGCTGGCGTCGTACATCGAGTGGCAGTTGATCCACACCGTACCCGCCTTGATCCGCGACGACAGGCGATGCGCGTGCGAGAGCGATTCCGTCCAGACGCTGGCGGCAAGGCCGTAGACGCTGTCGTTGGCCATCGCGACGACTTCTTCCACGTCATCGAACTTCTGCACGGCAAGGACCGGACCGAAGACTTCCTCGCGCACGATTTCCATGCTGGCGGTCACGTTCGCCACCACGGTCGGGGTGATGAAAGTGCCGGCCGGGCCAAGGCGCTCGCCGCCCGCGACGATGGCCGCGCCTTCGCTGCGCGCACCGGCGATGAAGCCGCTGACGCGTTCGGCCTGGCGCGCGTTGACGAGCGGGCCCATCTGCGTCGCCGGGTCAAGACCGTGGCCGAGCTTGAGCCCGCCTGCATAAGCCGCCAGCCCCTCGACCACCTGATCGTAGACCGAAGCGTGGACGTAGGAGCGCGACCCCGCCACGCAGACCTGCCCGGCGTTGAAGAAGATCGCGTTCGCCGCGCCGGGAATCGCGAGGTTCAGGTCGGCATCGCCCATGATCACGACCGGCGACTTGCCGCCCAGTTCAAGGCTGACGCGCTTGAGGTTGCCCTTCGACGCGTCGAGAATCGCCCGGCCCGTCGCAGTGCTGCCGGTAAAGGCAACCTTGTCGACGTCGTGATGCGAGGCCAGCGCCGCACCCGAAATCGCGCCGCGACCGGTGATCACGTTGAACACACCGTCGGGCAGGCCCGCTTCCTGGATCAGCTCACCCAGGCGAATCGCCGAGAGCGAGGTGTCTTCTGCCGGCTTGAGCACGACCGCGCAGCCCGCCGCGAAGGCCGGGGCCAGCTTCATCGCGGTGAGCACCAGCGGCGAATTCCACGGCACGATTGCCGCAACGACGCCAACGGCCTCGCGCACGGTCCAGGCGCGCATTTCCTTGCCCTGCGGCTGATAGGTGATCGACGGGGTGATGGTCTGCCCCTCGATCGCCATGGCCTGCCCGGCGAAGAAGCGGAACTGGCCCACCGCGCCCGGAATCTCGGCCCAGCGCGCCACGTAGAGCGGCTTGCCCTGGTCGAGCGCTTCCAGTTCCGACAATTCGTCGATGTTCGCTTCAATAAGGTCGGCGATCTTCCAGAGGATACGCGCACGCTCGGCGGGCGGCGTCGCGGCCCACGGCCCTTGCGCCTTGCGCGCTGCGGCGACGGCGGCGTCCACATCGGAAGCGGAGGCGTCAGGGATCGTGCCGATGATCTTTCCACTGGCCGGATCGAGAGTCTCGACGACGGCGCCGTCCGCCGCATCGACCCACTGTCCGCCGATGAGCATGCGGGCGGCCTTGGGGGCATCGAGCAGCGCGGAAACGGCGGAACTCTGGGGCTTGGGGTCAAGTAACATCGGTTTTCCAATTCTGTAGGCCGGCATGGCCGAGTTTCCCTGTCCTGCGTTCTGCCACATGCCCCGGACGGCAAGGGGTGATCAAGGCCGAGTGATCGCAGCGCGAACATCGGTGCAATCACCGGATCACCTCCCGCCAAACTCGCTTATGCCGAAACAGGGCAGCGCGCCTCTTGGGACCAGAATTCGCGAAAAGTCGAAGGGCAGTCCTGCAGGCGGCGCACAGTCCGACACGTCGTTTTCAGTTCACTGGGGGACGGTCTTCGCGCAGTCGTGCAAGTCACGGCGACGTTTGGCGACCTTACCTGACAGGCATTTACTCATCGGGGGACGCCTTGCTGCTACCACTAGACAATTCACGCTCGCAGGTACTGGTCGCCGGTGGCGGCCCAGTGGGCATGGTGGCTGCTTATGCTCTGGCACTGCAGGGGATTTCAGTCCGCGTTCTGGAAAGCGCGCCGACCTGCCTTGAGGACATGCGCGCCTCCACCCTGCATCCGCCGACGCTCGAGATGCTGGAAAAGCTCGGCCTGCGCCAGACGCTGGAAGACCAGGGCCTACGCGCGCCGCTGTACCAGTACAGCAACCGCAACACCGGCCGCACCTTCTCGCTCGACATGAGCGAAATCGGCGACATCACGCCCTATCCCTATCGCCTGCAGTGCGAGCAGTGGAAGCTGACCCGCCTTATCGCCGCCAAGCTGGCCGAGATGCCGAACGCGGAAGTGCTGTTCTCGCATCAGGTCGCCAACTGCGTGCAGGGCTCCAACGGTGTACAGGTTTCGGTCGAGACCCCGTTCGACATCAAGCTGTTCCACGCGGACTACCTGATCGGCGCCGACGGCGGCAATTCGACCGTGCGCAAGTGGCTGGGCATCGGCTTCGATGGCTTCACCTACGACGAAACCTTCCTGACCCTCTCGACCGCCTATCCGATCGAGGAGCACCTGCCCTGGGTCAAGGAAGTCAACTACGTCAGCGGCGATCCGTTCTGGTGCGTCCTGCTGAAGGTTCCCGGTCTGTGGCGCGTCCTCGTGCCGCAGAAGTCGGGCGCTTCGGTCGCTGAAGTGACCAGCGACGCCGCCAAGGACGCGGTCTTCGCCGAACTGCTGGGCGTCAACATTCCCGTCGAGACCGAGCACCGCACCTGCTACCGCGTCCACCAGCGCGTGGCGAACAGCTTCCGTCAGGGCCGCATCATGCTGGCGGGCGATTCCGCTCACCTCAACAACCCGCTGGGCGGCTTCGGCATGAACTCGGGCATCCATGACGCGGTGAACCTCGTCGAGAAGCTGAGCCGCGTGATACTCGAAGGCGCAGACGCCGAAGCGCAGCTCTCGCTCTACGACCGCCAGCGTCGCACCGTGACGCGCGATTTCGTGCAGGCGCAGACCATCGCCAACAAGGCGGCGGTCGAGGACAAGGTCGATGCCCGCGAAACGCACCTCGCCCACCTCGAGGCTGATGCCGATGCGCGGCACGAGTACATCGTACAGCAGGCGATGTTCCGCAGTCTTGAAAAGGCGGCCGCGATCGTCTGATCGTCCGAATCGCAAACAGATAGAGGCCCCGGCGGACGCAAGTTCGCCGGGGCCTTTGCGTATGGGCACGCCCGCCAGTCGGATAGTCCGGGCGATCTTTCGGACATCGGGAAAGCAGTCGATAAACTCGGCCTGTCCCTGATAAAGAAGGTTAGCCATGATCCGCATTCCGCTGCTTGCCGCAACAGTCGCAATTTCGGTGCTGGGCGTTGTTCCGGCTGCCGCCCATGCGCAGAGCGCCGCAGCCGCGACCAAGCCTGCCGTGCCCTACCTCACCATCGAGGAACTGCGCCGCAAGTATGCCGATGCGCAGAGCCGCTATGCCGTGATCGGCGGGCTCAAAATCCACTACAAGGATGAAGGGCCAAGGAACGCGCCGGTGCTGTTCATGGTCCATGGATCGGAAAGCAGCCTGCGCACCTGGGACCGGATCGCGCTGGCGCTCAAGGGCCGCTACCGCATCATCCGCTACGACATTCCCGGCTACGGCCTGTCCGACGGCGCCACCGACGCTGCTGCGAAGACGATGCAACCGACCGACATTCCGGTGGAACTGCTCACCCGCCTCGGCGTGAAAAAGCTCACGTTCGTCGGCGTGTCGAGCGGCGGCACGATGGGCATGTATCTGGCCGCCCGCCGCCCCGACCTCGTCGAGCGGCTGATCCTGTCCAACACCCCGTCCGATCCGGTGGATACCAGCCACCTCGTCATGCCCAAGTCGTTCACCGACGCGACCGAGCGGGCCAAGCAGACAGGCTTTCGCGACCAGACCTTCTGGAACGAATTCCTGAGCTATTTCGCGGGCGATGCTACGCGTATCTCCGCCCAGACGCGCAAGGAATACTACGACTTCTACCGCCGTATCCCTGAGAAGAACCTGATCGCCCTCGTCGCCCGCATCGGCGACGGCAAGCAGGCCACCGTCGAAATGGCCAAAGTCCGCAAGCCGACTTTCCTGATCTGGGGCGCCGCCGACCATCTGCTCCCGGAATCGGCCGCTAATGCGATCGCGCGCTACCTCAAGAACGCGCAGATCTCGCGCGTGATGATGCCCGACGTCGGCCACTATCCGCCGCTGGAAGTGCCCGAGCGTTTCGCCCAGTTCATCGCCGCCTATGTCGAGGCGGGCACCCCCAATCTGCCTGCGGAAACCACCGCTCCCTGAGGCCGGAACCCGCGCCCGGCTACTTGCCGGGCGTGAAGCCCTCGCCCGCGATCCACCAGCGGAATTCCTCGAGCCAATAGTCGGTCGTGCCGCCGGTCTGCTTCATGCCGAAGCCGTGGCCGCCCCGCTCATACAGGTGGGTTTCGGGGCGGTAGCCGCTGGCGAACAGGGCATCGTAGAAGGGCCGGAAGCCATAGCCGACCGCCATGTCGTCCTGCGCCATGGCAAGGAACAGAGGCGGCAGGCGGCCCGGCGCGGGCTCGGGCGCAGGTCGCAACCAGGGATCGCTGGGCGCGCCTTCCGGATAGGGAAGGTTCGCGGGCGGGATTTCCGGCAGCTTCGCACCGAATGGCATGCCGTAGATCAGCCCGGCGAAATTGGGCCGGACGGCCTCGGGAGCAAAAGCCATCATGCCCGCGACATGACCGCCCGCCGAAAAGCCGACGACACCGATGCGCTTGGGATCGATGCGGTACTCGGCCGCGCGTGAGCGCAGCAGGCGCAAGGTTTCCAGCCCGTCCGCAACGCCCGGATCGCCGCCGACACCGGCGGGAATCGTCGCGTTGACACGCTTGCGCATCGCCTCGTTGGTCTCGCCGGGAAGGGTCTGGATCAAGCGATACTTGAGCACGAAGGCCGCGATGCCGTGCTCCGCCAGCCATTGCGCCACGCGCGTCCCCTCGTGCCGCATGGCGAGCAGGCGGAAGCCGCCACCCGGCGCGATGATCATCGCCGCTCCCGTGGCCTTGCCGGGCGGGGGCAGGAACGCCTGATAGGACGGAACGGTGACGTTCCACAGCGTCTCGCCGTCATCGCGCAGTTCTTCGGTCACCGGGGCGCTGGCCTTGCCCGGCCAGCCCTTCAGCTCCGGCGCGCCCTTGGGCCAGATCACGGTGGGCGCCTGCACCTCAACCCCATCGGCCTGCTGGCCCGCAGGCGCATTGCCGAGCGTGGAAAGAGCGGCAGAGGCCGACACCGGGGAAAGAACAGTTACCGCAAGCAGCAAGGCGCAAAGAGAACGACGCACGTGCAATCTCCCTGAAACGGCCGAAATCCGGGTGGCCGAAAACCACCCGGATCATGCGCATTCAATGGAAATTATTATCAGTGATTACGAAAACTGATCGCACTTCGGAGAAGTGTTTGCGTCATGCTTCGAGAACTTCGAGGGCCACGCGCTCAGCCGACTCCAGCGCACCTTCGAGACCGCGCGCGCCGGTGGCGGTATGCTCGCCGCAGAAGTGCAGGCGACCGGCGGGCTTCGACATTTCGGGTACGAGGCGGCTCACCTGTCCCGGACCGAAGTAGGCCCAGTCGCCGCCGTTGAAGACTTCCTGCGACCAGCTGAAGTACGTGCGCGCCACCAGCTTGCCCTTGGCCGCCGGGCGCATCGCCTCGATCTGCGCAACGATCATTGCCAGCGCCTTGTCCCGGCCCAGACGGTCCCAGTAGTTGGCGAGGCCGCCGCGCGCCTGCACCAGCAGGCCGGTGACTTCCTCCGGCGTTGCGCCGTAGTGCTGCGGAATGACGGTGCCCGCGAGGCCGTCCGTCCACATGCCGGGCGACAATCCGTCCTCATCCCAGAACGGCGCGGTGGCGGTGAGGAAAGCCATCGACAGCGGCTGATAGGCGATCTGCGACACCGCCTCCGCCTGCGCGCCGGACAGGCCCGGCAGAATCTTCACGTAGCGCAGCGTCGAGAATGGCAGCGAGCAGATCACCCGCCTGGCGCTGAACGTTGAGCCATCCCGACAATAGACGGTCGAGCCGCTGTCGGTGGCCTCGATCGCGACCACTTCCTTGCCGAGGATGACGTCGCCCTTGAGCAGCTTGGCCATGCCCATCGGCAAGTGCAGGTTGCCCCCCTTGACGCCGAACGACTTTGTCCCCGCCTCGAACTGGGCCTTCACGAAGCCGTCGTTGAACTCCAGCATCAGCGCGGAGACGTCCCACGAATTGGTGCCGTAATAAGGCGATACGTCGTTGGCGAGGCGGATCGCCGTGTCCGAAAGACCCTGCGCGCGCAGGAAATCATGCAACGGAACGTCGAGCACGGCGCTGGCCGGGTCGGTCCAGGCGTTCCAGTCCTTGAGCGGCGTGCGCTCGGCAAGGAGCTTGTTGACCATCTCGGCGGGGAGTACCGACTTCATCGCATCGGGGAACGGGTTGCCGGGATGGCGCGCCCATTCCTCACGCGTGAGGGGCTGGCCGTTCATCCACAGCATGGGCGGCTTGCCGACGCGGTATCGGCCGCCGATGTCCTCCAGCGTCACCCCGGCGCGCTGCGCGGCGTCGATGCCGCGGCCATAGCCCTCGCCCATCGAGTTGAAGCCCATCTCGGGATAGCCCGGCTCGTCCAGCAGCGTCATCACCCGCCCGCCGACGCGCTGGCGCCCTTCGAGGACGGCGACCTTGAGCCCCTGCTCCTCCAGCATCCACGCGGCCTGCAGGCCGGAAACACCCGCGCCCAGCACCAGCACGTCGAGCCCGGCCGCTGCCTTCTTCGCCGGGGCGCCACGCGCCGCAGCGGGCAGCATCGCGGCCATTCCCACGCCGATCGCGCCTTTGGCCATACCAAGGGTGAAGCTACGCCTGTCCATCGTCATGGCTCGAAGACTCCTAGACTCTCTTGCAGTGATCAACTGATTCGACACCCCAATGCCACGCCCGCGCGGAAGCGGTCAGGCAAGCGATCAATATGATCGAACAGCGATCAATGGGACGCAAAAGGCTCGCGCGTGCACCTCCTGCAACTAGGCAAGGGGCAGCCGATGGGCATTTTCAAGACATCTTATGGAGTGGCGATGATGGTGAACAAGGTCTCGCAACCCGGCATCCGGGAAGCCATGCCTCTGCTGTGCAACAACGAAGGCGTGTGGGAAGGCTGGTATCGCTACTACGACGCGAAGACCGGCGAACTGACCGACCAGCATCGCTCGCGCCTGTTCTGCCGCCTCGTCGGCGAGCCGGGCCACGAGGAATACCACCAGACCAACCACTACTTCTGGGACGACGGCCGTGTCGACGTGCGCGACTTCCCGGCGTGGTACGAAGACGGCCGCATCCGCTGGGACAACGAGCTGATCAAGGGCTGGGCCGCCGCGATGCAGCCCGACGACTACAACCGCTCGACCTGCCTCAACTGGACCCGCCACAACGAGCCCGGCATCTATCTCTACGAGATGATCCAGGTGAACGAGGACTTCACCAAGCGCGCCCGCACCTGGCAGTGGTTCCGCGACGGCGAATGCTACCAGCGCACGCTGATCGACGAACGCCTCGTCACCCGCGACTGGCAGAACTTCCAAGACACCGGCGCTCCGCAGAACTGAACGCCCTGCACGGCGGGGAGTGCGGCCGATGGCCCCTCCCTGCTTGCAAGGCTGGACAAACCCGAGCCCGACGATCAACGGTGACGCGCATGGACCTGGTCAAACTGCAACGCATGGTGGCGATCTACGAAGCCGGGAGCTTCCGGCAGGCGGCGCGCGATCTGGGCATCTCCCAGCCCGCCCTGACCTGGAGCATGCACCAGCTCGAGGAAACGCTGAACGGCCGCCTGTTCGAGCGCGGCCCGCGCGGCATCCGGCCGACGCCGCTGTGCGACCGTCTGGTCCGCCGCGCCCGGCTGATCTTCCGCGAGCAGGAGCGCATCCTCGACGAGGTCGCCGACAGCACGCACAACCAGACGATCAACATGGGCGTGCACTCGATCTTCCTAACCGACGCCTTCGCCCGCTGCATCGCCGAGTTTTCGGAGCAGTACCCCTCGACCACGCTCAGGGTATTCGAGGGCTTCAGTTCGCAGCTCCTCGGCCGTCTCCAGCAAGGTGAAGTGGACTTCGCCTGCTGCGCCATCCCGGCCGACGAGGAACATGGCGGCACCCTGCTGACCGAGCCCTTGGGGACGCTTAACTATTCCGTCGTGGCCGCCGCCACGCACCCGGTTTTCGACGATATCGCCAAGCGCCGCCCGATCTCCCAGTACCGCTGGGTGGAGTTCGACACCGCCATCGTCGGCGCATTTCCGGGCCAGAGCGACATCGTCTCGGTCATGGCGACGGCAGGCCGCGATGTCGCGCGCAAGAGTGTGCGGACGGCCTCGATGGACGTCATTCGCCTGCTGGTTCTCAGCGGCGACTTCATCGGCCTGATCGCCGACGAACGGGTTGCCGAGGAGCTGGAGAACGGCACGCTCAGGCGCGTACCCGGCACCGAGGTCACCGCCTCGCAGTTCGGCTTCGTCAGCATGGCGGAGAACTTCGAGACTTCCGCCTGCAAGGCACTGCGCGAAATTCTCGAGAAATCGGCCTTCGAACCGATGCGCAAGGCGCACTGAACGGCACTCAAAGGCACCCTAGCGGCACCTGACAACACCCTGACCGCGCCAGACAGCGCGGCTCGGGGCCAATAGACGTGCCTGCCTTGACCATACGCAATGATCAAAAATTGTGATCGGCGATCCGCCGTATCTGTCTGGCGATCATTCGTGGGAGCTTGATCGACGCTGGCCCCGGCTTCATCCATCTCTATCGCGGCACATAGCCTCTCGGCCTCATGGAGTGATCAGCTCATGTCGAATAACACGTTTACCCGCCGCGAAGGCCTCAGCCTGGCGGCGATCGCCGCGGGCGTGGCGGCGCTTCCCACGGTGGCGTCCGCCGCCGGCAAGTCCGCGACGGCCGCGTCGCGCCTGAATTTCACCATCAGGCTGGACTTCAAGGACCCGGTGTGGAACCGCGATACGTATGCGCGCATCGACGGCGACGTCGATCCCACCAAGGAAAAGTGCGGCTGGCTGCGCGGCAAGGCCTTCGGGGTGCGCGACAACGAGAAGATCCGCCCGCTGTTCATCGCCGAGGGCTTCAGCTTCACCCGCATGAAGCGCCTGGACGACGGCAGCTGGCGCCGCATGCTGCGCGAAGTCGTGTTCTATCGCGACATCGAGACCGGCAAGCTGCTGAACACTTGGGACAACCCCTATACCGGCGAGACCGTCAAGGTCGTGCCGATCGCCAACGACCCGTTCAACTTCACCATCAGCGACAAGGTCCCCGAGCCGCCGAGCTACGGCGGGCTGCAGAAGGTGAAGACCGAGCCCAAGCCGTTCCTGATGGACTGGATGGAGGGGCCGGAAGGCACTCTGATCGTCAACACCGACATCGACATGATCTATCCGAACGCGCTGCAGCCCGACAAGTGGCCGCGCGAATCCTCGGGCGTGATGAACCGCGTTTCAGAGCACTTCATCTACACCGTGAAGCGCGAGGACGTGCTGAACCCCAACCTCACCCACATCCCGCACATCGGCGCATGGACCCGCATGACGCCGTGGCTGCCCTGGATGCTGATGGGTCAGGCCCCCGGCCACATCACTTACTTCACCACGTTCCAGACGCTGCCCGGCGGCATCAAGGAACTGCCGCAGGACCTCGTCGAAGCGGCGCGCGCGATGGACGAGAAGTGGCTGCACTCGCCGACCGAGGACTACGGGCCTTCGCTCTCCAGCCTCGAGAACTACGCCCGCGAGCAGAAGCCCGCGCCGGTTCCGGCGGGCTGGTCCCCGCCGCAGCCCCCAGCCGCGCCGAAGAAACTGGGGTAAAACCTTATCCTCCCTGTTCCGAAGGAATGGGGAGGGGGACCGCCCGCGCAGCGGGTGGTGGAGGGGGAAGAAAAACCCCTCCGTCAGCCCTGCGGGCTGCCACCTCCCCATCGCTGCGCGACAGGGAGGATAAACGACCGCTTCCCACCCTTTACGGCTATCCCCCGGTTCGTCATTGCGAGCGTAGCGAAGCAATCCAGGGCAATCTTGAGCCACCCTGGATTGCTTCGCTACGCTCGCAATGACGAAATTGGTAAATGGGCGGTAGATACCGCTTTCCACCCAAATCCGCCGCCATTCCCGTGCGGTGGACGACGGCAATGCGAAGTCCAGAAAAAGCAAAACGCCCGGTCGCGAGACCGGGCGTTTTTCGTGCGACCGTCAGATGTTTCGATCAGTTCAGAACCGGAAACTCCATGTCCGGCAGTTCGGTGCAGTTGATCTCTTCGGTGATCGCTGCCGCCGTCGCTTTGAGTTCCGCAAGGTGGCGTTCCACCGCCTCGCCCTGCTTCATGGCGGCGGCGAAGTAGATCATCGTCAGCGCCGCTTCGAACTGGCCGTCGCGGAAGATCGGCACCGCCACCGACGAGGTCTTGCCCGGCGTCAGGTTGTGCTGGCCCCAACCGATCGCCGCGTAGCCTTCTTCGCGGATCTTGTTGAGCGTGTTGACCGAGACGTAGGCAGTCAGGTCCTGCTCCGACGGCGAGCCGACGAGCGAAACCCAGTCCATGACGCGGTCGAGCTGTTCCGGCGTCATGTGCGCAAGGCACACCCGGCCCGAAGCGCAATCCATCAGCGGCAGGCGGAAGCCCGGATAATATCGCTCGAAAGTCAGCGAGGTGTCCGCATGGGTCGAATCGCGCACGACCATGTGCGTGCCGATGCGAACCGTCAGCGAGACCGGCCAGCCGATCTTGTGCGTCAGCGCCCGAAGATGCCGGCGGCTGTGTTCCACCAGGAAGCTGTCCGCCTGAAAACCCTGCGACAGCGACTGGACGAGCGCGGTAGGCCGGTAGAACTTGCGCGCCGGCTCCTGCTCGATGAGGCCCTCATGCATCAGCGTCTGCACGATGCGGCAGGCGGTGGGATAAGGGATGCGCCCACGTTTCGAGATCTGCATCATCGAAAGCGAGCCCATCTGATTTATTTCCTGAAGTATCGAAATAGCCCGGCAAACCGCCCGGATCGGTACACCTCGTTCCATAGCTTCACCCCAAACCCGTTTTGTTGATCGGACCCCTCCTCCGATGTTTGTGAAGCTATCGTTACGGCCCCGATTACCGCCTGGCGAATGCTTTTTTATCCGCAGGGTGAGCACAAAATCCGCACACCGACCAAAAAACGGCGGATGTGCGCGTTTATCCGCGCAGCGGATCGCGGTGAAATGCGCCTGTCATACGGTTGATGACGATGAGACGTTTCCCTCCCGTCCTGCGTGGAGGCCGAAATTGCTCCAGACACCCCGGAACGAATCCGAATCACTCGCCCCCCGAACTCCTCTCGATACGGGCACCATGGTGCGCTACGGCCTCGGCCAGACCGGGGCGCAGGTCTTCCGCGACACCCCGGCGGCGCTGTTGCCCGTCTACATGACCACCGTGCTCGGCGTCCCGGCATGGCTGGCCGGGCTAGTGATCCTGCTCCCCAAGCTGTGGGTGATCATCTGCGACCCGCTGGTCGGCGCGTGGTCCGACCGGCGCGAAAGTTCGATCGGACGCATCCCGTTCCTCGTCGGCGGCGCCATCGCCACAAGCATCGGCTTCGTACTGCTGTTCAACCTGCCAGCGATGGGCTCTCCCTATGCCGCCGCCGCGACGAGCGCGGTGTTCCTGCTGGCGATGACCGCCTTCAGTGCCTTTTCAGTACCCTATCTCGCCGTCGCCACGACCCTTTCCGCCGACCCGCATGAGCGCACCAAGCTGCTGGCATGGCGCATCGCCTTCACTACGCTCGGCGTCGTTCTGGGAATCGGCCTCGCGCAGCCTACGGTCGTCTGGCTCGGCGGCGGGCGTCAGGCGTGGAGCGTGATGTCGGTGATCTTCGCCGCGCTGTGCCTGGTCTCCATGCTCGGCTGTGCGCTCGGCCTGCGTTCGCGCCTGCACCGCCCGGCAGCGGCGAAGGCGCCGGTGCCCTTCACGCGGATGCTTGGCGCCGCATGGCGCAACCGGGCGTTCCGGCAGCTGACCGCCATCCATCTGCTCCAGACCGTGGGACAGGCGTGCAGCTATACGGTGGTGGCGCTGGTCTTCGTCTATCTCGTCGACCGGATCGAACTGCTGACCGCCTATGTCCTGATCATGTCGCTGGCGGGCCTCGTCACGCAGCCGCTGTGGCTGCGGATCTCGCGCCGGATCGGCAAGATTTCGCTGTTCGTCTATCTGTGCCTCGGCTGGTGCGCGGTGACGCTGACATGGCTCGGCATCGACTGGGGAGACGGCGTGTCCTTCGGCGCGGTCAGCGGCAAGGACGTGCTGATCCTGCTGCGCGGGGCGGTGATCGGCGTGACCAACGCCGGGTTCATCCTGCTCGTCACCTCGCTGTTCACCGACACCGTGCATCTTGGCGAGCACGAGAGCGGCATCGAAGGCGGCTATGCGGGCCTGTGGTCTGCCTGCGAGAAGCTCAGTTTCGCGCTCGGCCCGGTGATTTCGGGCGCGGTGCTGAGCCTGTACGGCTTCGTCTCCTCCACCGCCGGCCCGGCGCAGCAGAGCCCCGCCGCGCTGTTCGGCGTGGTGCTCAACTATTCGCTGATCCCGGTGGGCTTCTTCCTCGCCAGCCTGCTGCTGGTGCCGGGGCTGGCGCGGGCGATCCGGGGCGACTATCCGTAGAACGGACATGCCGTTCCGATCGCTCGACGGTGCCTCCTGCCCGTTCCAATGCGTGATGTGATGACCAGCCAATCTGCTCCGAAGACGCTCTACGACCGCCTCTGGGACGCGCACACGGTGGTGCGCGGCGATGCGGGCAAGGACCTGATCTATATCGACCGCCACCTCCTGCACGAGGTGAGCACCCCGCAGTCCTTCGAGCTGCTGCGCGACAATGCCCTTACGGTGCGCCGCCCGGTGACGCAGCTGGCGGTGCCAGACCATGCCGTGCCGACCTCGGAGCGCGGCGGCGCGATCAAGGGCGAACTCGCGCGCAAGCAGGTCGCGCTGCTGGAGGCGAACTGCGCCGAGTTCGGCATCGAATACCTCGCGCTGGAAGGCGAGCGGCAGGGCATCGTCCACGTCATCTCGCCCGAGCAGGGCTTCACGATGCCGGGCATCTCGCTGGTTTGCGGGGACAGCCACACCGCCACGCACGGGGCTTTCGGGGCCTTGGCCTTCGGCATCGGTGCAAGCGAGTGCGGCACGGTGATGGCCACGCAGACGCTCTGGCAGGCGCGCAACCGGAACCTGCGCGTCCACTACGCCGGACAGTTGCAGCCGCATGTCACCACCAAGGACATGATCCTCGCCCTGATCGGCACGATCGGCGCGGGCGGCGGCATCGGCCATGCCATCGAATTCACCGGCGAGGCGGTCCGCGCCGCGTCGATGGAAGCACGCATGACGCTGTGCAACATGGGCATCGAGGCCGGATCGCGCGTCGCCCTCGTGGCGCCGGACGAAACTACCTTCGCCTGGCTCAAGGGCCGCCCGCGCGCGCCGCAAGGCGCGATGTGGGATCAGGCCGTCGCCTACTGGCGCACCCTGCGTTCCGACGACGACGCCGTGTTCGACCGCACGGTCGAGATCGACGCCGCCGCCATCGCCCCGCAGGTGACCTTCGGTACCTCGCCCGATCAGGTCATGGCGGTGGACGGCACCGTGCCCGCCGGCCCTGCCCGCGCGCTGGACTACATGGGCCTTGAAGCGGGCAAGCCGATCGCCGGGATCGGCATCGACTATGCCTTCATCGGCAGCTGCACCAACAGCCGCATCGAAGACCTGCGCGCCGCCGCGGGCGTAATCCGCGGCCGCCATGTCGCCGAGGGTGTCACCGCGATGGTCGTCCCCGGCTCCACCGTCACCAAGCACCAGGCCGAAGCCGAAGGGCTCGACAAGGTGTTCGAGGCGGCGGGATTTGCGTGGCATCACGCGGGCTGCTCACTCTGCGTGGCGATGAACGGAGACTTCGTGCCCGAAGGCAAGCGCTCCATCTCCACTTCCAACCGCAACTTCGAGGGCCGTCAGGGCGCGGGTGCGCGCACGCACCTCGCCAGCCCGGCGATGGTCGCCGCCGCCGCGATCGCGGGTCGCATCGTCGACGTCCGGAAGGAGTTCGCCTGATGCCCGGCTTCACCCCCTTCACCGCCCCTGCCTTCGTGCTGGACGAGGACGACGTCGACACCGACATCATCTTCCCGGCACGCTTCCTGCTGCACACCGAGCGCAAGGGCCTCGGCCGCTTCGCCTTCCATGACCGACCGGCCCTGCTCGAAGCCTACGAGGCTGCGGACAAGCCGCCGATCCTGCTGGCGGGCGCCAACTTCGGCTGCGGATCGAGCCGCGAGCATGCCGTCTGGTCGCTCGACGGCATGGGCCTGACCGCCGTGTTCGCGCCCAGCTTCGGCGAGATCTTCCGCGGCAACTGCGCCAACAACGGCATGGTGGCAGGGATGATGGAGCCCGCGACGCTCGGCGCGCTGCAGGCGCTGGCGAAAACGGGCAACGACCTTGCCATCGACCTCGCCGCGCAGACCGTGACGTGCGCCGGGCAGAAGTTCGCCTTCACCGTTCCCGACAGCGACCGCGAAATGCTGCTCGCCGGCTGGAACAACACCACCCGCATCCTCGCCCTGCACGGGCAGGACATCACCGCATTCGAAAAGGCCCAGCGCTCAGCCGCGCCGTGGCTCTGGACAGAGGAAACTGAAGCATGAGCGCAAACATCCTGAAGGCCAAGCTGGCCAAGGGCGAGTTCTTCCCGGTCCCCGGCGTGCACGACATGATCGCCGCGCTGATGGCGGAGCGCGCGGGCTTCGACGTCGTCTACGGCAGCGGCTACTGGACGACCGCCTCGGGTTACGGCCTGCCGGATGCGGGCATCGTCAGCTACACCCAGATGCTCGACCGCATGGCGACGATCAAGCGCACCATCGGCTCGGCCCTGATCGCCGACGCTGACACCGGTTTCGGCGGTCTTCTCAACGTCCACCACACCGTGAAGGGCTACGAGCAGGCGGGCATCGCCGCGATCCAGATCGAGGATCAGGAATTCCCCAAGAAGTGCGGCCACACGCCGGGCAAGCGCGTCGTCACCACCGAGGAAATGGTCGACAAGATCAAGGTCGCCGCCGAAGCGCGCGAGGACATGCTGATCATCGCCCGCACCGACGCCTACCAGAGCTTCGGCCTCGACGAGACGATGCGCCGCCTCGAAGCCTACGACAAGGCAGGCGCCGACATCCTCTTCCCCGAGGCGGTGACCACGGAAGAAGAGATGCGCAAGGTCTGCGAGACCTTCGGCAAGCCGGTCATGGTCAACATCGCCAACGGCGGCGTGACCCCGCCCTACCCGACCGACGTGCTGGCCGAACTCGGCTTCGCCTTCGCGATCTACCCCGCGCTCACCAGCCTCGTGTCGGCCCGCGCGATGGAGCTGGCGCTGAACCAGCTGCGCGACCACGGCACCGGCGAGCCGACCGAGCCCGGCCTGTTCGATTTCAAGGAATTCTGCTCGCTCGTCGGCTTCGAGGAGGTCTGGGCGTTCGACAAGAAGTGGGCGCGCTGATGGGCACCACGACGCGCGCGGCGGTGCTCGCCCAGTCGGGCGGGAATGCCAAGCCTTACGCCGAGAACGCACCGCTGCGCTTCGCGGAACTGGACCTCGACGCACCGGGCCAGGGCGAAGTGCGCGTGGCCATCGACGCGGCGGGCCTGTGCCACTCCGACCTGTCGGTGGTGAACGGCGACCGCGTGCGCCCGATGCCGATGGCACTGGGCCACGAAGGCACCGGCATCGTCGAGGCGCTTGGCCCCGGCGTCACCGGCCTCGAGGTCGGCGACCGCGTGGTGCTGGTGTTCCTGCCTTCGTGCGGCCGCTGCACCCCGTGCCTCTCGGGCGAGGGCTACTTGTGCGAGACGGGCGCGGCGGCGAACGGGCGCGGCGAGCTGATCGGCGGCGGCTTCCGTCTGCACGACTGCGGCAGCGACGTGCACCACCACCTCGGAGTCTCGTGCTTCGCGACGCATGTGGTGGTCGATCAGCGCTCGACCGTGAAGGTGGACCGTGACATTCCCGCCGAAGTCGCCGCCGTGTTCGGCTGCGCGGTGCTGACGGGCGTGGGCGCGGCGATCAACAGCGCCGCGATCCGCGCCGGCGAGACAGTGGTGGTCTTCGGCCTCGGCGGCGTCGGCCTTGCGGCGCTGATGGGCGCCGTGGCGAGCGGGGCGGCGACGGTCATCGGCATGGACCTTGCACCGAACAAGATCGCGCTGGCCGATGATCTCGGTGCGATCGGCACCACCCCGGACCAGCTTGAGGCCGTGATGGCCGAGCATCTTGGTGGCAAGGCCGACGTCGTGATCGAGACCGTGGGCAACGCCAAGGTGCTGGCCTCGGCCTATACCGCAGCGCGTCGCGGCGGCCGTGTCGTCACCGTGGGCCTGCCCGCGCCCGAACAGCGGCTCGACCTGCAGGCCGTCTCGCTGGTGGCCGAGGGCAAGTCGCTGATCGGCTCCTACATGGGCTCGTCGATCCCGGCGCGCGACATTCCGCGCTACGTGGCGATGTGGAAAGCCGGCCGCCTGCCGGTGGACCGCCTCATCAGCTCCACACACAAGCTGGACGACCTGAACGAAATGCTCGACGCGATGGATCGAGGCGAGGCGATCCGCCAGATCATCCGGTTCTAAGGCATGGCCTCACCTCCGTCATTGCGAGCGCAGCGAAGCAATCCAGGGCGGCTTACGCGGCCCTGGATTGCTTCGCTGCGCTCGCAATGACGAAGCGGGGGAAGTGGGGGAAGTGGGGCATGGTGAACATGCACGTCGAAATCCAACAGGCGGGCAAGGCACTGCAGCCTTCTTGCCCACAGCCGCTTACTGACATCGACTGATACTGGCAGCGACAGGCTGCATCTATCAGGGATTCCTGCATGTCATCCAGGCTCGCTTTTCTGGCCGCGCTGAGCGCCGCCACCGTCATGCCGCTTGCGCCCGCCGCCGCGCAGCAGCAGGTCCAGCTTGATCCGTCGTCCTGCGTAGTACCGCCGTTCTATTCCGGCCCCGCGCCCTACAAGTCGGTCGAGCAGCTTCCCGACCAGCGCGTCACCTTCCGCATCTGCGCGCCTGATGCGAAAGAGGTGCTGCTCACCAGCACCGACATCGCGAAGATCATCCCGATGGGCTTCCCGCCCGGCACGCCGCAGGGCCTGACGATGGCGAAGGACAAGACCGGCCTGTGGACCGTCACCACGCCCCAGCCCGTCCCCGCCGACGTCTACCGCTTCGCCTTCCGCGTCGATGGCGTGAAGACGCCCGATCCGCTCGGCAAGACTTTCTCCGAGGAAATGAAGGGCATCAATTCCACCTTCGAGGTCACCGGCCCCGAAGGCGCGTTCCAGACGTGGGATGCCAAAGTCGCCCACGGCACCGTCTCGACCGTCGAGTATTGGTCCAATTCGCTCGGCATCAAGCGCCGCGCCCATGTCTACACGCCGCCCGGCTACACGAAGGACGCGCGCAAGTACCCGGTCCTCTATCTGGTCCACGGCGCGGGTGACAGCGACGACAGCTGGACCAGCGTCGGCCACGCCAACCTGATCCTCGACAACCTGATCGCCAGCGGCAAGGCCGTGCCGATGATCGTCGTCATGCCGGACGGCCATACACCGCTGCGCGAAGGCGTCATGACGCTCGACAACCCGGACTTTGGCAACGACCTGATCAAGGACCTGATCCCTTACGTCGACGCCAACTACCGCACCGACGCGCGTCCGGCAACGCGGGCGATGGCGGGACTGTCGATGGGCGGATCGCACACGCTGCGCAACGGGTTGACGCATCCCGACCTGTTCCGCTGGATCGGCGTGTTCTCGATGGGTCTGGGCGTCGGTCCCGACAAGGGCCGCGTGGACGAATACGCGAAGACTTACGATGCCGCGCTCAAGCAATCGGCCCGCGATCTCAGGCTGCTCTATTTCGCGATGGGCAAGGACGACTTCCTTTACGGCACCGTCGCGCCCACCCGCGCGCTGTTCGACCGCTATCACATCGCGTATCACTACAACGAGACCGGCGGCGGGCATGAATGGCCCAACTGGCGCCGCTACCTCGCGGACTTCGCGCCGAGGCTGTTCCGCTAAGGTCTGATCGCCCCACCGCTCGTCATTGCGAGCGAAGCGAAGCAATCCAGGGCAATGGCGAACCGCTCTGGATTGCTTCGCTTTGCTCGCAATGACGAAGCGGGGTGAGGTGAACATGCCGTGTGACCGCCCCCTCTCCATCTGGCGATCAATTTACTGTTGCACCCTAATAGATTTCCGATTCTCGATCATTCTTCCCTCGCCAGAAAGGCAGAGGGAAGACAGGGATGACACAGGACAGCCGGGCCACCGGCGAATTGACGGTAATCCAGCTCGAAGTCGAACCGGCTAGCGCCGAGGCGCTGGCGCCGTTCGGCGCGATCGTCGGCCGCGAGGCGCCGGTCACGCCGGTCTCGGTCGACTTCTACAAGGGCGCGGTGAAGATGAGCTACCCGGCGCGCTTTCTATGCGAGCATCCGGTGGAGATCACCCTCGCGCAGATGGACCGCCGCCAGGGGGAGGTGCGCTACATGGAGCGCCATTTCCAGCACACGCAGGCATTCCTGCCATTGGGCGGCAAGCCCTTCGTAGCCGTCATGGCCCCTCCCGGCGAGGACGACCTGCCCGACTTGTCGAAAGTCCGCGCTTTCCGCTTCGACGGCAGCGCCGGTTTCGCCATGCACATCGGCACCTGGCACGAATTTCCCTTCGCGGTGGAGGACGACACCGACCTCGTCGTGATCCTCTCCAGCCAGACCGGCTACGACCTCAAGGCCAAGGATGCGAAGACCGAGGAAGCCCACGGGCCGGACCTCGACAAGAAGGACATCGTGGCGCGCACCGGCCACGTCTTCCGTTTCGATCTGGGAGTGAACTGACAGTGGCGGACCGCATCAACCTCGACCGCAAGGCGCACTCCAAGGGCAGCCAGCCGGTCATCTTCGAAAGCGAGACGACCGACGCCCTCGCCGGCATGGTGCTGGCGCTGCTGGGCGAAGTCGTGGTCCTCAAGGACCGCCTCGACGCGAACGAACGCCTGCTCGCGGCGGCGGGCTTGCACGGTCCGGCGGACATCGACATGTTCGCACCCGACGCGCAGACGAAGACGGAGCGCAGCGCCTATCGCCAGGCGATCTACGACCGCGTGCTCGGCTCCGCCCGCGACAAGCTGATGCCCGAGGCACTCGCACAGCAGAACGACTACGAAGGCGTCCTCGACGCCGTGACCCGCGACTGAGGCAGGAGGATCACCCATGGAACAGTACCGCCAGGAACACTTCGGCCACGCGGTCATGCCGCAGGCCACCCATGACGAGCAGGCGATGGAGGACCACTTCCTCGCGATGCGGGCGTGGACCAACCGCAACATGGACCCGCTCGACCGCCGCCTGCTGGACGAAGTGATCGTCCCCGGGATCGAGAAGAAGACCGGCACGAAGCCCACCTCCAGCGCGCAGGTCCGTCAGGCGCTGGAAGCGCATCCGCTGCACCAGTACTGGCTGACGCTCTCGCTCACCTACCAGGACCGCATCTGGCAGGCGCTGGACGGCGCGATCGACCGCCAGTACGACGAACTCGCAGGCAAGGTGAAGGCGCAGGTGGCCGAGCCCAAGGGCTCGCTGCGGCTGAACCCGGAGCTTGAGATCCCGCGCTACATCGCGGCCTTCGACCATCACCGGATGCCGGGCAGCTACGTGGTCGATACCGCGCAGGACGATTTTCGCGCCGGGGCGCTCTACGACCGCTTCGCCTCGACGTACCTGCGCAACCTCAACGGTGGATGGAAGAACGACGGGCGCGGGCACAGCCTCGCCAGCCACGTTCAGGACTTCTACCCGGACTTCAAGCCGAAGCGCATCCTCGACCTCGGCTGCTCGGTGGGCCATTCGACCGTCGCCATCGCGCAGGCTTTCCCGGACGCGGAGATTTTCGCGCTCGACGTCGGCGCGCCGATGCTGCGCTATGGCCATGCCCGCGCGGAATCGATGGGCGTGCCGATCCACTTCAGCCAGCAGGACGCCGAGCATACCGACTTCGCGGACGGCAGCTTCGATCTCGTCTGCTCGTCTGCCGTGATGCACGAGACTTCGGCCAAGGGAATGCGGCAGATCTTCAAGGAATGCCGCCGCCTGCTGCGGGACGGCGGCGTGATGTGCCACGTGGACGTGCCGCCGCGCCACGAGCACCTGTCGCTCTGGGACCAGATGCGCTGCGACTTCGAGAGCCACTACAACAACGAACCGTTCATGACCTCGCTGGCGCGGATCGACTGGCACAAGGTCGCCGTCGATGCCGGTTTCGCGGGTGACACGGTGCTGGTGGGCTACCGCAAGGGCACTTCGTATCTGAAGCCCGATCGCGAGGACTTCTTTACCGAAGGCCACCCGCAGGGCCATGCGATGATCGGCAGCTGGTACGCCTGTTCGGCGATGAAGTGAGGCTTTAGCGTCGTCCCGGACTTGATCCGGGACCGCTGGCCATGAACAGCCCACCTCGCGTGCGGGGTGCTTGTCGATGGCGCGCCGCCTAAAGACAGCCAGCGGTCCCGGATCAAGTCCGGGACGACGTCATTTCCCTGCCACGCGCTTCAGGAAAGGCATCGCCGCGTCCACCGAGCGCGCCGGGCAGTCCATCGGCATCATGTGCCCGCACTGCGCCACCACCTCGAGGCGCTTGTCCTTCGCCCCGAGCAGGTCGAGCGCCTGCCGCCCGTCCTTCTCCAGCGGCACTTCATGGTCATCCGAAGACCACAGCAACAGGCTCGGCACGGTGATCGCGCGCAAGTCATCCGGGGTGCGCGCGAATGCCAGCGAACCCGTGGCCGCCTTCATCGCGCCCGCCGTCGTCGCCGGATCGCGCATCGCGCGGTTATTGAGGTCGGTCCACTGATCCACCAGTCCGGGCGTGACCGCCTTCGCGTCCAGCATGTTCGCCAGCATGATCTGGCGCCAGAATTCGGGCTCGTGCCAGCCGGGATGTTTCGCATCCTGCGCCACCGCATCCTTGAGCGCCTGCGGCATCGCCGCGTAGTCGATCTTGAGCGGCCCGGCGGCGATGTTGGACAGGATCACGCCCGAGACCCGCTCGGGCCGCGCGGCGGCGTAGGCAGCGGTTTGCACGCCTGCGCTGGAGGTGCCGACGATGACGAAGCGGCGGACGCCGAGCTTGTCCATCAGCGCGTCGATCACGGCAATGCGCTGGCTCAGTTCATAGTCGTTGCGCGGGTTCGGGCCGGACAGGCCGAGCGGGGACTGATCGAAGCGGATCACGCGGTAATGGTGCTTCAGCTTCGCGGCCCAGCCGTCCCACTGCCGCAAGTTCGCATAGGAGCCATGCAGCAGCAGGATCGCCGGGCCGCGCCCTTCATCGACGTAGTGCAACGGCTCCCCGGCAATGGTGTCGAAGTGCGAAGCCGGGAGGGCGTAGCGTTCGCGAAGCTGCGCGTCGGAGGGCGTCTCGGGCGGCTGAGCGCCGGCCATGGACGTAATCGCCAGCATGGCGGCTCCAAATACCCAGCGCATCGTCATCTCCTTAAAGGGCTTCCCCTGCGAGCAGGCGCGCACATTCACTGTCGCCGCGCAGCCGTGCCTTGCGGATGGCGCGAAGGGCCACGGCGTAAAGCCCGGTGCCCAGCAGCAGGAACGGCACGCAGACCAGCGCGATCGACCAGCCGACGCTGGCCGGATCGCCGAACACGCGCTCGGTCACGCTGGCGACCATGAGCGGGCCAAGGCTCGCGCCGAGGATGGTGTTGAGCACCAGCGTCAGCGCGATGGAGCTGCCCCGCATGCGCGGCGGCACCACCGACTGCAGCGTCGCGAACATCACCGTGCCGACGACCGAGAACACCGCATTGGCCGAGGCGACCAGCACGGTCGCGAAATGCAGCTCGTGCGCCAGCACCGAAAGCGTGAAGGGCAGCGCGAAAAGCGGCGCGACCGACAGGATGCGGAACCGCGCCAGCGTGTCGCCCGAACGCATCGAGCGATCCAGCAACGTACCGCCGACCAACGGCCCGATCGCCGAAAACAGAATCGACAGCGGACCAAGCCACGCACCGAGATAGGCAGGCGTGGCGCCATAGGCGCGCAGCAGCATCGAAGGCGCCCACGACGCGCCGCCGTAAGCGACCGTGAAGCAGGTCGCGAAACCGAAGTAGAGTGGCAGCAGCACAGCGCGGTTGCGCCACAGGTAAGCCGCCTCGGCCGCGCCGGGTACTTGCGCCGCGCCCTTGGGGGCATCGCCCTGCCGGGGCGGCTCGCGCGTCAGCAGCAGCATGGCGAGCGCAATGACGAGCCCGCAGGCGCCGAAGATCACGAACACCGTACGCCACGCCGCCAGCCCGCCCAGCACCGGGAAGCCAAGGAATGCCCCCGCTCCCGCCGCCGCGAGGATAAGGCTGGTCAGCGAGATGGCGATGCCGTTCGCCAGCCCCTGCCCCATCATATAGACCGAGATCGGCCGCCCGCGCCGTGCGGGCGCGAAGAGGTCCGCGATCAGCGAGATCGCGGCGGGACCGAGCGCCGCCTCGCCCAGTCCGACCAGCAGGCGCGCCGCGAAGAGCGAGCCGAACGACTGCGCCAGGCCGCTCCCGATCGTCGCGAGGCTCCACAGGCCGATGCCTGCGACGATCAGGTTGCGCCGCGAAATGCGGTCGGCGGCAAGGCCCATGGGAATGCCCATGAAGGCATAGAACAGCCCGAAGGCGAGGCCCTGCAGCAGCCCGATCTGCTCGTCGCTGATGCCCAGCGTGCCGCGTACCGGGTCGACCAGGATGTTCAGCGCGGCCCGGTCGATCACCGACAGGATACCCGCAAGGAACAGCATGATCACCATGGTCCAGGCGCCGCGCGTGTTCGGCCGCACAGCGTCGGTCGCGGAGACCTCAGGCATATCGAGAGCGATCGGGCCGGCCATCGTCAGAGCAGTCCGGCGGCGCGGGCGCGCGTCTTGATGTAGTCGCCCAGCCAGTCGAGATTGCGGAAGCGCAGCGTGCCGCGTCCCACCGCCGTCGAGCTATGCGCCATCCCTGCGACAAGGCGCAGACACTTGGCCATCAGGAACACTTCAATCGCATCCTTCTCTTCGGGGGTGAAGGGCCGCACGGATTCGTAGCCCGCCTCGAAAGCCTCGCCGATCTTGGGATCGAAGCCGTAGAAGAGGTTGCCCCACACGAAGTTCTGCACGTCCTGCATGAGGAAATCCTCACCCGCCGCGTCGAAATCCAGAAGCGTGATCTGGCCGTCTTCCGCCACGTGGACATTGCTCGGGTGGAAGTCGCGGTGGCACACGCCGAGCGGAACCTTGCCCGAAGCGGCGTATTCGTCCAGCCGCTTGTCGAGGTTGGCGGCGATGATCGGGTAATCGCGCAGGTCGTCCGGGCGATCGTAGACGAAGTCGATCAACGCGGGCATGCAGATGTTGTAGTCCTTGGCCGTCTCGGTCGAGAACGTGTGGTCCTTGCCTGCCTGCTCCTTGGCCCATGCGTCGCCATGAAGGTGCATTTCGGCCATCGCCGCGCCGATGCGGAAGGCGGTTTCCTCGGACAGCCGATCGCCGAACTTCACGCCCGGCGCCCAGTCGTAGAGCGCGAGCGCACGCTCGCCCTCGGGCGACAGAACCTTGAAGTAGAGCTTGCCGTCATGCTGCGGCACGCCGACCGAGGCCGGGAAGCCCGCGCGGCGCAGGTAGTCGAGGAAGTCCAGTTCATAGGACACGTCGTCGACATCGCGGTAGGTCTTGCGCCAGACACGCAGGGCGTACTTCGCCTCGGCGTCCTGCACGAGGTAGACGTCATTCATGCCGCGATAGAGCAGGAAGCAGGTGAGGTCGCCCTTCAGCGCATAGCGGCGCGCCACTTCGCGGACGATGAAGTCCGGGTGGAGGACCGAGTGCGATACTTCGGCAAGCGGAAGGTCAGAGGTGGTCAAGGAAGTCTCGCAATTCATCAGCTAGTCGCTCCGGTGCAATATCGAATATGTCGCGGTCGAGATCGGTAAGCTCGACCACTCGGCAGGAAGGCAGCCGCGCGGCCGCCTTGAGTGAAAGGTGCATGAGGTCTTCGGCGGGCTGCAGCAGCAGCGCGGGCTGGGTAACCTGTTCGAGACGGGCGAAATCCCACGACCACACGCCCCGGTAGGCCCAGGTGAAGCGGTCCATGGCGCGCGCCTTGTCGGCGAAGTTCAGCGCGGCCTTCTCCAGCGGGACGCGGGCGTCGCGCTTGCCCACGACGTATGCCCACAGGCCCGCCGTCAGGTCGCGCACCACGGTGCCCTCCTCGTCGAGCGGGGGATAGTTCTCCGCATCGGCAAGGCGCTTGGCGAGGGTCTCGGCATCGTACATCGGGATGCCGGTGAGGCCGACCGCGCGCACCCGGTCGGGCCGGGCGATGGCAAGCTCGCAGGCGAGGAGCGAGCCGGTGTGGAAGCCGTAGAGATCGACCTTGTCCGCCAGCACGCCTTCCTCCGTCAGCGCATCAAGGGCATCGGAGAAGGCGGCCGCATAGCCCGCCATGCCCGGGGGCGCGGACGGCGAATCCGACATGCCGTAGCCCGGCGTATCGAAGGCCACGACCAGACGGTCGGCGGCGAGCGCGGCGATCAGCGGCTCGTACTCGAAGGATGATGACGGGTTCTGGTGGAGCAGCACGACGGGCGCGCGCTCCCCTGCCGTTCCGGCGATGCGGTAATGCATCTGGCCGTAGCGGCAGGTCGTATAGGCTCTTCTGATCACAGCGCGGTGTTCCCGAAGCCCTCTTCGCTGCGCAGGCGCGCGGCGGCGAACTTGTCTTCGTCGAGGTCGTAGGCCCACAGGAACAGCCCGTTGATCGTGAACATGATCGATGGGATCACCGCGAAGCCGACCTTCAGCGCCAGCATCGCGCTCTCGGGCTGCTTCACGATCGCACCGCCCGTCGTCGGCACGTAGCCGAGCGCATGGAGAAACACGCCGAGCACCGCAACGCCGAGGGCGAAGCTGACCTTCTCGACCACGGCGATGGCGCTGGAGAGCAGGCCCTCGCGCGCCTCGCCGGTCAGCACGCGGTCATAGGCCTGCGTGTCGCCCAGCATCGAGATCGACATGAGGATGATCGCGCCCGAACCGAGCCCGCCGCCCACCGCACGCACCATGATGCCGACGGTGGTGATAGAGTTGTCGGCCAGCAGCCAGCTTAGCGTGGTCAGGCAGAAGATCACCACGCCGCAAAGGTACGTGCGGCGCTTGCCGATGGTCTTTCCGCTCCACACCCACAGCGGCATGGCGAGCGCGGTGACGACGTTCTGCGTCACGGCCATGATGATCTGGCCGGTATAGCCCACGCCCACGACGTTGAGCATGTAGAGCAGCATCGTCGATGCGACCGAGGCAAACGAAAGGAACTGGAAGACTTTCGCGCCCAGCAGCATCATGAACGGCCGGTTGCGGGCGATGGCGCGCATCTGCGCGAAGCCCGGCAGGTGCTTGCCCGTAGTGGGCTGCGTGCCGTGCTGGACCGGCACCGAAAGCGCGGTCGCGGTCATGGCGCCGCCGATGATGAGCGCCATGACGAGGCCCATCGTCGCGAAGCCCGCGCGGCCTGCGCCGCCGCTCTGGATCAGCCAGGCGGTGCCCGCCATCGCCAGCAGCTGGCCGATCGAGACGAACACGGTGCGGAAACCGATCAGGCGGGTGCGTTCGTGGAAGCCGTCGGTCAGCTCGGCGGGCAGCGCCATGTACGGCACGTTGAACAGCGAATAGGCAGTCGAATAGATCACCAGCGCGGCGATCATCCAAACCATCAGCGCGCCCTGCCCCATAACCGGCGGCGCGAACAGCATCACGAACGACACCGCCGAAAGCAGCGCCCCTGCGGCAAGGAACGGCTTGCGGCGGCCCCAGCGGGTGCGGGCGCGGTCGGACAGGCTGCCGATCACGACGTCGATCACCGCGTCGGCCAGCTTGGAGACCATCAGCAGGTAGCCCGCGATCTCCGGCGATTGCCCGAGCACGGTGGACATCAGCGCCGGAAAGTACGTCGTCACGGTGTTGAGCATGATCGACACGCCGACCGTGCCCACCCCGAAACCGAGGCAGATGCCGATGTCGAGGCGCTTGTGCGCCCCCCCTGCGGTGGTAGCGTCCATCTTCATGCTCCGGCTGCGAGGAATTGCGCGATCACGTCCGCCTTGGCCTGCGCCGAGCCGCCGGTGGATGCCTCGTGCCCATCGGCCAGCAGGCCGAGCGCGGTCTTCACCGAGGCGTTGAGCAGGGCCAGTTCGGTTTCCGGCTTGAGCAGCAGCGTCGGCGCGGCGATCCGCGCCATGCGCTCGAACGCGCGGTAGCGGAACGCGGCGATATAGGGCTTGGGGTAGGTATCCAGCGCCTTGAGCACGTCGAGCGTGATCCGGTGCAGGATCTGCGGCGGCGGCATCGGCACGGCGAGGCGGTGCTCGGCATCCTTCATGAAGTGCGGGAAGAACAACGCCTGGTCGCGGCAGAAGTTGAAGGCCCAGATCAGGTGGCGGCCGTACTCGTCGGGCTCCACCACGGGCGCGTAATTGGCGACGACGGCGTCCCGCAGTTCGTCCTCGTATTCGGTGATGCCGTCGAGGACGAGGCGGCGCACGCGGCCTTCATGGCCCGCCGCCAGCTCGCAGGCGATGCGCGCGCCGGTGTGGGTGCCATAGGCGTCCACCGCGTCGAAGCCGAGCGCGGTGCAAAGCCGTTCCATCGAATCGGCGAAGTAGGCAATGTCGGGCTCGGCCGGGGCGGGCGGCGGCGAATCGCCGTTGCCCAGCGTGTCGGGCGCGACGATCTCGCCCAGACGGCCCGCGGCGCGCAGGGCGAGCATGAAGTCCTGCAGGAACCAAGAAGAGGCAGGCGAGGCGTGGAACAGCAGCAGCGGCGTGTGTCCCGGCTCTGCCGCCGGAAGGCGCCGCAAGTGAAGCTGGCCCTCGTCGAGCCGCACGAAAGCGCGCTCGATCTGCGCAAATGGGTTCTTGTCAGTCGGGTTCATGAGAGGCAGGCTATCGCAGTCGCTCGCCAAGCCGTGACATGAAGAGAAAGTTTATCGGCTAGCGAATAAAACTTTAGCACTGAGCGCGAACCGCGCCCGGTCGTGTTCATATTGCAGCATGGATACGACACTCCTCCCCGACGATGGCGCGTTGCTCGCGGCGCTCGAGCGCGAAGGGCCGATGAACCTGGCGCGCGCGCTCGCCGTCATGGAGCGGCACGATCTGGCCGGGCTGGTGCTGGGCGATCCGATCAACGTATTCCACGCGCTGGGTCACTGGCCGCAGATCGGACGCACCCGCGCCGGGCAGCCGCCGGGCACTTTCGCCCTGATCGCGCGCGAAAGGCCGGAGAATCCGGGCCTCGTGACCAGCCGCTTCCTGCATCACTACAGCTGGGCGGACGGTCGCAACCGCAGCGACGTGGCCGTCTGGCTCTATACCCACATGGGCGACGAGGGCGACGAGACCGCGCTCGAAGTGCCCTTCTCTACTGTCCTTCCGGAACGGCACTCAGCGGCACTCAGCGGCACCGAACGGCACCGGGCGGCCGTCAGCGCGACCCTCAGCGGCGCCATGACCGCACGCAGCGACGCGGGCGGCGCGATCGTCGCAGCCATGAAGGAACTCGGGCTTTGGCAGGGCCGGATCGGCTTCGACCACACCGTCATCGCCGAAGTCGCCGAGCGTCACGACCACCCCGGCGCGATGGTGCAGGCCGACAACATCCTGCGCGAGATCCGCCTCGTGAAGTCGCCGCTGGAACATGCGCTGATGGCGCGCGCGGCGCGCTCCAACGTCGATGCGCTCAATGCGGTCGGCCATGCCATCCGCGCGGGCGCCACGCACGTCGAGCTTCAGGCGCTCTATCGCATGGAGTGCGCGGCGCGCGGCAACACCGCGCTGTTCCTCAACGTCGACCGCGTCTCCTCCGACCTCTCGCGCCTTCAGGTCGAGGACGGGCAGACGCTGATGCTCGACGGGGTCAGCCAGTTCCTCGGCTACCATGGCGACTTCGCGCGCACCGTGTTCGTCGGCGAGCCCACGCGCGAGGCGCGCCGCGCCGCCGAGGCTGCCGCCTTCGGCTGGCAGGCGGTGCGTGAGCAGCTGCGCCCGGGCCTGCGCTATTCCGAGATCGCCGCGATCGGCGAGACCGCGATCCGCGCCGCCGGGTACGAGGCCGCGATCGGCTTCGGCCCGCACAGCGTCGGCCTCGCCCACACCGACGAGCCCGGCGAAGTCCACGGCGGTTTCTGGCGCAAGCCCGACATCGTCCTCGAGCCGGGCATGATCCTCTCGGTCGACTGCCCGACGCTGGATACCGGCATCGGCGGCTCGGCGCACTGCGAAGACCTCGTCCGCATTACCGAGACCGGCTGCGAACCCATCCATCCTCTCCACGACCCGGTGATCATCGTATGACCAGACCTTTCATCCTTTCCGCCTCCGTGGCCGAACCGGCCTTCGCCGTGCCCGGCCATGCCCGCGCCGTGCTGCAGGCCGCCGAAGCGGCCGGGTTCGACCTCCTCATGCTCGGCCGTTCGGGCGAGCGTCCGTTCGACGCGCAAGTGCTCGTCGCCTGGGCCGCGCCGATGACCTCGACGCTGGGCGTGGTCGCCACCGTGCCCGCATCGAAGGCGCACCCTTTCCACGTCGCGCGCGCGCTGTCGGCGGTGGACTTTCTCGCTGCCGGGCGCACCGGCTGGTCGGTCGTCCCCGAAGGCGCGCCCGAGGGCATGGCCGAGGACATGGTCGGCGCCGCCCGCGCGCTGTGGGACGGCTGGGGCAGCGACACGCTGATCCTCGACAAGACAAGCGGCCGCTACCTCGACGCATCGAAGGTCAAGGCATCGAACTACAAGGGCGCGTTCTTCAAGGTCGCAGGTCCCGTCAACGCGATGCGCCCGCCGCTCGGCCATCCGCTGCTGGTGGTGGACGGCGACGATCCGATCGCCATCCACGATGCCGACATCGCGCTGGTGTCCGACGGCACCGCCGCACCGCAGGCGACCAAGCGGCTGATCAAGGTCGGCGCCGATGCCGACGCCGCCATGCTCGCCGAACGCTTCGAGGCGCGCGAGATCGACGGCGCGCACTTCACCCTGAGCGATGCCTTGGCCGAACTGCCGCAGATCGGCGCGCGTCTTGCTTCCCTGCTCGCGCCTCGCCCGGCTGGCGACCTGCGCGCGCGGCTTGGCCTGCCCATCCCTTCCACCGCCTCCAACCAGCCCGGCGGCGCCGTGATCCCGGAGATCGCATGATGCAAAACCAGATTCATCTTTGGGCCTTCCTGCAGGGTATCGGCTTCTTCCCGACCGGCTGGAAGCATGAGCGAGCCCGGCCCGAGGGCGTATTCCACATGGACTACTACACCCGCGTCGCGCAGCTGGCCGAACAGGGCCGCTTCGACGCCATCGTCTTCGGCGACCAGCTGCAGTCGCGCGGGGCCGGCGGCCGCGCGCCCGAACGGCTGGCGATGCCGACGCTCGATCCCGTCACGCTGCTGACGGCGATGGCGGCGGTCACGAAGCACATCGGCCTCGTCGCCACCGTCTCCACCACGTACAACACCGCCGAGATGCTGGCCGAGCGCTTCGGCACAATGGAGCGCATCACCGGCGGGCGTTCGGGCTGGAACATCGTGACCACCGCGCACCCCGACACCGCGCCCAACTTCGGCGAAACCGAGCTGCCGCCCAAGGACGCGCGCTATCGCAACGCCGTCGAAGTCGTCGCCCGCGCCTGCGAACTGTGGGCCGAGATGGACCGCGAAGGGCCGCAGCTGCCGCAGGGCCGCCCGGTGCTGGTGCAGGCAGGCCAGTCGCCCGACGGCCGCGACTTCGCCGCGCGCACGGCCGAAGCGATCTTCTGCCCCGCCGCCACGATCCAGGCGGGTGTCGATTTCCGCACCGACCTGCGCAGCCGCGTGGCGGGCGTCGGCCGCAGCCCTGACGGCGTGCGTATCATGCCGGGCCTGTCCTGCGTGCTCGGCGGCACCGAGGAGGAAGCCCGCGCCGAGCATACCGCGATCCTCGACCTTGCCGACGATGCGCTGGCGATCGAGTATCTGTCGGAATCGCTGTGCTGCGACCTGACCGGCTTCGATCCGCTCGACCAGATCCCGGTCGACGAGATTCTCGCGAAGACCCTGCTGCCGCAGGGCGACGTCGCCCGCTCGATCGTGCCGGGCGCCGAGAAGGGCACGCCGCTGGGCGAGTTCGCCGCCAACTTCATGCGCCACCCGCGCGGCCACAACGTGTTCATCGGCACGCCCGAGCAGATGGCCGACATGATGATCGAGTGGCGCGACGCGGGCGCCTGCGACGGCTTCACCCTGCAGCCCAGCTACATGCCGGGGGGCCTTGAAGACTTCGTCGGTCAGGTCGTGCCGATCCTGCAGGCGCGCGGCCGCCTGCGCACCGACTATCCCGGCGCCACCCTGCGCGAAACGCTGGGCCTGCCCGCGCGCGAAGCGGTGACGGCATGAAGATCGGCCGCATCGCACTCGCCACGCTGGGCGCAGTCGTCCTCGTCGGCGGCGGCACCGTTCTGGCCTTGCGCGCCGGAGCGGGCGAGGCCGACCGTGCGCAGCTGGAAAAGCGCTGGGCCGACGGCCCCTCGCGCTTCGTCACCATCGACGGCGTGCGCCTGCACGTGCGCGAGGAAGGCCCGGTCGGCGCCCCGGTGATCGTCCTGCTCCACGGCTCGATCGTCAACCTGCACGAGTGGGACGACGTCGCCGCGATCCTCAAGGACAAGTACCGCGTCGTGCGCCTGGACTGGTCGCCCTACGGCCTGACCGCGCCCGATCCGTCGGGGGTCTATTCGACGCCGCGTTCGGCCGAACTCATGAACGGACTGTTGACCAAGCTGGGCTACGACAAGTTCGCGCTCGTCGCGACGTCGAACGGCTCCAACGTCGGGCTGGAATACAACCGCGCCTATCCCGGCCACGTGACGGCGATGGCGTTCTCCATGCTGCCGCTGGAGCGCCCCAGCCAGACCCGCAAGGTCAACTGGCGCCTGAGCTGGAGCTTGCCGGTATTCAAGGCGGTGCTGCCGAACTGGCGCCCGCACTGGTTCTGGCGCGCGATGCTGGAGGATACCACCCCGCCCGGCTTCCAGCCGACCGACCGCATGGTCGACCAGATCACCGAGATGAACAACCTGCCCGGCGCGCTCGACCGGCAGGCGCAATACATCCAGGCGAACGTGAAGGCGTTCAAGACGTCGGACGTCGGCGCCGTGGCCGAAACCGTCCACGTGCCGGTGCTGCTGCAATGGTGCAGCTACGATGACGTGATCTCGCAAAGCGCCGGTGCCTCGGTCAAGCGCTTCACCAACGCGCCGGTGACGCTGATCGAATACCCCGACCTCGGCCATTTCCCGATGTGGGAGAAGCCGCAGAAGTTCACCCGCGACCTCGAAGCCTGGCTCACGAAAGTCGCTGTGCGGTGATGAATGCGCCTGTCGGGCGCCGTTGCATCCGACAGGCGAACAAAGGGCACGAGCCTCTTCAATAGAGCGCGAGTTAAGGGAATTCTTACGGCGATAAAAATTTCTTGATTCACGCAGAATCGCAAATTGAAATTTTATCACCATCGGGCCGACGGGATGGCCAATAGCTTACTCGCTTCCGATGCTGCACGGCAGTGCAGAACGCGCATAGTATCATTACAAAAACCAATGGCAGTGAAATTCGCAGATACGCAGGGAACGTGACAACAATTGGCGCCGCAAGCGCGCCTTTAACATTGAGGGACGAAATGACCGGCAAATATAAACTCCAGTTCGCCTCCACCTTGTCTGGCATTGCTATTGCAGCAAGCCTGACCGCGGCTCCCGCGATGGCGCAGGACACCGGCGGCGACATCATCGTCACCGCACGCAAGACCGGGGAAGACATCCTCAAGGTTCCGGTCACCGTTACCGCGATCACCTCCGAAACGCTCGACGCCAAGGGCATCGTCTCGGTCACCGACATGGCCGCCTCGACCCCGGGCATCAACATCAACAACAGCTCGTCCGGCCACGCCGACCGCTCGTTCCAGCAGGTCGTCATGCGCGGCATGACGCCGTCGACCACGCTCGCCACCACGACCTCGATGTTCATCGACGGCGTCGCGGTGTCCTCGCCCTCGCAGGTCAGCGCGATCAGCAACCCGGAGCGCGTCGAGATCATCAAGGGCCCGCAGAGCGCCTACTTCGGCCGCAACACTTTCGCGGGCGCGATCAACGTCGTGACCAAGATGCCCGGCAACGACTGGGGCGGCGAAGTGCTCGGCATGCTCGGCACGCGCAACAACTGGCGCCTGCGCGGATCGATCGAAGGTCCGATCATCCCCGACCTCCTCTCGTTCCGCATCAACGGCGAGCAGTATTCCAAGGACGGTTCGTGGAAGAACCAGGACGGCATCACGCTGGGCGACCAGCAGACCAAGAGCGCCTCGCTCCTGCTCGCCATCACCCCGGCCTCGAACGTCACCATCAAGCTGTTCGGCATGCTGAGCGAGGACAAGGACGGCCCCGCCGCCCAGACCCGCCTCTATGCCTATGACGTAAAGGCAGCCAACGGCACCACCGTCGTTCAGGGCCAGTCGAACTGCACGCTCACGGGCGACACCCGCGGTGCGCTCTCTCCGACCGGCGAAGTGCTGGGCATCGCTGTCCAGAACCCCTACTTCTGCGGCACCATCCCGTCGATGGCGAACCCTGTCACCGCCAACGTCACCAACACCGACTTCGTGCGCCAGTTTCTCAACATCGGCACCAACCGCGTGGTCGATCCCTCGGAAGGCGTACAGGGTTACGGCCTCCTGCGCCGCACCAAGCACGCGCACGCGACGTTTGACTGGGAAATCACCGACGGTCTGACCGCCTCGGCGCTCGCGGGCTACAACCGTGAAGTCTGGACGACCTTCATCGATCTCGACAGCTACGATGGGACGGCGCTGACCGGCACGACCTGCAGCGCCACGACCACCACCAACTGCTACGGCCAGGGCTACTTCGACTTCCCGTACCTGATCGAGCGCAAGATCGACGACTTCTCGCTCGAAGGCCGTCTGCAGTACGTGTCGGGTCCGTTCCGCGGCGTCGCGGGTATTAGCTACCTCAGCGCCGACCAGCTGCAGGGCCTTGGTGGCGGCACCGGCGCGCTTACTGCCGCCAGCCTGTCGCCGGGCGGTCTCAGCCGGAACAAGACCACCGGCCTGTTCTTCGGCCTGACCTATGACTTGACCGACACGATCTCGGCCAGCTTCGAAGGTCGCTACCAGATCGACCAGTTGCAGTCGTTCGCACGTCCTGCGGGACTGACCGTCGCATCCAGCGTCTTCATCCCCGCCGGCACGTATAGCGGCGGCACTGTGCTTGCGAGCGCGAAGTACAAGAACTTCACTCCGCGTGCGATCGTCAACTGGCAGATCACCCCGGACATGATGGTCTATGCTTCGTGGGCCAAGGGCGTGAATCCGGCGCAGTTCAACACCGGCATCCTCTCCAACTCGGCCTCGGTGCAGCAGGCCGCGTATGACGCCGGTGGTCAGCTGGCGATCGAGCCGGAGAAGATCACCAACTACGAGATCGGCCTCAAGGGTCGTATCGGATCGACGGTGCGCTACGCCTTCGCGGCCTACTATGCCCAGTGGCGCAATCAGATCAACTCGACCGTGATCGTCGCACCCGACTCCACGCAGGCGACCGGCTTCAGCTTCGTAACGGCGAACATGAACGCGGGTTCGGTCGATCTGCGCGGCATCGAAGGCGAAGTGTCCTGGCGCCCGACCGAATTCCTGACGATCGACGCTGCCGGCGCGATCAACGATTCGGACATCAAGGACTTCAAGAGCACCACCGTCAGCGCGCTCACGGGCATCTACGACTATTCCGGCAAGGAGATGAAGAACACCTCGAAGTACTCGGCCAATGTCGGCATCCAGGTCGGCACCGAGATTTCGGGCTGGGACAAGGGCAGCTGGTTCGTGCGCGGCGACTGGAACTTCAAGTCGGGTGTCTGGTCGAACGAGGCGAACCTGGCACGCACGCCGGACCTGCACCTGTTCAACGCACGCGCGGGCATCACGCGGGGCAACCTCTCGCTTGAGGCGTTCGTGAACAACATCTTCAACAACAAGACCCCGCTTACGGTCTCGGACAACTATGTCCTGGCACCCGGCTTCCCTTACTCGGCCCGTACCTCGGCGCTGATGCTGGGTCTCGGCGACCTGCGTACCGCTGGCGTGCAGGCTAAGATCAAGTTCTGATCCGACGCTGATGCGACACAAGGAAAGGCCGGGGGGAAACCCCGGCCTTTTTTTGTTTCCTCCCCGAACTGCGCTCGGTGGAGCGGACTTCCGGAATTGGTAGAACCCGGTAATCGCCATCGACCACCCACCTTCGTCATTGCGAGCGTAGCGAAGCAATCCAGAGCGGTTTCATACTCCCCTGGATTGCTTCGCTACGCTCGCAATGACGAAGGAGTGGCGCCTGCCATGCCCGGCGCTGATCCTCCAGCGTCGGCGCATGAAAAAAGGGAGGCACAGCCTGCGCCGTGCCTCCCCTTCATCTCGCTTGTGGGAGCGACCTCATCCCATCAGGGCGATGGCCTGCTCCTCGCTGAGCACTTCGGCGTACTTCTTCGACAGGTCGAACAGGTTCGCCTCGTGCGGGCGCTCGTCACGGTCGCCGCAGGCATCCGCGACCACCAGCGGCACGAAGCCGTTCTGCAATGCATCGAGCGCCGAGGCGCGCACGCAGCCCGAGGTGGAGAAGCCGGTGATGAACAGGCTGTCCACGCCCATGCTGGTCAGCGTCGCCGCCAGCGAGGTGCCGAAGAACGACGAGGCGTACTGCTTGGTCACCACCACTTCGTCCGCACGCGGCTGCAGCGTATCCGGGAAGGCGCCGAGCGGCGAGCCCTCCAGGAAAGCCTCGAGCGCGGGCACCTTCTTGTAGAACAGCCCGCCGTCGATACCGCCCGCGCGGTAGACGACATTGGTGAAGATCACCGGCACGCCTGCTTTGCGCGCCGCTGCGGTCAGACGCTCGCACGAGGCGAGCGCCGTCTCGAAGCGCGGCGAGTACAGGGGCTGACCGGGCGTGAGATACGCCACGACCACGTCCACCAGCAACAGCGCCGGCTTCTTACCGGGCTGCAGAGCCCCGCCGAAGCCGCCACGGTTGTAGTCGTCGAGAAGGTCGCTCACTCGGCGGCCTCCGCGAATTCCACGGTGGCCCACTTCGGCGCGGTCGGCGCAGGCAGGCCGGTTTCGGCGAGGCAGTTCGCGCGCAGCGTCTCGATGTCGGGGCCGAAGTCGAACACGCCGATTGCACCGCGCTCGGTACGCAGCTTCTCGCGCAGCGCCGTGGTGGCGGCTTCATCGACCGCGCCGCCCGTGATGACGACGCCGTAGTCCTTCGCGCCTTCTGCCGTGACGAGGCCCTGGCCGATTTCCTTCAGCACCAGCGCGGGGTCACGGTCGAGCGGGTCGCCCCAGCCGCCGCCGCCCCAGGTGATGAAGTGCAGCACGTCACCGGCCTCGACCGGGTAGTCCTCCAGCTTGTTGCCGACGACGATCTCGGTGCCGTCGGCCTTCACCAGCAGCTTGCGCGCGCGCTTGCCCGGGTGGCCGCCGTTGACGCCCCAGGGCGGCACGAACCAGCGGTCGTCGTGGATGGCGATCACGCCCGGCTCCAGGAAGCGGTAGACCATGTTGATGCCGTTGCCGCCGCGATGCAGACCCGCGCCGCCCGAATCCGGCACCGTCTCGTACTTCTCGATGACGAGCGGGAAGTAGCGCTCCAGGAACTCGTTCGGAACATTGGTGAAGCCGGGGAACAGCGAGTGCCCGTCCGGCCCGTCGCCCAGCGGACGGCCGGGAATGCCGCCGAAGCCGATCTGGAACAGCTGGAACCACTTTCCGGCCTTGTCGGTGCCTGCATAGAACAGGTGCGGGCTCGACGAGAAACCGGCGGCGTTGAGGAATTCCGGGGTCTTCTGGCCGAGCAGGCCACCCAGGATGTCGAACAGGCGGCCCAGCACGTGGGTACGGCCCGAAAGCGCGGCCGGGAATTTCGGCTTGAGCAGAGAGCCTTCCGGAATGCGCACGTCGATCAGCGGATAGTAGCCGTCGTTGAACAGGATCTGCGGATCGAAGACCATAATCATGTAGATGCCGAAGAACATGCGCATCATGTTCTCGTTCAGGAACATGTTGATCGAGGCCTGGCTCTGCGGATCGGTGCCGTCGAAGTCGAGGACCACGCGGCCGTTCTCGCGCCACATCGTGCACTTGATCTTGTACGGGCCGAAACCCATGCCGTCGTCGCAGATGTAGTCCTCGAACGAGACCTTCTCCTCGCCGATCGAGCTGGCGATCAGCTGCTGCATCGCGCGGAAGTTGCGGTCGAGCAACAGGTCGGTCGCCGAGACGAAGACGTCGTCGCCGAAGCGCGTCGCCATTTCGACCACGCGGTGCGCGGCGACGCGGCACGAGGCGATCAGCGCGTTGAGGTCCGCCTTGCACCACGCCGGGGTGCGCGACTGGTGCATGACCAGCTTGATCAGGTCCTCGTTGTATTCGCCCTTCTTCCAAATCTTGACGGGCGGGATGCGCACGCCTTCCTGGAAGATCTCGGTGGCGTGGATCGGCATCGATCCGGGCACCATGCCGCCGATGTCGCTCTGGTGGCCGAACATCGAGGTATAGGCGATCAGGCGGCCGTCCTTGAACACGGGCAGCAGCACGAGCCAGTCGTTGCAGTGGCTGATCGCGCCGCCGACCGAGTAGGGGTCGGACAGGAAGATCATGTCGCCGTCTTCCACGGTGCCGTCGAAGCCGTCGAGGAACGGGCCGATGTACGAGCCGAACTGGCCCACGATCATGCGGCCCTGATGGTCGGCGATCAGCGGGAAGGCGTCGCCCTGTTCACGGATGCCGGGCGACATGGCGGTGCGCACCAGCGTCGCGTCCATCTCGACGCGGGCATTGCGCAGCGCGTTCTCGATGACTTCGAGGGTGACGGGGTCGATATCGACCTTGTTGAAGGGCGTTTCGTTAGCCTGGATGATACGTGCGGGCATTGGTTCTCTCCCCTCAGGCCAGGTTGATCAGGATGTTGCCGACCGCATCGACGGTGCCGACGCAGTCGCCTTCGATGAGCGTGGTCGAGTCCATCTCGGTGACGATGGCCGGGCCGGGGATCACGTCGCCCGCGCGCAGCTTGGCGCGGTCGTAGATCGCGGCCGGGGCCATGGCGCCGTTGAACCACAGTTCGTGGTCGCGCACCTTGGCCTCGATCGGATCGCCGTTGCCTTCGGGCAGGCGCAGCGCTTCGAGTTCGAGCAATGGCCCGAGCGCCACGGCGCGCAGGTTCACCAGCTCGTGCTCGGTGTCCATGTTGAACGTGAACAGGCGCTCGTGCTCGGTGTCGAAGCGGGCCTTCACACCGGCGAGGCCGTCGCTCTTGAGCGCTTCGGGGCTGATCGAGAGCGGCACTTCGAAGGCCTGGCCCTCATAGCGCACGTCCAGTTCGAACTGCACGGTCACGTCGCCCTCGGCGATGCCTTCGGCGGTCAGTTCCGTGCGGGTCTGCGCGGCCATTTCCTCCAGCAGCGCGATCACCTCGGCTTCCTCGGTCTCCGAGAAGCGCTTGGAGAACGAACGCGCCGTCTCGGTGCGCATGCGCGTGGTGGCATCGCCCAGCGCGCAGAGCACACCCGGCGAGACCGGCGAGACTGCGGGCCACGAACCCATCAGCTTGGCCACGGCGTTGACGTGGAGCGGACCGGCGCCGCCAAAGCCCATCACCGCGAAGTGGCGCGGATCGTAGCCCTGCTGCACCGAGATCATGCGCAGCGCGCCGAACATGTTCTCGTTGACGATGTCGATGATTCCGCGCGCGGCTTCCATCAGGCCGATGCCCAGCTTGTCGGCGATGGTCTGCACCGCCGCCTTGGCGCCTTCGCGGTCGAGCTTGAAGGTGCCGCCCAGCAGGTTCTCGGGCAGGTAGCCGAGCACCACGTTGGCGTCGGTCACGGTCGGCAGCTTGCCCCCCTTGCCGTAGGCCACCGGGCCCGGCACCGCGCCCGCCGACTGCGGGCCGACGCGCAGCGCGCCGGTCAGTTCGGGCACATAGGCGATCGAACCGCCGCCCGCGCCCACCGTCTTCACGTCCAGCGCCGAGGCGCGGACCGAGAGGTGGCCGACTTCGGTGGTGCGAACGCGGCGCGCCTCGAGGTTCTCGATCAGCGCCACGTCGGTGGAAGTGCCGCCGACGTCGAGCGTCAGGATGTTGCGGATGCCGGAGTTCTTGCCGACCCACAACGCGCCCGTGACGCCGCCTGCGGGACCGGACATCAGGAGCGCGACCGGGTGCTCCTCCGACTTCTCGGAGGACATGAGGCCGCCATCGGAGCGCAGCAGCGAGAGCGAGCCCGCCATGCCGCCGGAGCGCAGGTTGTCGCGCAGGTTGCGCACGTACTTGCCCACGACCGGGCGCACCGCCGCGTTGGCGACGGTGGTGAGGGTGCGCTCGTATTCCTGCATCTCGGGCAGGACGAGGTGGCTGAGCGAGATCGGCACGTCGGGCATGATCTCTGCGGCGAGTTCCGCCACGCGCTTTTCGTGCGCGCCGTTGAGATAGCCGTTCATCAGGCTGACCGTCAGCGCCTCGACGCCCTGCGCCTTCAGTTTCTCCAGCGCGGCGCGGATACCGGCTTCGTCGATCGGGCGGATCTCGCGCCCTTGCGCGTCCATGCGCCCGGCGATCTCCACGGTGTCCTCGAGCGCGGCGAGCGGTTCGGGCTTGGGCCACACGATCCAGCCGGCGAGGCCGCCGGGCACGAACGAGCGTGCGATCTGCATGACCTGGCCATAGCCCTCGGTGACGACGAGGCCGACGCGCGAGCCCTTGCCTTCGAGCACCGCGTTGGTCGCGACGGTCGTGCCGTGGAGGAAGTACTCGATGTCCGCAGGCGTGATTCCCGCCTTCTCGCAGATCGCGCCGAGGCCGTTCAGGATGCCTTCCGAGCTGTCATGCGGGGTGGAAGGCGTCTTGTGGCGCCAGAACGAGCCGTTCTTCTGATCGAGCAGCAAAAGGTCGGTAAACGTCCCACCGACGTCCACCCCCAGGCGATAAGTCATGAACCCAATCTCCGTTAGATTGGTATCTAGCAAGCATCGCGGGGGCTGCAATGACAGGGTTGTGCCCCCGACTGATCGGCAGGTGGAGAAGCCTGGTCACACTGCGGAACGATTGCAGCGCCAGGCCGATCCGCGTGGCTCCAAGGTCTTGTTGAGATTACCGCTCAATACACTTTCGGACAGCTTGATGCAGGCGTGGCAAAGTCCTGCGACACCGCGCCGCCATACCGGCCTCATCGAAAACCGACGATGGACGCCCCAAGGATGACCCGCCTGCTCCCCGCCTTCGCAGCCCTTGCCGTATCCTCGGCCATCCTGACGAGCGTGGCCGCCGTCGCAACGCCGCCGAGCGTGCCGGTCATCGGCGCCGATAAGCCGGTGTTCCTGGGCCGCATGGTGGTGACCGCCACGCCGCTCTGACACGACAATAGCCAATACCGCGAATCCCCACCAGTCGATAAATCCTCGATTGGTGGCCAGAGGCACCAGCCTCGATTTGCCGCGCGCCCGGTGTGAGGCAGCCTCGACGTCGACAACCGCAAATGGACGCAGCCCCAACCATTCGGGCCGTCCATCCGGATCGACAGAGAGGTAGACCGAATGCCGCTTACCCGTACCACCGGCAGCTACGTGATGGGCCCCAGCGACGACCGCTCCAAGTGGGTCGAGTGGGAGAACTTCATCGTCTCCACCAACCCCGACGGCACCCATACCGCGCAGTCGATGACGCGCTTCCCCGGCACTTCGCTGGTGCGCCACGTCACCCAGACCGTGAACACCGAATTCATGCCGATGGACGGGCACCTCCGCCTGTTCGTCGGCAGCGAGTTCCAGGGCGTTCTGGTGCGCCGCGTGGTCGGTGACGAGGTGACGTCGCTCCTCATCGCGCCCGACGGCAGCCCCATCGAGCAGGCACAGCTTCCCGGCGGCGCCGACCTCGTCCTCGGCTACCACCCCACCGTCGTCGAGGGCTGGAAATTCACCCAGTGCGACCGCGCGGTCGAAGGCACGCAGCACGTGCGCATCCTCACCACCTCGGCCACCTGGAACGGCGGCCAGATGACGCACGGCAAGGAAGTGACGCTGGCCATCGAGTACATCGGCGAGGAGGAGATCGAAGTCCCCGCCGGCAAGTTCGTCTGCGACCACTACCTCTGGCACACCGGCGCGATCGACGCCGACATCGAGGTCTGGACCACCGGGCAGGACCGCATCTGCGCCCGCGTGATCGGCCATGCCAAGGGCGTGACCTACGAACTGGCCGAATTCGACCAGAAGAGCTTCGGCGACACCCTCGAATTCGACTTCTGATCCGAAAGGCGCGCACGATGCTACGGGTAGCTACAGCACAGTTCGAAACCGGCAAGGACACCGACCGCGTCCTTGCCGACATCCTTCGCCTTGCCGACGAGGCGGCGGCGGGCGGGGCCAGGCTGGTGCACTTCCAGGAGTGCTGCAACTACCCCACGTCCTACACCGACCGCGAACACGCATGGCGCGAGGCCGTTACCCTCGAAGGTCCGCTGGTCTCGGCGATCCGTGCCAAGGCGCGCGAACATGGCCTGTTCATCGGCTTCAACGCCGCCGTGCGCGGGCCATTCCCCAAGGCGTGGATGGTCAACCATCTGATCGGCCCGGACGGGGAATACATCGGCTCCAACAAGAAGCAGGTGCTGATGTGGATCGAGCGTGACGCCTTCTTCCCCTCGGACGAGGACGGGCGCGTCTACGACACCGAAATCGGGCGCATCGGCATGATATCCTGCATGGACGGGCTGGTGCCGGAAACCTCGCGCACGATGGCGTGCCTGGGCGCGGACATCGTACTGAACTCGCTCTGTTCGAACGGGGTGGACGAGGCGAACCTTCACATCCCGGCGCGCGCGGCGGAAAACGGCTACTTCATGATCTCCGCCAACCGGGTGGGGGACATGGTCAAGGGGCAGGACCTGCAGGACCTGATCGACGCCGCGGGCATGACCCGCGACTTCGTGAAGGGCGCCGGCGAGAGCCAGGTGGTCGGCCCGGACGGCGCGGCGCTGGTTCGCGCGACGCATGACGACATCGGGCTGGTCTTCGCCGACATAGACCTGTCGAAGCTGGAGCGCGAAGACCGCATGGCGCGGCGGCGGCCCGAACTTTACGCCCTGATGGGCGCGGACAACGCCGCGCTGGCAGTGCTCGCCGAAGGCCGCGCGCCAGCGGGGAAAGTCGCGCTGACGACCATCGTGCCCGGCGGCGCGACATTCGACGAACGGCTGGCGCAAGCCCGCGAAATGATCGCCTCGGCCCCGGCCGGGCTGGCGGTGCTTCCCGAATTCTTCGCGTGGGACCGCGGCGACGACACCCGCCTCGACGAAGCGACCGCAGCCCTCGTCGAAGCCGCTGCCGAAGCCCGGACCTACCTCGTCGCCGGACTGCCGGGGCGCGAGCATGGCAAGCGCGTCAACCGCGCCGTCCTTTTCGGCCCCGAAGGCGTGATCGGCGAATACCGCCAGATCCATGCCGACCCCGGCTCGAACGACATGGCGCTGGGTGACGATCTGCCCGTCTTCGACCTCCCGTTCGGCCGCCTCGGCCTGCTGCTGGGCGAGGACCTGCTGTTCCCCGAGGCTGCCCGCGTGCTCGCCCGCAAGGGCGCGGACCTCATCGCCTGTCCCGCGACATGGCGCGAGGACTGGCACCACGAACTCATGCTCACCGCACGTTCGGCGGAGAATCACGTCACCATCGTCAGCGCATCCCGCGCCGACAGCCTTTGCGCGAAGCCCGGCACCATCTGCACGACCCCGCCGGAATACCGCTTCCCGCAGACCAAGGAAGTCAACGCCCCGGACCGTCACATGGCGCCCTCGCTCACCGGCGCGTTCACCGTGGAGGTCGACCTCGCCCCCAACCGCGACAAGCGGCTGATGGGCGCGACCGACCTCATCATGGATACGCGCCCGGAACTCTACGGCGCGATCCTGGCGCTGCGCGAAAGCGTCCCGGCATGAGCCGCCCGCCGATCGGCACCCTGCGCGGCGCGGCCAGCCTCGACGATGAGAGCTACGTCGATTTCGTCGAGGGAATGCGCGCCTTCAACCTCTCGCGCATGGTGCCGCGCCTCGTCCAGTCGGGCGATGCGATCGGCGCCGGGATGGCAACCCGGTCGCCCCGGCCGCGCGTGCAGGACCTGTTCACCGCGCTCGACCACGTACCCGCCGCGCAGATGGCGCGGCGGATGATGCGCTCGACCCAGATGATGATGTGGCGCGGCACCGGCGACACCTATCGCCGCATCGCGGGCGAACTGGAGGACTGGCTGGAGCAGGCCGAGGCCGCCGCCCCCCACCTGCTGCGCATCGACCCGGCCTTCGCCTATCCCGACTACTTCCGGGCGCAGGACATCCACCTGCAGCCGGGCAACTACCACGACGATGCACTCGCCGGATTCGTGTTCCACTACGGCTCCAAGGTATTCTTCACCGGCGGCAACGACGACGACCGCCTGCACAACGTCATGGCCGCCTGGTGCCCGATCGACGGCTCCCCGCAGCGCATCGTCGACCTCGGCTGCGGCGTCGGCCAGTCCACCACCGCCTTCAAGCTGCGCTTCCCCGAAGCCGAGGTCCACGGCATCGACCTTGCCGCGCCGATGCTGCGCTACGGCCATGCCCGGGCGCGGGAACTGGGGATCGAGGTCCACTTCACGCAAAGCGACGCCGCCGCGCTCGATTTCGCCGACAACAGCGTCGACGCGGCGCTGGCGATGATCCTGTTCCACGAACTGCCGCCCGAAGTGGCCGAAGGCGTCGTGAAAGAGGCCGCGCGCATCCTGAAGCCGGGCGGCACCTTCACCATCATCGACTTCCCGCACATCGCGGCCGAAGAACTCAGCGGCCGCCACTGCATGCGCCTGTTCGACAGCTGGTACAACGGCGAGCCTTACGCCCCCGCCTTCGTCCATTCCGACTTCACCGCGCTGCTGAAAGCGCACTTCGGCGACGTCGATCCCGACTACCGCCCTGCCGCCACCTCCACCGGAGCGCTACAGATCCGCGTCTGCAGGAAATCCGCATGAGCCCCGAGGAAGTCACCGACCTGCGCCGCTGGCTGGACAAGAGCGAGGGCCTTGCCGACGGCCGCCCCTTCCTCGGCGACCGCCGCCTCGACGCGATTATGGACGTCATGCTCGAAATGGCGGCGCAAGTCTGGGTCCTCAAGCGCCGCAACGCCGTTCTGGAAGGCGTCCTCGCCGCACAGGGCGCGCTCGATCCCGAGGCGATCGAGAGCTTCACCTTCACCCCCGACGAAACCGCCGCGATGCGCGAAAGCCGCGCCGCCTTCGTCTCCACCATCTTCCGAAGCCTCGCCGAGCTGCCGCTCGCGCCCGAGGCCAGCCAGCAGGAGCCGTCATGATCCCGACCATCGATACCGCGCCCGTCAACTTCAAGCGCGGCTATTCCAGCTGCTTCCTCGGCCAGCTCCACTACCGCGAGCATGGCGATGGCGAGCCGGTGCTGTGTCTCCACCAGGCCCCGCAGTCGAGCGGCATGTTCGACACCGTGCTGCCGATGCTGGGCGAGCACTTCCGCGCGATCTGCATGGACACCATCGGCTACGGCATGTCCGACCTGCCCGGCCGCCTCGTCGAGCCCGAGGAATATGCGCGCACCATCGTCGAATTCCTCGACGACATGGGCCTGACCGATCCGATCTCGGTGATCGGCGTCCATACCGGCGCCTACTTCGCCACCCAGCTGGCGGCGCAGTACCCGGAGCGCGTCAAGAAGTTCGTCCTCTCCGGCCCGGTGCTGCTCCACCCCGACGAGGGCGTGGTGCCGATGCGCGCGCCCGCGACCATCGCCGAGGAGGACGGCAGCCACCTGACCCGCCTGTGGCAGCTGCGCTGGAAGAACGTTTCGCCGGTGAACAACCTCAAGGCGTTCGAGAAGCTCTACGTCGCCGCCCTCACCGCCGGGGAGAACGCGCAGGCATCGTATTACGCGGCCAGCAAGCTCGACACGCTCAAGCAGTTGCGCTTCGACGTGACGGTGCCGGGCTTCATCGTCTGGGGCGACAAGGACCTCTCTGCGCCGGGCATCATGAAGTGTCTGCACTTCCTCGAAGGCAAGGTGCCCGACTACCGGATCGAGGGCGGCACGCTCGACACCATAGAGGAGTTCCCCGAGGAGTGGACCGAAGCCTGCGTCCGCTTCCTCAAGGAAGGCTGACGGAGTTGGCCCCGCATTCGCAGACCGGCCATCCGAAGCTGGGGGACTTCGCCGCGTCGAGCATGGCGGACGCGCAGGGCAAGTGGCTGCTGCGCGAAAACCCCGCCCGGCCTGACGAACTGGCCGGGCGCATCCGCCGCGACAGTCCCGCCGACGTCCTCGCCGCCGCCTCTGCCGCAGCGGCCGCGCAGAGGGAATGGGCCGCGCTCGACTTCGAGACGCGCGCGGACACGCTGCGAATGGCCTTCGGCTCGGTGGAGGGCATCGACACCCTCGCCCGCACGATGGCGAGCGAGATGGGCAAGCCGGTGGGCGAATGCGCCGGGGAAATCCGCTTCGCGCTGGCCTTCGCCGCCGACATGGAGGGCCGCGCCCGCCGTCTCCTTGCCGACGACGTTCGCGGAGAAGGACCGGGGCGGCGCGTGGTGCGGCGCGCGCCATATGGCGTCATCGCGGCGATCGTGCCGTGGAACGCGCCGATCATCCTCGCCATGACCAAGATCGCGCCCGCCCTGCTCTCGGGCAACGCGGTGCTGGTGAAGCCCTCCCCCTTCGCGCCGCTGACCTTGAGCGCCATCGTCGCCATGATCGCCGCGCACCTGCCGCCCGGCCTGCTGCGCGCCGTCAACGGCGGCGCCGAGACCGGCGAGGCACTGATCGGCGCTCCCGAAGTGGCGAAAGTCGCCTTCACCGGCGGCGGCACGGTGGGCCGCGCGGTGCTGGAGCAGGCCAGCCGGCGCTTCATCCCCAGCGTGATGGAACTGGGCGGCAACGACCCGTTGATCGTGCTGGAGGACTTCGCGCCGACCACCGCCCGCATGGAAGCGCTCGTCTGGGCCAGCTTCCTCAATGCCGGGCAGGTCTGCATGGCCGCCAAGCGCCTCTACGTCCACGAAGCCGTGGCCGAGCGCTTCGTGGACGCCTACGTCGAGACGGCGCGGCGCCTGCTGCACATGGGCGACCCGCTCGACCCGCGCACCAACATCGGCCCGGTCATCAGCGCGCAGGCGCAAGGCCGCATCAGCCGCGTCGCGGCGCAGGCACGCTGCGACGGGGGCATGGTCGTGCCGCTCCTGAACGACTTCTCCGACTACCCGGAGCAGGGCTATTTCGTGGCGCCCCAGCTTGTCACCGGCCTGACCGACAACGCCGAACTCGTGCGCGACGAGCAGTTCGGCCCGATCGTCCCCGTGGTCACCTGGCGCGACGAAGCCGATGTGCGCCGCTGGGCCGCCACCGGGGACTGCCTCAGCGCCTCGGTCTGGTCATCCGACGCCGAGCGGGCATGGGACCTCGCGGCCTCGCTGCCGGCCGGACTGTGCCTCGTCAACGCGCACAACCGCAGCGGCTTCTCGTTCGACCTGCCGTTCGGCGGCTCGGGACCGAGCGGCTTCGGGCGCGAGTACGGCGACGAGGGGCTGCTCGAATACTCCATGCCCAAGGCCCTCCACCAGCCCGCAACCGGCTCGGTGGCCAGCGCCTATCCGGGCAAGGCCTGACCCATGACGGCCCCCACTTCCGTCATTGCGAGCGCAGCGAAGCAATCCAGGGCGGATCGCGCCACCGCTGGGCCGCCGCTGGATTGCCGCGGGGCTGCGCCCCTCGCAATGACGAAGGCGGGATACCCATGATCGCCGCACAAGAGGAACGCTGATGCTCGAAGCGACCTACGACGCCGCCATGACCTCACCCCCGGCACGCACTCCGCGCGTCAGCCTTGCCACCCGGCTCGGCTATGGCAGCGGGGCGGTGGGGGCGCAGATCTTCCGCGACACCCCCGCGCTGATCCTGCCGATCTACATGATCACCGTGCTCGGCATCCCGGCGTGGATGGCGGGCATCGCGATCCTGATCCCCAAGGCGTGGATCGTGTTCTGCGACCCCCTCGTCGGCGGATGGTCGGACCGGCGTGCCACCAGCTGGGGCCGCGCCCCCTTCCTCGGCGCGGGCGCGCTGCTTTCGGCCCTCGCTTTCGTGCTGATGTTCAGCGCGCCGGACTTCGCCTCCCCGCTGGCCAGCGCAGCCTACATGTCGCTCGCGTTCGCGCTCGCCTCGACCGCCTACAGCCTGTTCTCGGTGCCCTACCTCTCGGTCGCGTCCGAGATGAGCGAGAGCCCGCGCGAGCGCACGACGATCCTCGCCTATCGCCTTGTCTTCCTGGCCGTCGGCGTCGCCATCGGCGCGGGCTATGCGCTGCCGGTGGCGCAGTGGCTGGGCGACGGCTGGCATGGCTTCAACCGCATGGGGATGCTCTACGGCCTCGTCTGCCTGGTGAGCATGGGCGTGACCTGGGCGACCGTGCGCCGCACCCGCCTCATCACCCTGCCCCGCCCCGAAGGCGCGACCGGCAAGGCCGACATCCTCGCCTTGTGGCGCAACCGGGGCTTCGTGAGCCTGGCCACCACCTATTTCTTCGCGCTGACGGCGCAGGGCATGACTTACACCGTCTTCGGCCTGTTCTTCCTCTACGTCCTGCACGATGCGGGCGCTCTGGCCATCGTCAACGTCTTCGCCGCCGCTTCGGTGCTGGTCGCCCAGCCGCTGACGGTCTGGCTGAGCCGCCGCTTCTCCAAGCGCGCATTGTTCGTCACCGGGGTGCTCGGCTGGTCGCTGTTTTGCCTCTCCTGGATCACCGCCGGGCCGACCGAGAACGGCTGGATCGCCGCACACCTCGGCATCCCCGCGCCGGGAATCGTGCTGATGGCGCTGCGCGGGTTCCTGTGGGGCCTGTTCAATTCGATGTACCTGCTGATGGCGCTGTCGATGCTGACCGACACCATCCAGCACGACCGCGAGACCACCGGCGCATCACGCGCGGGCGTCTATTCCGGCGTGTTCAGCGCGCTGGAGAAAGTCGCCTTCGCGCTCGGCCCGGCGATCACCGGCGTGCTGCTCAGCCTCGGCGGCTTCGTCGGCGCCAAGGGCAGCGGCGCGGTGCCGCAGACGCCCGGCGCCCTCACTACGCTGGTGCTCTGCTTCGCGGTCTATCCGGCCGTACTCAAGGCGCTGAGCCTCCTCGCCTTCATCCGTTACCGGGGACACTGATCCGATGACCGCCGATCCCTCTTTCGCACGCCGGGACTCCCACAACTCATTGCGCCGCGCCCTCGTCGAGCGCCTGCGCGACGGGCGGACAGACTTGGCCGAGACCGTCATGGAGATCGACGCCCACGCCTACGTCGATCCTGACCGCCATGCCCGGGAGCGCGAGGCTTTCCGCAAGCTGCCGATCATGGCCTGCCTCTCGCTCGACGTGGCGGAGCCGGGCGACAAGCTGCTGTTCGATGCCCTCGGCCCCGAGATCGTGATCCTGCGCGACGGCGAAGGGCAGGTACGCGCTTTCCTCAATATGTGCCCGCACCGCGCCGCGCGCCTCGTGACCGAATGCGACAGCCGCAAGCGCATGACCTGCCGCTTCCACGGCTGGACCTTCGACCTCAAGGGCAAGCTGATCGGCCTGCCCGGCGCGGAGGGCTTCGCGGGCATGGAGCGCGAGGCGCGCGGGCTGGTCGAGCTGCCGGTAACGGAATGGGCGGGCATGGTCTTCGTGCGCGCCGACCCGGAAGGCGGCCCGATCGACGTAGCGCAATGGCTCGGCCCTTTCGCGGCGGAACTGGTGCACCTCGAACTCGGCCGCGCCCGGCCGATGCGCCGCAGCCGGCTGGAAACGCGCACCAACTGGAAATGCGCCTGGGACACTTACTGCGAAAGCTACCATTTCGCGACCCTGCACGCGACCACGGTGGCCCCGCGCCTCGTCTCCAACGTCATGGCGCTAACCCCGTTCGACCGCCACGCCCGCATGGGCTTCCCCCGCAAGGACTGGTACGCGCTCGCCGACGCGCCTGAGACGGAGTGGCCGGACGAGAACTTCGGCGGCAACTACTTCATCTTTCCCAACATCAACCTCAACGTCTCCTCGGGTCCGAACGGGGAGATGTTCTACGGGTTCTACCACCTCTACCCCGGTGAGACGCCCGGCAGCACGGTGACGCGCATGGCCACCTATCGCCCCGGCCACGCCGACGGCCCGCAGCCGGACGAGGACTGGCAGGTGCTCCACGGCTTCATCGAGGATGTGGTGCGTACGGAGGACTACAGCGTCTCGGAGGAAGCCTACCGCAACCTGTCGAACGCGCCGGAGGGGTTCAGCGCCGTATTCGGGGCGAACGAGATTCTCGTGCAGAAATGGCACCGCGACTGGGCGGATCAACTGGAAGAACTGGGGTTGGGTGAGGCCTGAGAGGCCCACCCCGCTGCGACTAGGCGATAAATCGCCAAGTCTCGCGCCCCTCCCGCAAGCGGGAGGGGGAACCTAGCGCTATTTTCTCATCCCCCTCCCGCTCGCGGGAGGGGACAGGGGTGGGCCTCCCTACGCCAGCCCTCACCCCCGTCGTTCCAGATAACGCCCATACCCCCCCGCGCCCACGACCCGGCCATCCTGCATGATCGTCTCCCCGCGCAGGATCGCTCGTACCGGCCAGCCCCGCAGGGTCCAGCCTTCGTAAAGGCTATAGTCCGAATACGAAGCCAGCGCCGCAGGATCGACCACGCGGCTCTGCTCGAGGTCCACCAGCGTCACGTCCCCATCTGCACCGTGAGCCAGGCTGCCCTTGCCCTTCATGGAAAAGATCTCCGCCGGACGGCTGGTGAGCAACTGCGCGATCCGCTCGAGCGACAAGCGCCCCTTGTGATACCCCTGGTCGAGCAGCACCGGCAGGATCGTCGCCGTGCCGGGAAAGCCCTGCGAGGCCTGCCACACCGGCTTCTCCTTGGTGGCGCGCTTGCGGGGTACGTGGTCCGAAGCGACGACGTCGATGGCGCCGTCGGCCAGCCCTTCCCATAGCGCCGCGACGTCGTCCGGGCTGCGAAACGGCGGGTTCGCCTTGCCGATGGGGCCGATGTCGGCATCCCAGTCGTGCGTCAGGTAGTGCGGGCAGGTCTCCACCGTCACCCGGTCGTAGCGGTCCCGCCAGCGGCGCACCTCGTCCAACGCCATGCGCGTGGAGATGTGCGGGATATAGATGCGCGCGCCCAGCTTTTCCGCCAGATAGAGCGCACGGATGGTGCTCTCCGCCTCGGTGATCGCGGGCTTGGAGAGGTTCCAGTCCTTCAGCGTCATGCCGCCCCCAGCGATGCTGGCGCGGCGGAAGCGGTTGACCAGCTCGATGTTCTCGGTGTGGACGACGATGGTGACTTCGCCAAGGCTCGCGGCCTTTTCCAGCAGCGCGTAGAAGTAGCCGTCGTCGGTCCCGTCGAGGCCGAGGTAGCGGCCTTCCTCACCCTTGAAGTTCATGAAATACTTGAACGACGTGACGCCGTAGTCGGCGACGTAGCGCTCCATTTCCTCGACGTGGCGCTCGCTGGCGACGGAGAAGTGGAAGCCGAAATCGATGTGCGACCGCTCGCGGGCATGGGCATGTTCGGCGTCGAAGATATCGCCGTAGCCATCGCTCGACAGAAAATAGCCAAGGATCGACGTGAAGCCGCCAATGGCCGCGTGCTGCGTCTCGGTGGTGTATTCGGTAATCGGTTCCCCGAACCCGAAATGGACATGGGTGTCGATGAGGCCGGGGAAGACGTGCAGTCCCGTGGCATCGATCGTCTCGCGCGCCGTAACTCCGCTGTCGGAGGCGAGGCGCGCGGCGATGCGGCCATCGGTGATGGCGATGTCGCCCTGAGCGATACCGCCGACGGGATCGACGATGGTGCCGTTGGCGATCAGGAGGTCGAAGCCGCTCATTGCAGGTCCTCTTTGGATGGGGGCATCGTGCCCTCGGGTACGTGGAGCCACGGAAGCAGCGCGGCGATCTCGCCTGCCTCGCGCCGCTGGACGATGACGGTGAGGTGCGGCCCAGCCTCCGCGGCAGACGGCGGCGCCTCGGTCACGGAGAAGCGCGCGCCGACGCCCTGCACCAGCAACAGGCGGCCGCGCGTCCGGGCCAGCCCCTTGCAGCGCAGCAGGTCCGCGCCCAGCCGGTGATCCAGCGCCGCCGCGAAAGCCGCGAGGCCGGAGCGGGTGACCGGCTCGCCCAGGGGAAAGCTCCAGGCCCGCACGCCATGGCTATGCGCCGCGTGATCGTCCGTCACGGCAGGCCGCGCCCCGCGCGAAGGGGCCAGCAGCAGCGCCGGATCAGCGAGGACGTCCGATGCGGTGACCACGTCCGCCAGCGGATTGGCCCCGGCGATCCAGACGCATTCCTCAGGCGCGAGGGGCCCCCGCAAGTCCAGCTTGGTCAGGACCAGCCGGTCGGCCAGCACCAGCTGGCGCAGCGCCTCCGGGTGACGCTCCACCTGCCCTTGCCCGCCCAGCATGTCGAGCGCGGTGACGACCACGCCCAGCGACAGGAAATGCGCCAGCAGCGGGCTGCGGCGGACCACTTCCATGATCGGACCGGGATCGGCGAGCCCGGTCGTCTCGATGACGATGCGCCCGAACCTCGGCAGGTCCCCGCCAGCTCGGCGGCGCACGAGATCCAGCAGCGTTTCGGGAAGCGAGTCGACCACGGCGCAGCACAGGCACCCGCCCTCCAGCAAGGCCACCTGCCCCGGCGCGGTTTCGACGAGAAGGTGGTCGAGCCCGATCTCGCCCAGCTCGTTCACCACCACGGCGGTGTCGCGAAAGGCGCCGTCCGACAGCATCCGGTTGAGCAGCGTCGTCTTGCCGCTGCCGAGGAAGCCGGTGAGTATCTCCACAGGGATGCGCTCGTCTGGCGTCATCCGGGCAGACTAGGCCGGTGCGCTCATGAGCCAGCCCCGATGCGCGCTTTTCCCCGCCAGCCGAACAAACTCCGCCTGCCGGATAGCCCCCGCGCGCCGCCTCCCGCGTGGCCACGGCAGCGATAGTCTCCGGCCTCATGACCAGACACGAATTCAAGCTGCGCCTATCTTCACCAAACGGGGCAGACAAGCGCGCCGTCCTGCTGCCGGGCGTCGCCAATCCGCTGGCCGCCCGCGTGGCGCAGGATCTTGGCTACGAGGCGCTCTACGTCACCGGCGCGGGCGTGGCGAATACCGAGCTGGGCCTCCCCGACATCGGCATCCTGGGCCTGTCCGACATGGCGCAGGCGGTGGAGCGGATCGCCGCCGTGGTGGACCTGCCGCTGGTCGTCGATGCCGACACCGGATACGGCAATTCGGTCAGCTGCTATCACGCGGTGCGCCGCCTCGAGGCGGCCGGCGCGGCGGTGATCCAGATCGAGGATCAGGTCTTCCCCAAGCGCTGCGGCCACTTTGAGGGCAAGGACGTGGCCCCTGCCGCCGAGATGATCGGCAAGATCAAGGCGGCGGTCGATGCCCGGCGCGACGAAAACACGCTGATCATGGCCCGCACCGACGCCAAGGCGGTGGAAGGCTACGAAGCCGCCATCGAGCGCGCCAGCCGCTATGCCGAGGCGGGCGCCGACATCCTGTTCGTCGAGGCGCTGACCACCGAAGCCGAACTGCGCGACGCGCCGGGCCGCAATCCCGGCCTGCCGCACCTCGTCAACGTGGTCCACGGCGGCAAGACCCCGCCCTTCCCCGCAAGCGAGTTCGAGGCGATGGGCTACGGCCTCGTTCTCTACGCCAATGCCGCGCTGCAGGCTTCGGTGCTGGCGATGCAGCAGGTTCTGGGCGCGCTGAGGGACGACGGTTCGCTGCATAACGTGGGCGATCGCCTCGCCGACTTCGTCCAGCGCCAGAAGGTTGTGCGCACCGCAGAGTGGGACGCGATGCGCCTGCACTACGAAGGCGACGTGAAGCCATGACAAGACCCTGGAGCGGGATCGTCTCCGAGGAGGAGGAGCGCCGCTACCGCGCTGCCGGTTTCGGTCGCCCGGGCGGCCTCGGCAAGCGTCCGGCGCTGCTCATCATCGACGTGCAGTACCGCACCATCGGCACGCGCGAGGCGCCGTTCTGGGACTCCATCGAGGAGTTCAAGACCAGCTGCGGCGATGCCGGGTGGGAGGCGGTGCGCCACATCGCCCCGCTGCTGGCGAAGTTCCGCGAACTCGGGCTGCCAGTGCTCTACCCCCATGTCGCCCCCAAGGAGGCGTTCGATCAGGGGCGCCTTGCCGCCAAGGTCCCCGAACTTATGACCATCGGCGCAGAGGGCTACCGCTTCGTCGAGGCCGTGGCGCCGCACCCCGGCGACGTGCTGCTGCCCAAGAAGCACCCCAGCGCCTTCTTCGGCACCCCGCTCGCCAGCTACCTGATCGATCTGGGCTGCGACAGCGTGGTCGTCACCGGCTGCACCACCAGCGGCTGCGTGCGCGGTAGCGTGGTGGACGCCTTCGCCTACAACTTCCGCGTCACCGTGCCCGAGGAATGCGTCTACGACCGCAGCCCCACGGCCCACGCGGTGAACCTGTTCGACATGGCCTACAAGTACGCCGACGTGGAACCGCTGGCGCAGGTGCTGGCAGCGCTGGACGGATTGAACGCATGAGCGACACGCCTGAACTCCCCCGCCCCGAACTGGCCCGTACCGTGCGCGGCAAGCGTCCCGAGTTCTTCGCGACCGAAGGCGTCGACGAAGTCATGTCGATGGTGCTGGTGCTTGCGCAGGAACTGCATGTCGTGCGCGAAAGGCTCGACACCGCCGAGCGCGTCATGACCCGCCACGGGATCGACCTCGCCGCCGAGATCGAGGCGCTCCAGCCCGACGACGCCCTGCTGCGGACGCGCGAGCAGGCGCTTCAGGACTTCTACGGCAGGCTCTTCCAATTCTCGCGCCAGCGGCGCAGCGAACTCGAACACAAGTACAGCGACCGAACCTACCGCGAGACGCTCGACAAGGTCGCGACAGGAGACATTTGATGACACACCCTTGGCCCCGCCGTCATTACGCCGACGGCCCGTTCGGGCAGGTCCATTTCCAGGAGACGGGCGAAGGCCCCGCGCTGCTGATGTTCCATCAGGCGCCGATGACCTCGGGCCAGTTCGACAACGTCTACGCCCCGCTCGCGGCGCGCGGGTATCGCGCGATCGGCATCGACATGCCCGGCTTCGGCATGTCCGACCCGACGCCGGACACTCCGACGGTTACCGATTATGCGCAAGTCATTCCCGCCGTGCTGGACACGCTGGGGATCGAGCGCGCGGCCCTGCTCGGCCACCACACCGGCGCGCTGGCGGCGACCGAGGGCGCGCTGCTGTTCCCCGATCGCATCGCCGCGCTGATCGTCAACGGACCACTGCTCGTCAGCGCCGCCGACCGCCAGAACTTCCTCGACAACCTGCATCAGTGGGAACTGGGCTACCACGCGCGCGAGCATGCCGGGCACATGGCGGAACTGTTCGACATTCGTAACAACCTTGCCAGCGGCACCATCCCGCACGCGCGCCTCAGCGACTACGTGGTGCAGGCGCTGATCGGGCGCGGCGCCTTCTGGTACGGCCACAACGCCGCCTACATGTACGACCAGGAACCGCAGCTGGCGCAAGTGAAACAGCCGACGCTGATCTTGTCGAACACCGGCGACATGATCTTCGACCACGCGCAGCGCGCATCCGAACTCTTCCCACACTTCGCCTTCGCGGCGCTGGAAGGCGGCGGCGTCGATATCGTCGACCAGCAGCCCGAGGCATGGGCCGACGAAGTCGCGAAGTTCCTGCGCGGAGCGGGCTGGCAGTGATCCCGCGCCGGGTCCTGCTCGTCGGCGCGACGCAGGGCCTCGGCCTCGCGCTTGCGCAGCGATACCGCGCCGAAGGGTGGGACGTGGTGGCGACCACCGTGGTCCCCTCCCCGGCGCTGGAGGCGCTGGACGGCGTCACCGTCCTGCCGCTCGACATCACCGACGAGGACCAGGCGCTCGCCCTGCGCGACAGCCTAGCCGGGCAGCGGATCGACGTATTGCACATCGTCGCGGGCATCCTGCCCCAGGGCGACGCGCCGATCTGGGAGCGCGCCGACGAGGAAATCCTGCGCGTCCTCAAGACCAACGCCATCGGCAGCGTGCGCCTCGCCACCCTGCTGGAACCGCTGGTGCCCGAAGGCGGCACATTCGCCTTCACCAGTTCGGGCATGGGCTCGATGGTGCGCAACACGCTGGCGGGCGCGGACCTCTACCGCGTCAGCAAGGCGGCGCTCAACATGCTGGCGCGCAGCTTCGCCGTCACTCACGGCGAAAAACGCGCCGTCCTGATCATCTGCCCCGGCTGGGCGAAGACCGAGATGGGCGGCGCCGACGCCACCGTCGAAGTCGCCGACAGCGTGGACGGCATCTACCGCCTCGTCAGCACTGCCCACCCCTCGGCCGATGGCGCCCCGTTCCTCGAATACACCGGGGACACCGTTCCCTGGTGAACTTTTCCAAAGGACCGACCATGACCTACCAGATTCCGAAGCATCTCTCCGGCCGTGTCGTCCACCTCAAGGAAGGCGACGAGGAATGGGGCCGCGAGGCCTTCACCATGTCGGTCTGGGACAAGGGCCGGCTGATGAACGCCACCATCGAGTTCGACGACCGCAAGGTGCTGCGCAACGCAACCTGGTCGGTGGACGGCGACTGGAACCCGATCGAGGCGCAGACCCGCGAGTTCGTCGACGGCAACCTCAAGGCACACTGCTGGTTCCGCGTCGACGGCACCGCAGTGGAGGCGGAAGTCTTCTCGCAGGAGGCCGGGCGGTTCTCGCAGCGGCTGGAGACGGGCAAGCGGATCGACTACCTCGGCATGCACACGATCCTTGCCGACGTACTGGTGGCGGCCGCCTGCGGCACGGCCGATCCGGGCGTCGAGAAGCCGGTGACATGCGTGACCAACTCGATCTCCGAATGGGGCATGGGCAATTACCGCGCGCACTGCGTGACGCCGCTGGTCACTTACGTCGGCCGCGAGGAGATCACCGTGCGCGCAGGCAGCTTCGAGGCCGAGCACTTCAAGGTCCGCTGGAGCGAATTCGTGCCCGAATACGCCGACTTCTGGGTGACCCCGGGCGATTACCTGCCGCTGCGTCTGCAAGGCTCGTTCGGGCCGGTGCGCTACGAACTCGCAGGACTCGGCTGATGCTCAACGTCTTCCAGCAGGCCGACCACCCGGTCCTCCCGCGCGCCAGCCACGACGAGGCGAGCCGCCAGAACTTCGCCAAGGGCCTGCGCGGCTTCATCCAGCGCGAGGTCCTGCCCGGCCTGACCCCGCTGTTCGCCAAGACCTCGGCGGAATCGCAGTCGCTCGGCGTCGATCTCGCCAGCCGTCACGACGTGCGAAAAACGATGAAGAAGGAGCCGTTCTTCCAGTCCTACGCCGCGCTCAACCGGACGGCGCAGGAGCTGCTGTGGCTCTCGGTGGTGGACACCATCGAACGCGACTGGCCCCGCCTCGCCGCCGAGGTGAAGGCACGCGAGGGACAGGGCGGCGAACTGCGCATTCCCGAAGCGTTCGAGGTGCCCCGCTACGTCACCGCGCTCGACATCCACTGCATGCCGGGCGGCTATGCTTCCCACCATGATGCCGAGCAGTTCGCGGCGGGCGCCCTCTATGAACGCGGCGTCTACCTCTACGGCATGGGCTACGGCGGGCCGTTCAACGACGGCAAGGGCCGATCGGTGGTGAACTATATCCGCCGCACCATGCCCGATTTCGCGCCGACACGCGTGCTCGACATGGGCTGCACGGTCGGCCACTCGACCCTGCCCTACAAGGAGTTCTTTCCCGAGGCGGAAGTCTGGGGCATCGACGTCGCCGAGCCGCTGGTGCGCTATGCCCACGCCCGCTCGGTGGCGCTGGGCGAGACGGTGAACTTCGCGCAGATGAACGCGGAGAAGACCGAGTTCGAGGACGCCTCCTTCGACCTCGTCGTCAGCCATATCCTGCTGCACGAGACCAGCGGCAAGGCGATGCCCAGGATCTTCGACGAGTGCTTCCGCCTGCTGCGTCCCGGCGGCCTGATGATCCACTGCGACCTGCCGCCGTTCGACCTGATGGACCCGTTCACCCAGTTCATCCTCGACAACGAGACCTACTACAACAACGAGCCGTTCTGGGGCGCCATGCGCGAGATGGACCAGGTGGGCCTTGCGAAGAACGCGGGCTTCGATCCCGAGACGATCCGCTTCGACACCGCGCCGATGGTCATCCGTGAATACGCCGGGGCCGACGCGACGGGCTACGACGCCGCCAAGGCCGACGAACTGGCCGACCGCGAATTCAAGGCGGGCGAATATGCCCCCGGCGGCGGCTGGGAAGTGCTGATCGCACGCAAGCCGGGCTAACCTCATCTCGCCCCTCACTTCGTCATTGCGAGCGAAGCGAAGCAATCCAGACCGACGCTGCGACGCCCTAGATTGCCGCGGCCCCTGCAGGGCCTCGCAATGACGATGTACTTTCCAGTCTCGGAAGCCAGTTAGAACAGAACAGGAGATGCCAGCCATGACCCTGCCCGACGCCCTCGTCCTTTCCCCGTCGCGCTTGCCTGACGGCGAGGCGGCGTTCTTCGGTTCCGACGTCTATCGCCGCCACGCAACCCCGGCGGGCGTGTTCCGCCCGACCAGCGTGGAGGACTTGCGCGCGATCGTAATCGCGGCGGCGGAGGCGGGCCTTGCCATCCACACGCGCGGCGGCGGCGTCTCCTATACCGACGCGCATTTGCCCAGGCGCGCGGACAGCGTGGTCATCGACAGCTCCGGCCTCGACCGCATCGTCTCGCTCGACGAGATCGACATGACCGTCACCGTCGAACCCGGCATCAGCTGGAAGGCGCTCGACGATGCCTTGGCCCCGCGCGGCCTCAAGGTGCCCTTCGTCGGCACCTTCAGCGGGCTTGCCGCCAGCGTCGGCGGCACCGTGAGCCAGAACGCCAACGGCCATGGCTCCAACGCCAACGGCATTTCGGCCGACAGCGTAGTGGCGCTCGAAGTGCTGCTGCCGGACGGGACGTTCGTGCGTACGGGCACGACCGGATCGCAGGCAAGCCGGGGCCGTTTCCGCAATTACGGCCCGGACCTTGCCGGGCTGTTCCTCGGCGATTCCGGGGCGCTGGGGATCAAGACCGCGATCATCCTCAAGCTATTGCGCCGCAAGCCCGCGCACGAGACCGCGTCCTTCACTTTCCCCGACTTCGCCGCTCTGCACGGCTGCATGTCCGCCATCGCCGGCATGAAGATCGAGGAGAAGTCCTTCGGCCTCGACCTCGCGCTGTCGCAAGGGCAGATCGCCAAGCAGGACACCGGCACGATGCTCTCGGTGGCCAAGGGCGTGTGGCAGTCCTCGCCCAGCGCGCTGGCGGGCGCGCGCAGTCTGGTCCGCATGGCGGCGGCGGGGCGGCGGGTGCTGGCCTCCGCGCCTTACGCCGCCCACTACATCGCCGACGGCTACTCCGCCATCGAGGCGCGCGCCAAGATCGACGCCATTCGCATGGTCGCGCTCGGCTTCGGGCGCGAGATCGCCAACTCGGTGCCGACGGTCGTGCGCGCCATGCCGTTCCAGCCGCTGCACAACATGCTCGGCCCCGCAGGCGAGCGCTGGGTGCCGCTGCACGGCCTGCTGCCGCACTCGCGCGTCGCGGCGTTCCATGCCGCCTTCACCTCCTACATCGACAGCAAGCGCGCGGAGATGGATCGCAAGGGCGCCTATATCGGAGCGATGTTCTCGTCGATCGGGGCGGGGACGTTCCTTTACGAACCGGCACTGTACTGGAAGGACGCACTGACGCCTTACCATGAACGGATGATGGAGCCGGGTTACCTTGCCGGGCTGCCCCGCTATGCCGAAAACCCCGACGGCGCCGCGCTCGTCGAGGAAATCCGCACCGAGATCATCGGTCTGATGCATGCCCACGGAGCGGGCCATTTCCAGGTGGGCAAGCTCTATCCCTACACGCGCGAGCGTGACGAGGGCGCGTTGACGCTGCTGCGTGCGGTGAAGGCGCAGGTCGATCCGAAGGGCCTGCTCAACCCGGGTGCGCTGGGGATTTGACCCCTGCCTCGTCATTGCGAGCGAAGCGAAGCAATCCAGGGCGATATTATACTGCCCTGGATTGCTTCGCTTCGCTCGCAATGACGAGGTATGTGGCTATTTCCTGCTGATCCGCACCGGCAGCCGGTCCAGCCCTCGGAACGTGAAGCTGTTGATCCACGGTCGCTCGGCGGAGAGGATCGTCACGTCGTAGCTGCCGAAAAGTTCGGTGAAGAACTCCGCCAATTCCATCTTCGCCAGCAGGTGACCGAGGCAGAAATGCATGCCCGGCCCGAACGCCATAGAGCGGTTGTTGTCGCGGTCCGGGGCGATCTCGTCGGGCCGCTGCCACATGCGGGGGTCACGGTTGGCCGAGATGTTCATGCCGTAGACGAAGTCGCCCTTGCGGATCGTGTGACCATGCCACTCGAAATCCTCGCGCGCGATGCGCAGCATGCCCTTGGCCATGCCGATGTAGCGCAGCAGTTCGTCCACCACCTTTGCCGCGTCGGCCGGCCCGGAAAGCAGGCGCGCCTGCAGCGCGGGCCGCTCGTGCAGTTCGAGCATGCCCAGCGTCAGCATGTGCATCGTCGTCTCGAACCCGGCGATGATCGTGGCGTGGCAGGCGCCCAGCAGTTCGTCGTCGGAAAGCTGGTCGTTGGCATCGCGCGCCTGGACGAACTGGCTGAGCAGGTCTTCCTTCGGGCTCTCGCGCCGCTCGGCGATCAGCTTGAGCAGTTCGACGTTCATGTCGGCGAGGGTCTGGTGATAGAGGTCCACCATCTCGCGCGTCAGCACGGCCGCGCCGGTGGCCTGCTGGATCGCGCCCGCCCAGTCGGCGAACTGGTCGCGCAAGTGGTCCGGAATGCCGAACATCGCGGTGATCACGCGCGCCGGCAGTTCACGCGCGACGGCGTGCACGTAGTCCACCTCTCGCCCGTTCACTTCACGCAGGATGTCCTCGCTGATCTTGCGCGAGGCGGGGCGCAGGGCATCCACCACCTTGCGCGAGAAGGCGTTCGCCATCAGTCGCCGCAGCCGCGAGTGGACGGGCTGGTCGACGTTGGAGATCCACTTCTCCTCGAAATGCGCGACGAGCGGATACTCGGCGCGCACGTCAGGCACCAGCGTGGAAAGAAATGGCACAATGCGCGAGGCGGACAGGCGCTGATCGCGGAAAGTCGCCATGACGTCTTCGTAGCGGGTGACGATCCACGCCTGCTGCTTCTCGCTCCAGAACACCGGGTCCTGATCCTGGAGCGCACGCAGCGGGCTCCAGGGATCTTCGAGGAAGGCCGGGGAGCCGAAGTCGACATCCTGCACCGGTTCTGCGATTCCGGTCTCTCCGGCCATATCCGTCACTCCTTCAGGTCACATCTTGTAGCGGAAGCCGACGCGCCACACGCGCGGCTCCAGCGGGATCTTGTAGCCGAACAGGCCGGGCACGAACTCGGCCGAGGCGAACCAGTCCTTCGAATTGAAGACATTGGTGGCCTGCGCATAGATCTGTACGCGCTCACCCGGCAGCTTGTAGGTGATCGAGGCATTGGCGCGCCCGATCGCCGGATTCTGCGAAGCTTCCGACAGCGAGACCAGCGAGTTGTACGCCGCGCGCCAGCTGTAGTCGGCCGCGAGCGTCACCGTGCTGTCGCCCAGCGGAATATCCGCCGTGCCGCCGACCTGGTACTGCCAGCGCGAGATCAGCGGCAGGCGGGTCGCGCCGGAGGTCGCAGCCTGCGATCCCGGATCGAGTTCCTGGTACTTGTCGTAAGTGTAGGTGACGTTCCCGAAGAGGCTGACCCCCTCTATCGGGCGGAGGGTCGATTCCAGTTCGACGCCCTCCACCTTGGCCTTCGCGGCGTTCTGGATCAGGTAGCTGCCCGCCACGTTGCCGAGCGCCAGCGTCTGCAGGTTGTCGAGACTCTCGTGGTAGGCGGCAAGGTTCAACTGCAGCGCACGGTCGAGCAGGTCGACTTTGGCGCCCACTTCGTAGGACCATGCGAATTCGGGCGCGTAGGGCCGTCCGTAGCCATTTGGCTCACCGGAATTGAGCGAGTTGAACCCGGCGGCGCGGTAACCTCGCGCCACGGTGGCGTAGACCATAGCGTCGGGCGAGAACTTGTACTGCAGGTTGAACTTGGGCGTCCAGACGTTCGCCTTGATGGCGTAGTTCAGGTCGTGGATGACGCCCAGCGAGTCCGGCGTAGTACCGAAGAACGACTTGGTGTCATGCGTGTAGCGGATGCCGGCCGATGCGGTCAGGCCGGGGACGATCTCGTAGTCCGCCTGCGCGTATCCGGCGTAGCTCTTCGAGGTCGTGTCGATCGTCGAGGGCTGGAGCTGGAAGCCCAGGAAGATGTCGCCCGCCGTGCCCTGCTCCGCATGCTCATGGAAATAGAAGGCGCCCGCGATGAAGTGGAACCGATCGTCCGCGCTGTTAGCGAGCAGCTGGAATTCCTGCGTGAACTGGTTCTGACGGCCCAGACTGTCGCGATAGAAGCCGACGATGGGGTCGGCAGTGCTGCCCGGCGCGACGTAGCCACCCGCGAAGTCGAGCGCCCAGCGCTCCTTGAGGTGCTGGTAGGCAGTGATCGAGCGCACGGTGATCGTGTCGCTCAGGTCATAGCCGAGGCGGCCGGAGAACGAATATTGCTCGTTGTTGCCGATGGCGGGTAGCGGCGTGCGCGTCTCGTAGAAGCCGATGGCCGGGTTGTAGGGCGAGGTCGGCTCGATCGGCAGGAAGTGCTGGCCGTCGCTGGTGCTCTTCGCATAGCGCGCGGTCACCACCGCCTCGAGCTTGTCGACATTGGTGATGCCGACCGCGACCTGGCCGCCATAGCGGCGGAACTTGGTCACGTCATCGCCCGTGTAGATGTTGTACTGCCAGCCCTCGTTACGGTTGTCATAGAAGCCCGAGGCCGCCAGCGCGAGGTTCCCGGTGATCGGTGCCCCGACGCTGACCTTGGCCTTGACCTCCTCGAAGCGGGCGTAGCTGATGTCGAAGTTCGCCCAGTGCTCGCCATTGGGCTGGCGGGTGATCAGCTTGATCGCGCCGGTCATCGAGTTTCGACCGTAAAGCGTGCCCTGCGGGCCGCGGAGCACTTCGACCCTCTCGATGTCGGCAAGGTCGTAGTCGGCAGCCGAGAGGCGCGACTGATAGACGTCGTCGATATAGATCGCGACCGGCGATTCCGAGGTGATCGTGCCGCCGTTCTGCTCCAGCGCACCGCGCATGGCGACCTGCAGCGTGCTGGGCGATGCGGTGCCCTGGCTGAGATAGAGGCCCGGGGTGTTCTGGGCGATGTTGATCACGCTGGTGATCGCGCGATCCTCCAACATCGCCGGGCTGAAGGCGCTGACGGCGATCGGGGTGTCCTGCAGCGATTGTTCGCGGCGCTGCGCGGTGACGACGATGTCATTGCCCCCAACAGCATCGGACGATACCTGCGGAGCCTCCTGTGCCATGGCAGGCACCGTAAAAAGAGTGGTGGCGAAAGCGGTGCTGAAAAGGAAAGCGAACCGACTGGACATGGCGATTTTCCCCGAACCTTTGTTGTCCGACGAAGGTGCCTCACATCCGATTTTGAACAATTTGAGTCGAGTTTGTTGATCACCAGCCGATGATTTATCACTAGGCGGAGAGCCCCCAGAATCCGTGCTTGCCCGCGAACGACGAAGGTTAACCGCGAGACAGGCTCACGGCTGCGACTGAGCGGGCGATGGGCCCAAAGCGCACTTTTTCGGGATATCAAGTCACGATGATTCAAGACAATTTTGCCGGACTGAACGTCGTGGTGACCGGTGGTGCAGGCGGTCTGGGCCAAGCCATCGTCTCGGCCTTCGCCGCACGCGGAGCCACCGTCATCAGCGCCGATCTCGCCGCCTCGGGCGACATCTCGGCTGATGGCAAGATCATCGAGCGCACGCTGGACGTAACCAGCGAGGACTCCTGGATCGCCCTGATGGACTACATCGACCGCGAACTGGGCGGCATCGACGTGCTCGTCAACAACGCCGGCATCTACCGGCCCAACATCCCATTCGAGGACATGCCGCTTGAAATGTGGCAGAAGCATTTCGCGATCAACTCCGACGGCGTGTTCCTCGGCTGCAAGCACGCGATCCGGCGGATGAAGGCCAAGGGCAACGGCGGCGCCATCGTCAACATGGGTTCGGGCATGTCGATCACCGCCAACCCCACCGGCGCGGCCTATTGCGGCTCGAAGGCGGCGGTGCTGATGACCACGCGCACGGCCGCGCGCGCGGCGGGGCGCTACGGCGTGCGCGTCAATGCGGTGCTGCCGGGCGCAGTGCCGACCGAGATGCTCATGGGCAACAAGCTGGACGGCGAGAGCGACGGCGATTTCCTCGCCAAGATGGAGACCTACAGCCCGCTCGGCCGCCTCGCCACGCCGGAAGACATCGCGAACAGTGTGCTGTTCCTTGCCGATCCGGCCAACAAGGCGGTGTCGGGCGTGTTCATCCCGGTCGACGGCGGCAACATCCCCGGCGCCTGAACATTACTTACCGTCAGGCATGAAAAAGCCCGCCTAGTTTTGCACGAGGCGGGCTTTTTGTCGTCGCCGTAATAGCGCGATCAGCGCTCCAGACCGGGCGACGGCTCGAGGCGGGCGGCGTCCTGCCAGTTCTCCGGCCCGGTCGAAATCTCGGCCGGGTCGAGACGGTAGCGCGAGAACACCAGCAGGCTCAGGAACTGCGTGATCACCGGAACCGCCGAATAGAGCAGGATCACGCCGAGCACCGCGTGCTGGCTCTGCTGCACCACGCCGTGGGTGGAGGAGACGAAGCCGAAAGCACTCATGATGATCCCCGCCACCAGCGGGCCGAGCGCGAAGGCCAGCTTCTCGGCGGCGCTGAAGATACCCGAGAACACGCCCTCGTTCGCCGAGCCGTGGCGGCGGCGATGGAGGTCCACGGTATCGGTCAGCATCGAGAACGAGAGCAACAGGAAGCCGGTGTTGACAATGCCGATGAACACGCCGCGCGCGAGCACCAGCAGGCCCTCGCGGGTGACGTCGCCGATCAGGGGCAGGGTCATGACGACGGGGCTTTCGGGCTCGACGAAGAACCAGGTCACGGTGACCAGCATCCACAGCACCGAACCGACGACGTAGCACTTCTCCTTGCCGAAGCGGCGCGACAGGTAAAGGAACGTCGGCTGGCTCAGCAGGCTGCCGCAGGCCATCGCGATCACGAAAGTCGGGATGATGTGCACCAGGTTCAGCGCGTAGACGTAGTAGAACCCTATGACGGTATAGCTCGAAGCCTGACCGATGCCCTGGATGAAGGTCGTCACCAGCAGGATCATGAATGGCTTGTTCGACGCCACGGAACCCAACTGCTCCTTCAGCCGCCCCGGCGCCTGCGTGCCCTTGAGCAGCGGCACGCCACGCAGGCCGATGGCCGGGACCAGCATCGAGACGAGGCAGAGCGCCGCGAAGGAGAACGCCATGACGTGCCAGCCATGGGCACCGCCGCCGAGCGCGAAGACTAGCGGCTGCGCGACGCCGACACCGATCACCACGCCGCCGATCGTCGCCGCCATGCGGAACGTCAGGATGCGGGTACGCTCGTGCGTGTCGTTCGACAGCTCGGACGCAACCGCCAGATAGGGCACCGAGTAGATGCTGAAGGCGGTCGAGGCGACCAGGAACAGCACGCAGACCGCCGCCGCAGCAACATAAGGGCTGGGATATTCGACGATGGCGAAGAGGCTTGCGAAACCGATGCTCGTCAGGATCGCGCCGAGGGTCAGGAACCCGGTGCGTCCCCAAGCCTCCTTCTTGCGGTCTGAAAAAACGCCGACCAGCGGGTCGCAGACGATCACCCACAGCTTGGGGATCAGGATGACGAACCCCGAGAGCCAGGGCGGGATGCCCAGGATCGTGGTCATGAAGATCGGCAGGAGAACGGCCGGCGTGTCGCGGAAGATCTGCGCGCCGAGCTGCCCGGCGCCATAGGCGGCCGCCGTGCGGGTGGGCACCCGTTTCAGGTCATGTGTCATGACGATGTTGCTAGCGTCCTTGAGGGAGGGAGGAGGACCAAGGGCAGGACGCTAGCTTACGCGCAGGGGTCTATGGAAGAGCGAGATCACGTTGTCCGCACAGCGAGAACGGCGCAGAGGCTCGGGAACCTTACGCCGCCTCCCGCCGCGCTCCAGGATCGAAGCCCAAAGGCAGGCCGGCATCGGTGACGAAGCCGTAGAGCGGCTCGCCCGGAAGCGCCTCGGCAACGATCGAACGGACCTTGAAGAGACGATCGAGATCGATCCCGGTATCGATGCCCATCGCTTCGAGCATGAACACCAGATCCTCGGTCACGATATTGCCGCTGGCGCCGGGCGCGAAGGGGCAGCCGCCGAGGCCGCCGAGCGAGGCGTCGATCGTGTCGAGACCGCATTCCAGCGCCGCCAGCACGTTGGCGAGACCCAGGCCGCGCGTGTTGTGCAAGTGAATGCCGGTCAGCGCCTTGTCGCCCACCACGCCGCGCACCAGCTTGACGAGGTGCCGCACGGCCGAAGGATCGGCGTAGCCGGTAGTGTCGGACAAGCCGACTTCGTCGCAGCCGACTTCCATCAGCCGCTCCGCCAGTCGGGCGATCTGCGCGTCGGGCACGCTGCCCTCCAGCGTGCAGCCGAACACGGTGGACAGGCTGCCCTCGAAGTGCGGGCGTTCGCCCTCGGGCAGTTCGCGGATCATCGCGGCGATGCGGGCGGCTTCCTCGATCACCTGATCGTGCGTGCGGCGCAGGTTCTTGAGCGAGTGCGTTTCCGAGACCGACAGCGGCAGGGTCAGCTTGTGCGCCCCGGCCGCGATCGCATCGGCCGCGCCGCGCGCATTGGGCACCAGTACCGCCACCGTCAGGTCCGGCAGGGTGCGCGCAAAAGCGACGATCTCGGCAGTGTCCGCCAGTTGCGGCAGGAGCTTGGCGGGAACGAAGCTCCCCACCTCGATCTCGCGCACGCCGGTGGCGGCCTCGGCGGCGATCCACGCCTTCTTGGCCTCGGTCGGCATCACTGCCTTGACGTTCTGGAGGCCGTCGCGGGGGCCAACTTCGCTGATCAGAACCGACACGTCTTGCACGCTCTCTTGTTGCCTATATTGTTATATCTATATATCATTTGTTCACAGCCTGTCCACCGGCGTTTTCGTCGTGCGGGCTGATCACTCGGGGAGATGTGAAATGACCAAGACCGCCGTGTGCATCTATGCCGAAGCCGATGGCGGATCGCGCCTCGTCGATCTTGAAATTCCCCTGACCCGCAAGGTGATCGCCAAGGATGGCACTGCGCACTGGGAAGGCATCGCCCCGGCCTCGATCTGGGGCATAGCGACCGGCGATCCCAACCACTGCACCGACTGGCACCCTTGCGGCATGGCCGGCTTGTCGATCACGCTGGAGGGTGAGTGGGAGATCGAGGCGACCGACGGGACGCGTCGCCGCCTTGGCCCCGGCGACGTGCTGGTGATGCTCGACACCACCGGCACCGGCCATCGTTCATGGCCTGGCGGGGATAGCCGCTGCCTGACGATGGGCGTGGGCTTCGGCGAGGGCGTCGAGGAGCAGATGCGTACGCTGCTGGCCAAAACCCTGGCCGCTGCCTGAACAGCTTCAGGCGGCGACGCCCGGTTTGTCCAGGTAGATCGCGCCGCCGCGTCGCTGCGGCTCCAGCCCGAACAGTGCGCCGATCAGCGCCAGCGATTGCTCCGGCGCATCGAGACGGAAGCGGCCACTGAATGACTGACCGGCTGACGCCGGTAGGATCATGAGGGGGGGCTGAAGCCATCCTTGTGTGTATGTTTGTCGAGATACCGCATGATGATGTCATCGGTGATGTTGCCGGAAGTGGTCGAGAAGTAGCCGCGTTGCCAGAAGCGCTGTCCCCAGTAGCGCTTGCGGATGTGCTCGAACTCCTGCTGGATCTTGCGTGACGAGCGCCCTTTAGCCCGGCGCACGAAGTCCGCGACCGAGACGTGCGGCAGGATTTCGACGAACATGT
>NZ_JARVRY010000005.1:0-110842 GCF_030209485.1 Novosphingobium sp. fls2-241-R2A-195
CGGAAAGGACATCATCATGCCGAAGGCTCTTGAAAACGAACATAAGAGTGGGAGGTCGGGTGGGGGCGTGGGCCGGTGCCGCTTCAACAGAACAAACTCTAGATGCGCCCACCCTTCCAGACCACCCTGCCGATCACCTCGACGTCGCGGGCGCCGCATTCGACCGGAGGATAGGCAGGGTTGTCGCTGATCAGTACGACCAGCCCCGGCCGCGAGACGTCGATGCGCTTCACCAGCAGGCTGTCCCCCAGCCGAACGACATGAATACCGTCGCGCAAGGCACGCAAGGTCCGGTCGACGAGGATTTCATCGCCGTCACGCAGCGTCGGCTCCATCGAATCGCCGCTCACCACGATGGTGGAGAGATTTTCCGGCTGTAGCCCCATCGACCGTAGCCAGCGCCCGGAGAAGCGGATGGTGTCCACCACCTGCTCTCCTTCGGCCGTCGCCCCCGGCCCCGCCGAAGCACCCACCGCCAGGCGCGGAACATCGATCCAGCTGCGTCTGCGTGATTGCTCCGGAACGGCATAGGAAATTTCCTTCGATTGGCCCAGTTCCGCCTCATCCACACCGAAGAACCGCGCGAGCATCCCGCGATCGTGCTCCTCCAGCTTGCGCGGACTACCCTTGCGGATGAATTGCTGAAGATAGGCGGGGTTTTTGCCCAGCATGGCCGAGAGCCGGGACAAGCTCACGCGCCGCTTCTCGGCCAGTTCCAGCAGGCGCAGACGGGTCGGGTCGCTTACCATTTTGTAATCCGTATCCGTAGGAAATTTCCTAGACATGTAGGATTTAGAACGGAACAAAATGGAAACATCAAGCGAATTCCTACATGAAAGGACCAGACCGGATGCTCCTGCGCGAGATCGAGCGCTTCCTACGCCAGACCGACATGCCGTGGACCAAATTCGGCCGCCTCGCCGCGCAGGACCCGCGCTTCGTGGCGGATCTGCGCAACGGCCGGGTGCCGCGCGGTGACACCGCCGCGCGAGTCGAGCGATTCATGCAGACCTACCTTACCGGCGCCGGGGAGAACCGCCATGCAGTCTGAACTCACGCGGGAAATGCGCCGTGCTTTCGTGCCCGCCAAGGCCCCGACACGCGGCCCATGGCTGCGGCTGCTGTCCGAAGTGCTGGGCCTCGCCGGTCCCGATGCCGACTTGCTGAGCCATGCCGAGCGCGACTGGGCCAGCGCCACGTTCTCCGGCGCCCGCCATACGATCGTGCTGGCCTTCGAAGGCGCGGAAGCGGTGACCGAGGGAGAGGCATTCATCGCTGCCCTGCCCGACCACGAATTCACCATCCCGCGCCATCTGGTGGCCGACGCGGCGTTAACGTCGGTCGAGCACCGACAGGACCTGCCGCGCATGACCGTGCACATCGAAGTACTGGTGCTGGTGGATTACTGAGGCATCGCCGCCAGAGCGCTGTTTAAACCTTCCTCGTCATCCCCGCGAAGGCGGGAATCCATCTCCTGACATTGCCTGTTGAAAGATCATCAGTTGGGTTCCCGCCTTCGCGGGAATGACAGCGATATGATTGAAGGTACTTGCACGAATACCCGAAAACGAAGACCCCAGGACAGCCTGATGATACCCTGGGGCGTCGTTTCATTCGCGATGGCGAAAGGCCTTACAGAGCCCGCGAGAGTTCCTTGATCTCGGTATTGAGAATGCGGTCGTTCTCGGAATAATCGACCGGGCAGTCGATCAGGTGCACGCCGGGCGTATCGCGGCAGTGCGCAAGCAGTTCCTTGAGGTGCGCGGCGCTCTCAACCCGGTAGCCGTTGGCGCCGTAGCTCTGCGCATACTGCACGAAGTCCGGGTTGCCATAGTTCAGCCCGAAGTCCGCGAAGCCCATGTTGGCCTGCTTCCAGCGGATCATGCCATAGGCATTGTCGTTCAGGATCAGCACCGTCAGGTTGAGACCGAGGCGCACCGCCGTCTCCATCTCCTGGCTGTTCATCATGAACCCGCCGTCACCGCAAACCGCGAAGACCTTGCGCTCGGGATAGACCATCGCGCTCGCCATCGCCGAGGGCAGCCCTGCCCCCATCGTCGCCAGCGCGTTGTCGAGCAGCACCGTGTTCGGCTTCATCGCGCAATAGCCGCGTGCGAACCACAGCTTGTAGACGCCATTGTCGAGGCAGACGATCGCATCGTCGGGCAGCGCGTCGCGCACCTGCTGCACGGCATGGGGCGGGAAGATCGGGAAGCGCTCGTCCGCCGCCAGCTTCGCGGTGTGCTCGACCTCGGCGGCGCGGAAGCGCAGCATCGAATCGAAGTTCCACTTGGGCGAAGGCGTGATCGCCTCCTTGATCTGCCACATGGCGTTGGCGATGTCGCCGATCACCTCGATGTGCGGGAAGTAGACCGGATCCACCTCGGCCGTCTTGGTGGAGATGTGGATCACCGTGCGGTCATCGCGGGTGCCGTCGTTGTGCATGAAGAACGGCGGCTTCTCGATCACGTCGTGGCCAATGTTGACGATGCAGTCGGCGTCCTCGATCGCACGGTGCACGAAATCGCCCGAAGACAGCGCAGCGCAGCCCAGGAACTTGGGATGGCGCTCGTCGATCACGCCCTTGCCGAGCTGGGTGGTGAGGAACGGAATGCCGGTCTTCTCGACGAACTCGCTCAACATCTTGCTGGTCATCTTGCGGTTCGCGCCTGCGCCGATCACGAGAACGGGACGCTTCGCCGTCTGCAGGGCATCGACGGCCTGGACGATCGATTTCACGTCCGCCGTCGGGCGCCGCACGATCGAGCGCGGAACGGGGCGCGAATCGGTGTGCTCGTCGGCAATATCCTCGGGAAGCTCGATATGCGTCGCACCCGGCTTCTCTTCCTCGGCGATGCGGAACGCCTCGCGCACGCGGCTCGGAATGTTGTCCGAGGATGCCATCTGGTGCGCATACTTGGTGATCGGCTGCATCATCGAGACGACATCGAGGATCTGGAATCGCCCCTGCTTCGACTTCTTGATCGGCTTCTGGCCGGTGATCATCAGCATCGGCATGCCGCCGAGCGTCGCATAAGCGGCGGCGGTGACGAAGTTCGTCGCGCCCGGCCCCAGCGTAGAAAGGCACACGCCCGCCTTGCCGGTATGACGTCCATAAGTGGCCGCCATGAAGCCCGCACCCTGCTCATGCCGCGTCAGGATCAGCTTGATCTGCTTCGAACGCGACAGCGAATCCAGAAAATCGAGGTTTTCCTCGCCCGGCACGCCGAAGATATACTCGACACCTTCCTGCTCGAGACATTCGATGAACAGGTCCGACGCCTTGCGCTTGTCGCTCTCGGCCATGATCCAGCTTTCCCTCTTCCTGCCGCCGGTCCCTGATGCCCGGCCGTCTTGATCGAGGCTGATACGCGATTCTGTTCAGGACCGTCCCTGATGAATTAATCAGCCTCGCCGTAGAAAATATCAGGCGGGGGCAAGCAGAGCTAGTAACCCTGCGCGAGATCGACCTGATGCGCCAGCGGCTCTCCGCGTAAATAGCGCCCGAGGTTACCGAGAAACCGCGCCGAGCCGCGCGCGAACAATGCATCCTGCGCGCGGCCGGACAAGTGCATGGAGATATGCACGTTCTCGCGCGACCACAGCGGATGGTCCGAGGGCAGCGGCTCGGGCGTAGTCACGTCGAGGAACGCCCCACCCAGATGCCCCGAATCGATCGCGGCGAGCAGCGCGCCCTGGTCAATCACCGTACCGCGCGCGAAATTGAGCAGGACCGCGCCCGGCTTCATCGCCGCGAACTGCTCCGCGCCGAACATGCCGGTCGTCTGCGGCGTCGAGGGGACGATCAGGATCACCCAGTCGAACCGCCCGAGCGCGCCCTGCCATTCGTCCTGCCCGAGTTCGCTTTCACCCGGCGTGCGGCGCGCGGCGGTGACTTTGGCGCCGAATACACGCAGCATCCCGGCGATCTTCGCACCGATCTCGCCCGCGCCGATCACCAGCACTTCGCTGTCCAGCAGTTCACGCTTGCCCGGCGAATCGGGCAGCCATTCGTGGCGGTCCTGCGCCCGCACGACCTCGCGCCAGCCCTTGGCTATCGTCAGCATGCCCATGAGCGCATATTCGGATACGCTCTGCGCATGGATTCCCGCGCCGTTGGTCAGCGCGACGCCGCGCTCCCGGAAAAGGTCGAGCGGCAGCCAGTCCACGCCCGAGGACATAGCGCAATACCACTTGAGCCCGGTCATCAGGGGCAATGCCTCGCGGGCCTTGGGCGGCGCGATCATGTCCAGCCATGCCACTTCGGCGCGAGGTGCCAGCGCCATGAGCTGGTCGGCATCCTCGAACCACAGCGGCTCGACGCCCTCGGGCAGCTTGCCCTCCAGCCATGGGCGCGAGTTGGCATTGATCAGCGCGGCGGTCATGGGGCACTCCTAATCCGGGCAACCACAATAGCTTGCCAGCCTCGGAGCATCCGCGCGGGAAGACAAGGGCGGGTTCGGCATCCGCCCTTGCGTTCATGGCAACAATGCCAACAACAATCAGGCCAGCTTCCATTCCCAGCCGAGCGGATCGCCGTCCATCGCCTCGACACCCTCGGCGGCAAGTTCGTCACGCAGGGCGTCGGACGTCGCGAAGTCCTTGTCGGCACGCGCCTGCTTGCGGGCGGCGAGCACGTCCTCGATCTCCGCCTCGGTAATTGCCGCCGTCTTGGGACGCAGGCGCAGATCGGCGCGCGCGGTGCCGAACAGGTCGAGCCCGAGCACCGCGTCCATTGCCTCGACCACGGCGCGCTTGGCGGCGGGATCGACCTTCTTCGCGGCCAACACCTCTTCCAGCGCGGTCAGCGCGATCGCGGTGTTGAGGTCTTCGCCGATCGCCTTCTCGAACGTTTCGAGCATCGGCGCGAGCTTGGGATGCGAGGGTTCACCGGCTTCCACGTCGGCAAGACGCTCGGCGACGATGATCATGCGCTTGAGACGCACCAGTGCGGCCGCGAGACCTTCCCAGCTGAATTCCAGTTCGCTGCGGTAATGCGCCTGCAGGCACATCATGCGGTAGCCGAGTGGGTGGTAGCCCTTGTCGATCAGCAATTGCAGCCGCAGGAATTCGCCCGAGGACTTGCTCATCTTGCCTGAGCGCTCGACAAGAAAATTGTTGTGCATCCACACCTTGGCGCCCGAATTTGCGGGCACGTCGAGGCCGCAGGAGTCTCCGGGGTTGCAGCAAAACGCCTGGTTCTGGGCGATCTCGTTGGGGTGATGGATCTCGCGGTGGTCGATGCCGCCGGTGTGGATGTCGAACGGAAAGCCGAGCAGATCGCCGCTCATCACCGAGCATTCGAGATGCCAGCCCGGCGCGCCTTTGCCCCAGGGCGAATCCCACTCCATCTGCCGCTTCTCGCCCTCGGGCGTCTTGCGCCAGATCGCGAAGTCGGCGGCGTTGCGCTTGCCGTCCACGGCCTCGATGCGCCCCTCGCCCTCCTCGGTGACGGCGCGCGCGAGGCGGCCGTAATCGGCGACGGTGGAGACGTCGAAGTAGAGACCGCTTTCCAATTCATAACAATGGATTGGCGCGATCTTCTCGGCGAATTCGATCATCTGCGGAACGTAGTCGGTGGCGATCGACCACTTCGCCGGCTGGCGGATGCCCAGCGCCTTGATGTCGGCCCAATAGGCCTGCGTGTAATGCTCCGCGATGTCCCAGATGGACTGGGACTGCGTGCGCGCCATCTTCTCCATCTTGTCCTCGCCCGCATCGGCATCGTCGGTGAGATGGCCGACGTCGGTGATGTTGATGACGTGGGTGAGCTTGTAACCCTTGTGGCTCAACGTCCGACCCAGAATGTCCGCGAAGACATAGGCGCGCATGTTGCCGATGTGTGGGTAGTTGTAGACCGTCGGCCCGCAGGTATAGACGCGCGCCTCGCCCGGGTGGACGGGCTCGAACATTTCGAGCTTGCGGGTCAGGCTGTTGAACAGCGTCAGCTGGGATACGTCAGTCATGCCTTGCCGAATAGGCGGAGGCGCGCGGCAGTCAAGCGGGAGGCGCAGGACGCCTCCCGCTTGACAGATTACTTGACAGTGGCCTGAACAGTCGTCGCCGCGACAGGTACGGAGGCCGGTGCCGCAGGGGCCGCGTTCATCGACTGGCGTAGAAACACCGCCTGGTCGAGCTTTTCGAAGGCGTCTTTGTAGACTGCCACATCAAGGATCGGTTCTTCGTCCTGCGGCTGCGAGGAATAAATCGTCGATTTCATCTTGGCCATGACGAAATTCAAGCGAATGCGCGTGATAGCGGGGCCAATCTTCTCGATATAGGCACTGACGAAAGGCGTTTTCTTCGACTTTCCGAACCCGGTCAGGAGATTGTAGGTCAGCTTGCCCTTCGACGACCCAAGACCGGTGATAAGACCTGTATCCAGATCAGCCGCCTGAATACGATAACCGGCATCCTGCAGCACGCTCATCACCGAGCTGAATACAATCGACTTGTCGGCCTCGACATCGTGGCTCTGGATCTGCTGCAGCTCCAGTCCCGACAGTTCGGGAGCCTTGTCTTTTGCGATGGCGGGAACGGCGCAAGCAATCGCGGTTGCAGCGACGAGCGCTGTGACAGACTTCGTGATATTCATGATGTGAAGCCTCAGAAAGAGCTGGAACGGCTGCGGAAATCGGAAACGATCTTCGCCCGGTCGAATTTGATGATGAGCGTCATGGTGCGTTGCGACGTTTCTGAGGACGACTTCTTCTTGCCGAAGCCGAGACCGCCGAGACCAGCAACGCCGTCACCGCCGGCACCAAGACCCAGGCCGATCGAAAAGCCGCCGGACTTGTTGCTCGTCACGGTGGCATGCCGGTCATAGACCCACATCTCGTTGCCCTGCCCGTCGACAGTCGTGATGTTGGGCGCACCGAACGTCTCGAGCACCTCGCCCTGCGAGGTCTTCCCGACTTCCAGCGTCATCTGCACCATACCCTGTGTCAGGGTATTGCCGGATTGTCCGCCCACTTGCGCAAACGCCGCCGGCATAAAGCCGACGGCAAAGACCAGCCCAAGGCCGGCCGTCCAAAACTTGTTCATTTAACCCCCGTTTCTTCCTGCCCGGGAAGAGGATCGAGAATTAGTTCAAGTTAAACTTCCCGGCAATCGCAATCTGGCGATTAAAAATTGTTCACTCCTCCTCGAACAGCCCCGCGAGTTGCTCGATCATCGTGCCGCCGAGTTGCTCGGCGTCCATGATCGTCACGGCGCGGCGGTAGTAGCGGGTCACGTCGTGGCCGATGCCGATCGCCACCAGCTGGACCGGGAACTTACTCTCGATCCATTCGATCACGCGGCGCAGGTGCGCCTCCAGATAGCCCGCCGAGTTCACCGAGAGGGTCGAATCGTCCACCGGCGCGCCGTCGGAGATGACCATCAGGATGCGGCGGTCCTCCTGACGCGCCAGCATGCGGTTGTGCGCCCAGAGCAGCGCCTCGCCGTCGATGTTCTCCTTGAGAAGCCCCTCGCGCATCATCAGGCCGAGGTTCTTCTTGGCGCGGCGCCAGGGCTCGTCGGCCTTCTTGTAGACGATGTGGCGCAAGTCGTTGAGGCGGCCGGGGTGCGCGGGCTTGCCGTTCGCCAGCCAGCTTTCGCGGCTCTGGCCGCCCTTCCACGCGCGGGTGGTGAAGCCGAGGATTTCGACCTTCACGCCGCAGCGCTCCAGCGTGCGCGCCAGCACATCCGCGCTGATCGCCGCGATCGAGATCGGGCGGCCGCGCATCGAGCCGGAATTGTCGAGCAGCAGGGTGACGACGGTGTCCTTGAACTCCACGTCGCGCTCGATCTTGTAGGACAGCGACTGCCCCGGCGAGACGACCACGCGCGCCAGACGCGCGGCGTCGAGCAGGCCCTCTTCCTGGTCGAAGTCCCACGAGCGGTTCTGCTGCGCCATCAGGCGGCGCTGGAGGCGGTTGGCAAGCCGCGTGACAACGCCCTGCAGACCCTTGAGTTGCGCATCCAGATAAGCGCGCAGGCGGGTCAGTTCCTCCTCGTCGCAGAGGTCCGAGGCGCCGACCACTTCGTCGAAGGCTTCGGTGAAGACCTTGTAGTCGAAGCTGTCCGGGATGTCCGTCCACGGGCGGTTCGGGCGGACGGGGAGCATGCCCTCCTCGCCTTCCTGGCCGTCTTCGCCCTCCTCCATGTCGTCGGAGGTTTCGCCTTCGGCCTCGCTCTCGCCCTCGTCGTCGCCCTGCGAGGGTTCGGCGGCCATTTCGGCGGGATTCTGGTCCTGGCCCTCTTCGCCGCCTTCCTCCTGCTCCTCGGTCTCTTCCTCGCCGTCCATGTCCTCCATGTCGGTAGGTTCCTGCGGCACTTCCTCCGCGCGGGTGAGTTCGAGATGCTGCAGCATGTCGAGCGACAGGCTCTGGAACGCCTTCTGGTCGTGCAGCGAATTCGCCAGCGCGTCGAAGTCGGTGCCGGCCTTGCGCTCGATCCACTTGCGGACCATTTCGACGCCGGGGCGGGCGATCTCAGGGATTTCCTGACCGGTCAGGCGCTCGCGCAGCAGCAAGGCCAACGCGGCGGGGACCGGCACGGCGTCGGGCGTGTCAGCGCGGCTGATCGGGTCGGAGATGATGCGCGTCAGCAGCGCGGCGTCCAGATTGTCGCGCATGCCGTCGTAGGCATTGGCGCCCAGCGCCTCGTAGCGCACCGTCTCCACCGCATCGAACGCGGCGCGCGCGGTCGGCTCGGCGGGGGCATTGCGCATGTGCAGCCTGTCGTCGTGATGCCGCAGCTTGAGCGCGAAGCTGTCGGCGAAGCCGCGCGCCTGCATCGCGGCGGCGCGCGGCAGGCTGCGGCCGGGCATCGGCACGCGGAAGGTGTTGCCGGTGGAACTGGGCGCATCGGCGGTCCAGTTCACTTCGACCTCCGCCTCCTGCGCGATGGCGCGCGAGGCTCCGGTGAGGACGGACTTGAAGCGATCGGTTGGGGATTCGTCGGACATTGCCCGAGGTGCCTAGCGCATTGGCGCGGCGGGCTCAAATGGGCGATGTGAGAGGGGCCTGCGCATTTCGTCATTGCGAGCGTAGCGAAGCAATCCAGGGCCGTTCAGCGCCGCCCTGGATTGCTTCGCTACGCTCGCAATGACGAGGAATGTGTTTGCTGCCCGGGCTTCGACAAGCTCAGCCTGAGCGGAGTGAGAAGTTACTTCACCAATCCCGCTCACCCTGAGCTTGTCGAAGGGTCCGGATCAGATCGACTGGCCGGTCTTGGCCCAGTCGGCCATGAAGCCTTCGATGCCCTTTTCGGTCAGGACGTGCTTGAACAGGCCCTTGATGACCGACGGCGGCGCGGTCATCACGTCGGCGCCGATGCGGGCCGCTTCGAGGACATGGATGCCGTGGCGCACTGAGGCGACCAGAATCTCGGTCGCGAAGTTGTAGTTGTCGTAGATCAGGCGGATGTCGCTGATGAGCGCCATGCCGTCGAAGCCGTTGTCGTCGTGACGGCCGACGAAGGGCGACACGAAGGTCGCGCCGGCCTTGGCGGCGAGCAGCGCCTGGTTGGCCGAGAAGCACAGCGTCACGTTGACCATGGTGCCTTCGCCGGTCAGCGCCTTGCAGGTCTTGAGGCCGTCGATGGTAAGCGGCACCTTGATGCAGACGTTGTCGGCGATCTTGCGCAGGATTTCGGCCTCGCGCATCATGCCCGCGTGGTCAAGCGCGACGACTTCGGCGCTGACGGGGCCGGTGGTCAGGCCGCAGATCTCACGAGTAACTTCCATGAAGTCACGGCCCGACTTGGCGATCAGCGACGGGTTGGTGGTGACGCCGTCGAGCAGGCCGGTGTCGGCCAGTTCCTTGATGTCGGCGATTTCGGCGGTGTCGGCGAAGAACTTCATGGCGTGCGTATCCCTGCGGCGCCGCGAGTGGGCGGCGATTCTGGGCGCCCCTATAGGCAATGCCGCGCCGGGGTGCCACCCGTGTTGGCATGCGCGCACAACCCCGTCATCCCAGCGAAAGCTGGGACCGCTGGCCTGTTACGGCCAACGCGCGTTCGAACTCAGCCCCGCCGAGGGTTGGGCTTGGCTCGGCCAGCGGTCCCAGCTTTCGCTGGGATGACGGGGGTTTATCGATTAAATGCCCTTAGCCAGCTTCAACGCCGCGATCAGCGCGCCGTCATTGGTGCTTTCGGGATGCGCGCGGATATCCGCTTCCTGCGCGCCGATCTCGTACCAGATCGCATTGTCCGCCTCGAGCGCCAGGGCATGCGCCGCGTCCGCCATGTTCACGCCGGTCAGCGCATTGACGGCGGTATTGAGGATCGGGTCCTCGGCCATGCGCATCACCCGGTCGAGTTCCGGGATCATCGCATTGACGAGGCCGGAGCCCATCGACTGGCGCAGGAACGTCGTCGCCGAAGTATCCCCGCCCCGCAGCAGAGCCAGCGCGTCGGTCACCGTCAGCGAGCGGACCGCGTCGTAGACGATCGGTGCCGCGACGCGCGCGCCGTCCTCGGCGATGCGGTTCAGTTCGCGCTGGAGCTTTTCCTTGAACAGCGGCGAGCGGAACACCTTCTGCGCCACCGACCCCGGACGGCCGAACAGCACCGGCATGTTGATGCGGGCGACCTGGCTGTCCCAGAAACCGTCGGGCTGCGTCAGCCGCGCGAAGGCGCGCTGGCTGGAAAGCATCAGCAGGTTCTCGATGATATCGGTATAGCTGGGCCGCCCGATCGTGGTGCAGCCCGGTAGTGCCATGACGCCCGTAGCCAGAAATCCGGCCAAAACTGCCCGTCGTCCCACTGCCTGCATGCTCGATCCCCCATTCATCTGCGCGTACTCCTTCACGACCCCGTTTGCCCGCGCCTATATGAACGCAGATGCAACGTGTCCGACTCCTCGTCTTCAACGCCGCGCTGGGCGTCCTCGACTATCGCGTGCCGGAGGGAATGACGATCGAATTCGGATCGATCGTCATCGCCCCCCTCGGTCCGCGACAGGTGTTGGGCATCGTCTGGGAGCCAGAACGCCTAAATGCGCAGGAAGTGCCTGAAAGCAAACTGAGACCTTTGCTCGGCGTGATGCCCGCGCCGCCGCTGTCGGAGCGGTTGCGGCGGCTGATCGAATGGACCGCCGATTACTACTGCGCCCCGCTGTCGTCGGTTGCGCGCATGGCGCTGGGCAGCATGTCGGCGCTGCGCGGCGGCGGCACGACCACCGAATACCGCCTGACCGGCGAGGAGCCCGCCCGCCTTACGCCCCAGCGCGCCGCAGCGCTCGATGCGCTGCAGGGGGAGCAGGGCGCGATCCGAGAACTGGCAGAACTCGCCAGCGTATCGGAAGGCGTGCTGCGCGGCATGGTCGGCGCGGGACTGCTGGAGGCGGTGACGGTCGATCTCGACCGGCCCTATCCCCCTGCCCGCCCGGAATTCGCCGAGCCGAAGCTCAACGACATCCAGCAGGACGCCGCCGACATTTTCGTCGAGGCGGTGAAGGCAAAGAAGTTCGCCCCCTTCCTGCTCGACGGCGTCACCGGCTCGGGCAAGACCGAGTGCTACTTCGAGGCTGTCGCCGAAGCGATACGCATGGAGCGGCAAGTGCTGGTGCTGCTCCCCGAGATCGCGCTGACCGAAAATTTCCTGCGCCGCTTCGAGCATCGCTTCGGGGTGCCGCCGGTGCTGTGGCATTCCTCCTTGAAGTCCAGCGAAAGGCGCCGGGCGTGGCGTGCGGTATCGTTAGGTGCCGCTAAGGTCATCGTGGGTGCCCGCTCTGCGCTGTTCCTGCCTTACGCGAATCTGGGCCTGATCGTGGTCGACGAGGCGCACGAAATCTCGTTCAAGCAGGACGACGGGGTGCGCTACAACGCCCGCGACGTGGCCGTGATGCGCGCGAAATTCGAAGGAATTCCTATAGTTCTGGCCAGCGCCACCCCGGCGCTGGAATCGATGCAGCTGGCCGAAGCCGGGGTCTACCGCAAGATCGACCTGCCCTCGCGCTTCGGCGGCGCGACATTGCCCGCGATCAACATCCTGGACCTGCGCGAAGAGGCCCCCGAACGCGGCCGCTGGATCGCACCCAGGCTGGTGGAGGCGATGAAGGACCGGCTGGCCAAGGGCGAGCAGTCTCTGCTGTTCCTCAACCGCCGGGGCTATGCGCCGCTGACCTTGTGCCGCAACTGCGGCTACCGCTTCCAGTGCCCCAACTGCACAGCATGGCTGGTAGAACACAGGTTTTCCAAGAGGTTAGCCTGCCACCATTGCGGCCACGAGACACCCGTGCCGGAAGCCTGCCCCGACTGCGGCACCGGCGACTGCCTCGTCGCCTGCGGCCCGGGGGTGGAGCGCATCGCCGACGAGGTGGCGGAAATCCTGCCCGAAGCGCGCACCGCCCTCGTCACCTCGGACACCATGAAAACCCCCGCCGCGATCGGCGAATTCGTCGCGATGGCGGAAAACAAGGCGATCGACGTCATCATCGGCACCCAGCTGGTGACCAAGGGCTACCACTTCCCCGACCTGACGCTGGTGGGCGTAGTCGACGCCGACCTCGGCCTTGAAGGCGGAGATTTGCGAGCCGGTGAAAGGACTTACCAGCAGATCGCCCAGGTCGCGGGTCGTGCCGGACGCGGCGAGAAGCCCGGCGAAGTCCTCATCCAGACCCGCCATCCCGAAGCCGCCGTGATAGCCGCCCTGGCCAACGGCGACCGCGACGCCTTCTATGCCGCCGAGACCGAAGCCCGCCGCGACGCTGGGGCGCCGCCCTTCGGGCGTTGGGCTGCGATCATCGTCAGTTCGGAGGACCAGGCCGAGGCACTATCCGCCGCCCGCGCGATCGGCGGGACAGCGCCGAACCTCCCCGACATGCTGGTGCTCGGCCCTGCCCCCGCTCCGCTCTCCCTGCTGCGTGGCCGCCATCGCTTCCGGCTGCTGATCAACGCGCGCCGCTCGGCGGAACTGCAGAAAACATTGCGCGAATGGCTCGATCCGCTCGAGTTTCCACGCGGGGTGCGCGTGAACATCGACATCGACCCCTACTCGTTCGTGTGACACCGCTTCCAGCGCGGCGGCATGAACTCCCCCTTGCGGTAGGCGTATCGCAGCAGGGCGACGCCCGCGATCGTCGCCACCACCAGCGCCACGCCCGAGGCTTCGAGCCCGAACGCCCCGCCGGTCAGGAGTTCAGGCCCGCTGAGGCGCGTCTCCACCAGCCCGCGCGGCGTCCCTCCCCCGGAAACGGGGATCGACCAGATCCACCCCTGCGTGAAGTTCCAGCCCATGTGCAGCCCGATCGGCGCCCATAGTCGCCGCGTTACAAGATAGGCCGCACCCAGCAGGATCCCCGCCTCGCAAGCGATGGCGAAGGCGGCAAACAAGCTGGCACCGGGATTCATGAGATGGGCGAATCCGAAGAATGCGGACGTCAGCGCCAGCGCCGCCCATGTTCCGAAAACTGCCTCGAGCTGGCGCTGGATGACGCCGCGGAACACGGCCTCCTCCACCATACCGCTATAGAATGCGATCCCGAACCAGACCCACAAGTCGCCCGTGCCTCGCAGCCCGACGATCGAAAGCCCTCCAAGCAGTGCGACCGCTCCGACGACAAGGCTGAACAGGATCACGCCGCCCAGCACACCCGCTGTCAGTTCTCCTCCGGCGCGCCCGGGCCGGACGCCATTGCGCGGCTCCCGCACGATCCAGCGCAGGAAGGCATGATAAGCCAGCAGTCCGCAAATCCCGACCAGCAAGCCCGAGAGCGCCCGCAGCGGCGAGGAACGATCGATATGAAGCGCGTTGATGACGAAGCCCGGCAGGATCGCGCCAAGAGCCACCAGAACCACGCCGATCGGCAGAAGCACCAGTGGATGCGCAAGAAAGCGGCGAAACGGCTCCCATTTGCCACGTTCCTGCCCTGCTTCATCGATAGCGTTTGTCATACCGCCCCCCCGCTCCTGCCCCGGGGCTTGAAGCGGAAGTTTCGATGACTGTCGAGCGGAAGCCGGAAGTCGGTGCCCTTTTGCTCGCCAGCAATCGGGGCCTCCCATTTCATCCGCGCCGCCCGTGAACCGGATAGCATGAAAAATGTCCTCCCTGCGACGACGAGCGACATTCCGCCAAACGGGTCCGCATTCCCCAATGCCGTCCAAGACGACATATCGCATAGGCGGTTCGCCGCGAAAGGGCCGCATCTCAGTTCGAGCCATCGCATAATGGTCGGCATCGCTGCTCCGTCGGCATCGTCCAGAGTAACGCTGCAAAGAAGCACCGATCCGCATCGACGGCCATGCACCGAGGCGTCCGTTCACCCAAGTTCTCTGGCCGTCAGCCGTAATACAACTGGCGGCACGGCGCGGGCCAGACCCTCGATTCGATGGGTTGTCGGAATACTCCGCAGCGAATTCGTGCCCGACATTGCACGCCGCTTCGCCGGCAGGCTTCCTGCCGCTTGCTTTTAAACTGTTTACCTGTCCTTTGTCCCCAGGGCCAAAGGGGCACCTTGCGTTGTAACGGTATCGTCGCTATGCGCGCCCCGTCAGCGGGCTGGGGGAGCACGCGCTGTTGTTGCGTCCCCGACCCGAACCCACCTGCGATGTAAGGATAGGACAGGCGTGGAGAATTCCGGAGGCATCAAGGCCAGCTTGCAGGGACGCTACGCTTCGGCGTTGTTCGATCTCGCGAGCGAGAACGGCTCGGTTTCGGCCGTTGAGAACGACCTCGACAACCTCGGCCAGGCCCTGCGCGAGAGCGACGAGCTTGCCGCGCTGATTCGCAATCCGCAAATCAGCCGCGATGCCGCCGCCAAGGCGATCGAAGCGGTCGCGGGCGTGCTCGGCACCTCGCCGCTCACCAAGAACTTCCTCGGCGTTCTGGCAGGCAATCGCCGCCTGTCGGCCCTGCCCGAGATCATCCGCGCCTTCGCCAGCATCGCCGCCGCCCAGCGCGGCGAAGCGACGGCCGAAGTCGCATCCGCCCACGCGCTTTCCGACGAACAGGTCGAACAGCTTCGCCAGAAGCTGGAAGTGCGTGAGGGTCGCAAGGTCAAGATCAAGACCAGCGTCGATCCGGAACTGCTTGGCGGCCTCGTCGTCACCATCGGTTCCAAGCGCATCGACAGCTCGATCCGCACCCGTCTCAATTCGCTCGCCCAGGCCATGAAGGGCTAAGAAAGGCAGAACAATGGATATCCGCGCAGCAGAAATCTCGAAGGTCATCAAGGACCAGATCGCCAGCTTCGGCACCGAAGCCCAGGTTTCGGAAGTCGGTTCGGTTCTGTCGGTCGGTGACGGCATCGCCCGCATCCACGGCCTCGACAACTGCCAGGCCGGCGAGATGGTCGAATTCTCGAACGGCGTGCAGGGCATGGCCCTCAACCTCGAAGCCGACAACGTCGGCGTCGTGATCTTCGGCTCGGACGCCGAGATCAAGGAAGGCGACAGCGTCAAGCGCACCGGCACCATCGTCGACGTTCCCGTCGGCAAGGGCCTGCTCGGCCGCGTGGTCGATGCGCTCGGCAACCCGATCGACGGCAAGGGCCCGATCGTTGCCGACAAGCGCGCCCGCGTCGAATCGAAGGCTCCGGGCATCATCCCGCGCAAGTCGGTGCACGAGCCCGTGCAGACCGGCCTGAAGGCGATCGACGCTCTCGTTCCCGTCGGCCGTGGCCAGCGCGAGCTGATCATCGGTGACCGCCAGACCGGCAAGACCGCCGTTGCGATCGACACCTTCATCAACCAGAAGGAAGCGAACCAGGGCGACGACGAGGGCAAGAAGCTCTACTGCATCTACGTCGCCGTCGGCCAGAAGCGCTCGACCGTCGCGCAGATCGTGCGTCAGCTCGAAGAGAACGGCGCGATGGAATACTCCATCGTCGTCGCCGCGACCGCTTCGGAGCCGGCTCCGCTGCAGTACCTCGCGCCCTACACCGGCGCCGCGATGGGCGAATTCTTCCGCGACAACGGCATGCACGCCGTCATCGTGTACGACGACCTTTCCAAGCAGGCCGTCGCCTACCGCCAGATGTCGCTCCTTCTGCGTCGCCCGCCGGGCCGCGAAGCCTACCCCGGCGACGTGTTCTACCTCCACAGCCGCCTGCTGGAGCGCGCAGCCAAACTGAACGACGAGAACGGCGCCGGCTCGCTGACCGCCCTGCCGGTCATCGAGACGCAGGCCGGCGACGTTTCGGCCTACATCCCGACCAACGTGATCTCGATCACCGACGGCCAGATCTTCCTTGAAACCGGCCTGTTCTACCAGGGCATCCGTCCGGCCATCAACGTGGGTCTGTCGGTGTCGCGCGTCGGTGGTGCAGCCCAGACCAAGGCGATGAAGAAGGTCGCCGGTTCGATCAAGCTGGAGCTGGCGCAGTACCGCGAAATGGCGGCATTCGCCCAGTTCGGTTCGGACCTCGACGCCTCGACCCAGAAGCTGCTCAACCGCGGTGCGCGCCTGACCGAACTGCTCAAGCAGAAGCAGTTCTCGCCGCTCGCCTTCGAAGAGCAGACCGTGTCGATCTTCGCCGGCACCAACGGCTACCTCGACGCCCTGCCGGTGTCGAAGGTCACCGAGTACGAGGCCGAGATGCTCAGCTACATGCACTCGGAACATGCCGACGTGCTGGCGCTGATCCGCTCGACCAAGGACTTCGGCGACGAAGCCAAGAGCAAGACCAAGGCCGCGCTCGACGCCTTCGCCAAGCAGTTCGCTTAAGTTAAACCGTCATCCCGGCGAAAGCCGGGATCGCAGGCGGTCTTGAAGCAGCCTTCCTGAAAGGTCCCGCCTAAAGACCGCCACCGGTCCCGGATCAAGTCCGGGACGACGCAACGAGGAACAACGAGTGGCTTCGCTCAAGGAACTCAAAGGCCGCATCAACTCGGTCAAGTCGACCCAGAAGATCACCAAGGCCAAGCAGATGGTCGCCGCGGCCAAGCTGCGCAAGGCGCAGGCCGCCGCCGAAGACGCTCGCCCTTACGCGGCGCGTCTCGCCGAAGTGATGGGATCGCTGGCGTCGAAGATCACCGTCTCCGACAACAGCCCCAAGCTGCTCGCCGGAACCGGCAGCGACAAGGTGCACCTGCTCGTCGTCGCGAACTCGGACAAGGGCCTGTGCGGCGCGTTCAACTCGAATATCGTCAAGGCGGCCCTCGCCAAGGCGCGTGATCTGCAGGCGCAGGGCAAGACCGTGCTGTTCTACCTCGTGGGCCGCAAGGGCCGCGCGGTGATCCGCCGCGAGCACCCCAGCCAGATCGCCCATATGTTCGACACCTCGGACGTGCGTAACCCCGGTTACGACGAAGCCGAGCGCGTCGCCGACGAACTCGTCGCGATGTACGAGGCGGGCAAGTTCGACGTAGCGCACCTGTTCTACTCGAAGTTCCGTTCGGCGCTGCTGCAGGAACCGACCGACCAGCAGATCATCCCGGTCCCGGCCCCGGCCCCCAAGGCCGTTGCCCAGACTGCCGACGCCGTCACCGAATACGAGCCCGATGAGGAGGAAATCCTCGCCGCCCTGCTCCCGCGCTACCTGAAGACCCAGCTCTTCGGCGCGCTGCTGGAGAACGCCGCGTCCGAACAGGGTGCGTCGATGACGGCGATGGACAACGCCACGCGCAATGCCGGCGACCTCATCAAGAAGCTGACGATCGTCTACAACCGCACCCGCCAGGCTGCGATCACCACCGAACTCGTCGAAATCATCGCGGGCGCGGAAGCGCTCTAAGAACCGCAGGCTAAGGAAACCGAAATGGCCACTGCACCCGTGCTCAACCTCACCACTACCGGCAAGATCAGCCAGGTCATCGGCGCTGTCGTCGACGTGACCTTCGAAGGCGAGCTGCCCGCCATCCTCTCCGCGCTGGAGACCGAGAACAACGGCCAGAAGCTGGTTCTCGAAGTCGCCCAGCACCTCGGCGAGAACACCGTGCGCACCATCGCGATGGACGGCACCGACGGCCTGACCCGCGGTCAGGCAGTCGCCAACACCGGCAAGCAGATCTCGGTGCCGGTCGGCCCCAAGACCCTCGGCCGCATCATGAACGTCGTCGGCGACCCGATCGACGAGCGCGGCCCGATCGGCTCGGACATGTTCTCGCCGATCCACGCCGAGGCTCCCGCCTTCATCGACCAGTCGACCGAAGCCTCGATCCTGGTCACCGGCATCAAGGTCATCGACCTTCTCGCCCCTTACGCAAAGGGCGGCAAGATCGGCCTGTTCGGCGGCGCGGGCGTGGGCAAGACGGTTCTCATCCAGGAACTGATCAACAACATCGCCAAGGGCCACGGCGGCGTCTCGGTCTTCGCGGGCGTCGGTGAACGCACCCGTGAAGGCAACGACCTTTACCACGAGTTCCTCGACGCCGGCGTCATCGCCAAGGACGCCGAAGGCAACGCCACCTCGGACGGTTCCAAGGTCGCCCTCGTTTTCGGCCAGATGAACGAGCCCCCGGGCGCCCGCGCCCGCGTCGCCCTGTCGGGCCTGACCATGGCCGAATACTTCCGCGACCAGGAAGGCCAGGACGTCCTGTTCTTCGTCGACAACATCTTCCGCTTCACGCAGGCGGGTGCAGAAGTGTCGGCTCTCCTTGGCCGTATTCCTTCGGCCGTGGGCTACCAGCCGACCCTGTCCACCGACATGGGCGCGCTGCAGGAGCGCATCACCTCGACCACCAAGGGTTCGATCACCTCGGTCCAGGCGATCTACGTTCCCGCGGATGACCTTACCGACCCGGCACCGGCCGCCTCGTTCGCGCACCTCGACGCAACGACCACGCTGAACCGCGCCATCTCGGAGCTGGGCATCTACCCGGCAGTCGACCCGCTCGACTCGACCTCGCGCGTTCTCGAGCCGCGCATCGTCGGTGCCGAGCATTACCAGACCGCCCGCCGCGTTCAGGAAACCCTGCAGAAGTACAAGTCGCTGCAGGACATCATCGCCATTCTCGGCATGGACGAGCTGTCGGAAGAGGACAAGATCACGGTCGCCCGCGCCCGCAAGATCCAGAAGTTCCTCTCGCAGCCGTTCCACGTGGCAGAAGTCTTCACCGGCATCTCGGGCAAGTTCGTCCAGCTGGAAGACACCGTGAAGTCGTTCAAGGCCGTCGTCGACGGTGAGTACGACCACCTGCCGGAAGCCGCGTTCTACATGGTCGGCGGCATCGACGAAGCGGTCGAGAAGGCCAAGAAGCTGGCGGCGGACGCCTGATATGCCCCTGCACTTCGAACTCGTCACGCCTGCGAAGCTGGTCCGTTCCGAGGACGTCCACATGGTGGTCGTCCCCGGCACCGAAGGCGAGTTCGGCGTGCTGGCGGGCCACGCGCCCTTCATGTCGACGATCGCCGACGGCGCGCTGAAGGTCTACAAGACCGAGAACGGTGCGCCCGAGGAAATCCGCATCACCGGCGGCTTCGCCGAAGTGGGTGACGCAGGGCTTACCGTGCTGGCCGAGCACGTCGAAGGCTGATCCTCGCGGACAGGCTTATCGAAAGGGCGTCGCCGGGAAACCGGCGGCGCCCTTTGCTTTTGCTCCACGCACCCCGCTCATCCTAAGCTTGTCGAAGGATGGGAGGCACAGCGCCACGCCTCAGGAGGCTTCGACAAGCTCAGCCTGAGCGGGGTTGGAAGCTGGGTTTTATAGCCCCACCTTGCGAAACGTCCACTGCACCGGCTCGCTGCCAGCATTCGCCAAATGGTAAGACTTTCTTGACTATGAAGCCCCGTGAATTTGCGGGGATTTCGATGGCGGGCATGATGATGGAGGCACCGGATGCCGGACGCGCGGGACGCCTTGCGCGCATCGTCGCCGACAGTCGCCTTGCCCAGTTCGCCTGCCTGCTAGCTTTTGCCGCCCTCATCCGCTGCCCGGCATGGGGCGAGTGGAATTTCGGCATCGACGACCAGTTCTACGCCCTCGTCGGGGAACGGCTGGCCAAGGGCGACTTGCTTTACGTAGATATCTGGGATCGCAAGGGGCCGCTGCTCTACCTGATCTTCACGGCGATCGCTCTCGGCTCGCCGACGATGCTGGCCTACCAACTGGCGGCCACGCTCTCGGCGGCGCTGGGGGCCTACGGCGTCAACCGCATCGCCCGGATGATCGCAACGCCGGGCAGCGCGATGCTCGCGGCCCTCTCCTATCTCGCGCTGCTCAGCCGCTTCGAGGGCGACAATCTGGAAGCGGGAGTCTTCTTCAACACGCTGATCATCGCGGCAGCATGGCTGCTCCTCTCGCGCTTCGATCGCTTGCACGAAGGGCGCATCGACGCAGGGTTGCTAACAGGATTCTTCTGCGCCGGGATGGGAATCGCGATCAAGCAGACGGTGGCGCTGGAAGGCGCGCTGTTCGGACTGACGGCGATCCTGTTGCTCGCCCGGAGCGGCCGATCCGTCATCGGCATCGCCTGGAGGGCCGGGATACTGGCGCTCGCAGGTGGCCTGCCGATGCTGGTGACCGGGCTGTTCTACTGGACGGACGGGCACTTCGCCGACTTGTGGAACGCTATGGCCACCTCGAACTTCGCGCGCGGCTATGCCGACCCGGCCATCCGGGTGCAGCGGATCTTCACGATGGCGGGGATGCTGGGCATCCCGATGGTCTTCGCCGCGATCGGGCTCCACGCGCTGCACCGGCAGCCGGAGCACCGCCCCGTAGCGCGGCTGATCGCACTCTGGGCATTCGTCGCGCTGGCGCTGATATTCTCGTTCCCCAACATCTACGTGCATTACGCACAGTCGGCGCTGGCCCCGCTGGCGATCCTGTGCGCCGGGTACTTCGCGCATCGCCGCCCGGTCTGGCCGGGCCTTGTCGCGGTGATCGGGCTGAGCCTTGCCCTGTCCGGCACGTTCCACCTGCACGACCGCTGGCGCGCCCGGCCCGCCGCCGCCGCCATGGTCGGCTACATCGATGCCGTGACGCCGCACAAGCGCCTCCTCGTATGGGGCGCCCCGAACTATCTCTATGCTAAGATCGGCGCCGATCCGGTCAGCCCGCTCGCCTTTTCGCCGCATCTCTACGAGGGCCGTGAATGGACCGGGCTGGACGAACGGCGCGAAGTCCGCCGCATCCTTGCCGCCCGGCCTGAGACGGTCGTGGCGCAGACACCGCTGCCCTCCTCGCCGCTCAACGAAGCAACGGTATCGATGGTCGATGCCTATACCCGCACCTGCCGCAAGCAGCGCCGTTTCACGATCTACGATCATAACGGCGAACAGGTGCATACGGTGTTCTCCGCCTGCGCCGGATAGCGCGTTGCGTCCTCGTTCAGCTTCGCTAGGCTAGCGCGCCGGGAAAGGAGAGCACCCATGTCCCCCAAAGCCTTCATCGCCCCTGTAGCCATGGCCATGACGCTGGCGGCCTGCGCCGCGCAGACCCCGCCCGAATCCGCCCCGCCCCCCGCTGCGGAAGCCGAGCCGACTTGCGGTGCCGACCAGTTTGCCAGCTATGTCGGCCAGCAGGCCACGGACGCCACGATCGCCGCCATCCAGTCGAAGCGCGGCGACAAGCCGATCCGCGTGATCAAGCCCGGCATGGCGGTGACGATGGATTACCGCGCCGAACGCCTCAACGTCGATGTCGACGAGAGCGGCGCCATCAAACGCTTCTACTGCTCCTGATCCCGGCGCAACATTCGGCAAGCCCACCTCGGCGACGGAAAGCGAAATTGCGCCGCCGTCGCCGCATTGCCTCTTTACACGGCGCGCGCGCGTGCCCATAGGCGAGGGCATGACCCTTTTGCTCGGCCTTACCCTGCGACTTATCCGCCCTTGGGCGTGAAGTAGTGCGTCGGCCTGCGGCGCGCTCGGCGCTCAAGGGGACCTGAACCGACATTGCCTGCAGACGAATTACCGAGCGAGAATACCCCATGACCATGCTGAAAGACCCTTCGGTCAAGTATCGCCCCTTCCCGCAGATCGACCTGCCGAACCGCCAGTGGCCCTCGCAGGTCATCACCAAGGCGCCCCGCTGGCTCTCCACCGACCTGCGTGACGGCAACCAGGCGCTGATCGACCCAATGGGCGCGGAGAAGAAGAACCGCTTCTTCGACCTGCTGGTGAAGGTCGGCCTCAAGGAAATCGAGGTCGGCTTCCCGAGCGCGGGCGCGACCGAGTTCGACTTCATCCGCGGCCTCGTCGATCAGGATCGCATCCCCGAGGACGTGCTGGTGCAAGTGCTGACCCAGTCTCGCCAAGACCTGATCGAGCGTACGTTCGAGAGCCTGGCTGGCGTGCACGCGGGCATCGTCCACCTCTACAACGCCGTCTCGCCGCTGTGGCGCAATGTCGTGTTCGGCATGGAACGGCATGAAATCCGCGGCATTGCGGAAACCGGCGCGAAGATCATGCGCGATCAGGCGGCGAAGTACCCGCAGACCAAGTGGCATTTCGAATACTCGCCGGAGACGTTCTCGACCGCCGAACTCGATTTCTCGATCGAGTGCTGCGAAGCGGTGATGGAAATCCTGAAGCCCACGCCCGAGAACCCCATCATCCTCAACCTGCCTGCGACGGTCGAGGCGGCGACACCGAACATCTACGCGGACCAGATCGAGTACTTCTGCCGCAACCTGCCCAATCGCGATGCGGCGGTGATCTCGCTGCACACCCACAACGATCGCGGCACCGGCGTCGCGGCGGCGGAACTGGGCCTGATGGCGGGCGCCGACCGCGTCGAGGGCTGCCTGTTCGGCAATGGCGAGCGCACCGGCAACTGCTGCCTCGTGACGGTGGCGATGAACATGTACACGCAAGGGGTGAACCCCGAGCTGGACTTCTCGGACATCGACGACGTCATCCAGACGGTAGAATACTGCAACCAGCTCAAGGTGGCCGAGCGTCATCCTTACGGCGGCGAACTGGTCTTCACCGCGTTCTCGGGCTCGCACCAGGACGCGATCAAGAAGGGTTTCGCCGCGCAGGAGAAGCGTAACGACCAGATCTGGTCGGTGCCCTACCTGCCGATCGACCCGGCCGATCTGGGCCGCAGCTACGAGGCAGTGATCCGCGTCAACTCGCAGTCCGGCAAGGGCGGCTTCGCCTGGGTGATCGAGCAGGACCAGGGCCTCAAGCTGCCCAAGCGGATGCAGGCGCACTTCTCCAAGCACGTGCAGGAACTGGCCGACGAACTCGGCCGCGAACTGCAGGCGGGCGACATCTGGGACGTGTTCCAGAAGGCCTACCGCCTGAGCGGCGAGCAGCGCTTCCAACTGATCGACTGGGATGAGGCCAAGGGGCCGGACAACACCCGCGTCTTCGCCGGCAAGATCGGCGTCGAGGGCAAGGAGCAGTCAGTGTCCGGCAAGGGCAACGGCCTGATCTCGTCCGTCACCGCGACGCTGGCCGAGAGCTTCGGCGTGCAGCTGGACGTCAAGGACTATGCTGAGCACTCGATGGGCAAGAGCACCGACGCCCGCGCCGCGGCCTACGTCGAATGCGCCCTGCCCGACGGTCGCACCGTATGGGGCGTAGGCATCGACGAGGACGTCGCCACCGCCAGCGTGCGCGCCGTTCTGAGCGCCGCCAACGCGGCCTGATCCCTTTTCGGCACCGCTTTCAGGAAAGGCCCGGCCGGCAACGGTCGGGCTTTTTCATGAATCCGGAAAAAGCATCTCTAGCGACAGGGAGGGAAGTTGCAGCCGGTATGGCGGCAAATCGCTTTGCCCCCTTTTGCGTGTCCTGTGTGCAGCATTGCGTGATCGCAAAATCGCAGGAAACCAGCGTTGCGTAGGGATACGCGGTCCGCATTCCGGATTTCCGAAGCTGTAGCCCGGATTTCATAACGGCGGCATCTAACCAGTTCCATGAGCATCGGCACAAACGATCGACACGGCTCCGTCTATCCGCGGCCTCCGCGCCCAATAGGCTTAACGCCTTGCCTACGGAGTATTTTACGGAGGCAACACCATGTCGATCAATTCACCGCGATCCTTCCGGCAAACCCTCATGGGTGCGGCAGCGATCCCCCTTCTTCTGCTGGGCGCCTGTGCCGATGGAAACGGCTTCAATCCCGGCTCCGGTGTGACGCCCACCCCCAGCCCTAGCCCCACACCTACACCGGGACCAACGCCCACACCGAGCCCCACACCGACCCCCACCCCGGGACCAACCCCGACGCCTTCCCCGACGCCGACCCCCACGACCACCAGCTACACCGGTTCGGCCGTCGGAGTAGCCATTGGCGGCACTTCGATCCTCGGGCCGAGCGGCTCGGGCACACTGGTCGACGTCAACGTGGCGCCGCCCACCGCAGGGCAGTCCACCAGCGGCCTCGCCGTCGATGTTCTCAGCGGCGACGGCAAGGCCATAGCAGTTACGCTGCCCACCACACCGCAGGCCACCCAGGAAGCGCTGGCTCCGGTGGGCGCCATTGCCGGGGCGCTGCTGGGGCCTCAGGTCGGCTCCACCGTCAACAGCGTCACGGATGGACTGTCGCCGACCGTGGCTGTGGTCACCTCAACGGTCAGCCAGGTGACCAATCCATTGCTGGGCACGGTCGATGGAGTGCTGGCGCCGGTATTGGGCCAAGGGGGACTGCTCGCCCCGGTTTCCGGACAGCTCGGCGGTCTTGTCGATGGCCTGACCGGCGCGTTGCCAGGCGGCGGCTCCGGCCCGGCGCCGACGTACACCGGGCCGCTCGTCGGTCTGGATCTGGGCAACAATGCGCTGACCGGTCCGAGCACGAGCGGCACGCTCATCGGTGCTAACGTACTGTCCGAAGATCCCGGACTCGTCTCCGGAACCCTGCTCACGGCCGATGTGCTGTCGGCCGACAAGGTTGTCGATGTGACTTTGCCGACCACGGCCGACGGCGTGGCGCAGGGGCTTGCGCCGGTGGGCAACCTCGCCGGTGCGCTGCTGGGCGAGCAGGTCGGCAGCGGGGTCACGCAACTGACCAACGGACTTTCACCGGTCGTGGCCCCTGTGACGGGCGTGGTGAACTCCGTCGCCTCGCCAGTGCTCGATGCCCTGAACGGAGCTGTCGGCCCCGTGGTGGGGAGTATCGGGGGCGGCGTCGGCAGCGGCGGCGCAGGTTCAGCCCTCGCGCCAGTCACCGGGCTCGTCAATGGACTGCTCGGCGGAGTTACCGGCGGGGCCGGATCGGGCGATGTCCTGGCGCCCGTTACGGGGCTTGTGAACGGTGTCGTCGGCACGCTCAACGTCAGCTTGAGCGGCACCCTGACCGGAACCGTCAGCGGAGGATTGTTGGGCGGAACGACAGGTTCGGGTGGCGGCGCACTGGCCCCCGTCACCGGACTGCTTGGCGGATTACTGGGAGGAAGCACGGGCAATTGAGATGAAGGTCCGCGTGTCCTTCCGCTCTGTTGCCCTCCCCCAGGGAGGACACGCTGCGACCCTGCTGCGGTGACGCGACGGGGGGAGGAGGCGGCCCATGCCGGGGCCGCCTCCTTTCGCGTCACTTCTTCTTGGGCAGTTCGATCTCGGCCACGCCCATGCACATCTTGACGCCCTTCTGGTTCTGCATGAGGTGTTTGACCTGAACCAGATGGCGCCCGTCCTCATCGACCATCTTGTCGACCACTTCGGCGGTCTGGATGGTGACGTCGCCGCTAAGGGCAGGACCGCGATAATTGGCGGTCGAGTGCACCACCATGCCCCATTCGCCTGCCCAGCCGGCGAGATAGTCGGTCACCCACGCCCCCATCGAGGCGCCGTAGCCATAGGCGCGTGGCATGCCGATCTTGCGCGCATACCTGGGGAACAGGTGCCCGCGTGACGGGCCGTAGTACGCGCCGTCAGTGAGTTCCGGATTGATCCGCTCCATCACCGGATCGTTCTCGTGACCCGCCATTTCCTTGGTGAAGCCAAGAGCCTCCAGGTCGATCGTGCGGCGATCTAGGGTGCCCCATACCGTGAACAGGTACGAGCGCCATTCCGTCGTGAAGCTGGCCACGGTGTGGGGTCCGAACACGCGCTCGGGAAGCTGGTCGCCGATGTTCACGTCATCCCACCAGCGTTCGCCGTGGCCCAGATCGTGCAGCATCTTGATCCAGCCGAACTTGCGCTCCTCGAGCTTCTCGATCTCGGCGTCCGTCCATTCCGGTTCCTCGAACTCGGCGGTATCGACGCGCGCACCGCCGGCCGCCGCGCGGTAGCGGATGGCAGTCGAACGCTGCTTGGCGATCAGTTCGCCGTGCTGGTTGCGGTAATAGTTGTCACCGCGCTGGAAGCAGGTCGGGCCGAACCCGGTGTCCTTGACGCTGTAGTCGTAGGGAATGCGCTCGTTGGTGATGGTATCGCCGCCGAACACGCGCGGGCCATAGTGCCAGAACTCATCGCCACCGAACAGCAGGTGCGATTCGGCGATGCCGCCCATGCAGGAGGACGACGTGCCGTGGCTGTCGTCCATCACGATCGGAAAACTCTGCGGCGCCACCAGCTTGCCCCAGCGGCTCGCGGCCGCGAAGGCCGGGTCGTAATGGGCGAGGTTCGGATAGTGCATGGCCTGCACCCAGCGCCGAATGTCGTTGTTCCCCAGCGGCTCGCGGATCGGCGAACTGTCGATGACGGTGCCGAGATACTGGTCGATGTCCGAACAATCGAACGTGGCTTCCCCGATATCCGACATGGTGTGCTCCTTTTCCGCTTCTGCCTGTTAATCGACAGTGGTGTCTATTTCAGTCATCAACGAACGTCACGCCTGCGCCCGCCAGAAACGCGGGGGCGGTACGGCGGTCTGCACTCGACACCATGGATGGACCGGATTATGCGATGATTTAATCGAACGATTAAACGGAGACGAGATGCCCCTTTCCGCGCTGTCCAAATCTCTGCGCCTGCCCGTGATCGCGGCGCCGATGTTCATCGTCTCCAATCCGGACCTGGTCATCGCACAAGTGCGCAGCGGGATCGTCGGCAGCTTTCCGGCGCTCAATGCCCGGCCCGCAAGCCAGCTCGACGAATGGCTCCACCGGATCACCGAGGAAACCCGGGACTGCGCTGCGCCCTTCGCGGTCAACCTCATCGTCCACCGCACCAATACGCGACTGGAGGAAGACCTTGCGGTGCTGGAGAAGTGGAAGGTCCCTCTCGTCATCACCTCGCTTGGCGCAAACGTGGAAGTCAACGCAGCGGTGCATGGCTGGGGCGGCATGGTCCTGCATGACGTGATCGACGACATGTTCGCCCGCAAGGCCGTGGAAAAGGGCGCGGACGGCCTGATCGCGGTCGCGGCCGGAGCGGGCGGCCATGCCGGGCCGCAGTCCCCCTTCGCGCTTATGCAGGAGATACGTAGCTGGTTCGAGGGTCCGGTGGCGCTTTCAGGGGCGATCGCGAACGGACGATCGATCCTTGCCGCGCAGGCTATGGGCGCGGACTTCGCCTATATCGGCACACCGTGGATCGCCACGACCGAAGCCAACGCGGATCAGGCCTACAAGCAGGCGATCGTCGACGGCCATGCCGCTGACATCGTGAATTCCAGTCTCTTCACCGGGGTTCACGGCAATTACCTGCGCCCCTCGATCGTCGCGGCGGGCATGGACCCGGACAATCTTCCGCATGGCGACAAGAGCCAGATGGACTTCGGTTCCGGCGGCAATACTGCGGCGAAAGCCTGGAAGGACATCTGGGGTTCCGGACAAGGCATCGGAGCCATTCGCGCCGTCGAAACCGTGGCCGAGCGGGTGGAGCGCTTCGCGGCCCAGTATCAGTCTGCGAAGGACGAGTTGCGGATTCGCGCCGGCATTGCCTGAACCAGCGGCGCCGTGACGACGCGCGTGGAGCCCCACAGCGCATCGACCATGGCGTCGAGTTCGGTGAAATCCACACCCACACCCAGCGGATCGCGGCGGTTCAATTTCAACCGCCGCCGCTGCCCATCTAGCAGATAGCGTCGCAAGGCGCGCTGCAGCAGGTCAAGCCGCATATGCGCCTGTATGGCGGCGCCTTGTGGATCCTTGTCGCGCATTGCCGCCCAGCCGCTCTCGATCTGCCCCACCCGCTCGACGACAAGCTGGCTGTAGAGCCGATGCGGCCCGCGATGTAGCGGCAACCCCATGCGCAGCGCCGCCGGCTCATCACAGGGTAGGAGCAGGCCGTTCTCGCGAAAATCTTCGAAGCGGTGCCGATGACCACCGATACTCTCCAGCATCCGCATGAAGGCCGACTGCCCAAGCAACTGGCGCGGCAGCAGATGATGGCGTTGCAGGCCGGGATCGTAGCCGGGCGCGTCGCTGCGATTGACGGCGCGGAAGGAGAGGTATCCCCTGAGTGCGCTCAGCCCTCGTCCTCACGCCACACCAGCAGGAGCTTGCCCACCTGCGACGGCTCCAGCAGCAGCGCCTGCCCACCGGCGTCGATCCGCAGGGGTTCCACGATGCGCCCCCGGCGCACGAGTTGGTCGATCACCCGAACCGCGAGCTTCACGGTATCTGCCGCGGCCTCACCCCGTCGCCCTTCGAGTTGCACTTCCTGCCCCGTGAAATGGGCGAGCCCCCGACTGGCAAGGCTGCCGTCTTCCGCCTGCAGCAGCGCCGTCAGGCCAAGCGCCGGGAAAGCACCGCCGCCCAGCCAGTTGAGCACGCTGCGGCAAAAGTAGCGCGGCTCCATCCAGGTCTGCGCAGGCGCCCAGCCGACCGCACGCACCGGCAGTTCGAGCGCTAGGTTTGCCGCCAGGCCCATCATCGTGCGCAGGACCGGCTGCAATCCAGCCCCGGAAACGATGTGTCCTGAAGGCACAAGCTCGACCGCTTCGCCTTCCCCCGGAACATCGTCCTCGCCGAAGCCGAAATGCTGCTGTACCTGCGTCATCCGGCCCGGAGCTCCTGGGTCGAGCCCGATCAGATCGAACGTCAGTCCGCTCGCCAGCAACTCAAGCCATCCGGCCTCCGGAGCAGGACGATGGCTGACGCTGGCTGGCAATCCCGCATCCGCCGAAGCCGCGACAAGTCGTGCCACAGTATCGGCATCCGGCCGCGTGCCGTGATCGAAAAACAGGCACAGCCCTGTGGTCCTGTCGGCTCCCTGCGGCATCGGACAAATAGGCATCATTTCCAGCGTAGCGTCGAGTCCATTCGGCACTGTGAAAGCCCTCCTCAGAAAATCCCCAGATGCAGCCCTTCGGCCATCGCGGCGCCGAGATCGCTGCAGGCATCCAGCCGGTCCTGCGGCACATGCTTCTCGGCAAGTATCGCCTCGGGCGTCTGGGCGCCGAGGTTGACTATCATCGGGTCCGCCACGCGCCTGAGACGCCATCCTGTGACGATGCGATCGATCTGCGCCTGCGCACCGCGCCCGTCGGAACCGGCCGCGATCGCGGTCGCATAGGCCCTGCCTTCCACGCGCCCCAGCAGCGGATAGTAGCAACGGTCGAACATCTCCTTCATCATGCCCGTCATCGCACCCAGGTTCTCCGGGCAGACGAAAACGTAGCCCGAAGCGGCCAGCAGGTCTTCGGGAGATACATCCGAAGCAGCGATCAAGCACGCATCTGCGCCCGCGCCTTCATGCAGCGCCTCGGCTATGGCGCGCGCTGCGCCGGTACGACTGTGCCAGATAATCGCGAGCAGAGAATCAACACCCCTTGTTGCCTGCGCCCATCATACCTCCAAGCCCACCGAGCATGCCACCCAACCCCTTCTTTTTCGGCTTGCATTCAGGCTGCTGTACGCCGTCCTGACCTTCTTCCCGAGCGCTCGCGCCCACGCCCCCCATTTCCATGCCTTGGGCCTGCATCCAGTTCGTCGTCGATCGGTGACGAATTCGGGCGGTCCATTCCGGCTTCCACACGACCTTCGTATCCGCCGGGCGCGGTGGGTAGGCGAAGCTCTCCTGCGGACCGAACGCCGTCAGCGTGCCCAAGCGGAAGTCCGGGAATGCCGCGACGACCTCGGCCGGGATGACGCAGCTCGTGCTCGTGGGAGCCATCAACGTTCCGCTCTTCACCAGCGATGCTGCCTGTTCGGGCGTGATCCAATCCATCAGGCCCCCACCGAACTGCTTGTCGGCACTGCTTGTCCACATCACCACGTCGCCGCTGGCGTCCCCGTTCGGTCCCTGCTTGCCACCGGTCAGGAAGGCCAGCCAGGCCGTCGCACCGGGGATACCCGTCCAGCTCAGGCGCGAAGCCCCGCTCGGCAGCGTCGCCGTGCGCGACGTGATCGGCGCCATGAAATCCTTCGCAAGCGTGAAGCTGATCTCAGGCGCATAAGTGCTCACCACCTTGTGCGCACCGATCAGCGAACTGTCCGCCTTGACGAACTTGTGATCGTCCGCCGGCCAGCGGGCGAAGCTGCGCGAATTGTCCTGGGTGGGGCCCCAGTCACGCACCACTGCCGAACCGGGCATGCCGGGAGGCATCTGTCCGGCCGCGATCTTCGAAGTCCAGCACGACCGGCTGCCCCTTGGGCGCATGTTCGCCGCAGCCTCAGAAGATCAGCAGGCGCCCCTTGGGCTTCTCGGGCAGGAGGTCCGGCGCTGCCTGCTCACGCGGCGGAGCGACCAGCGCCACCGACTTGCCCAGCCTGGCCGCCGGCGGCACGAAATGGTCGGCCTTGGCCTTCCCGCCGACCGGCGCCTGCTGTGAGCCCAGACGCAGGTAGAGTTCATGCTGCACGCTCCCGCCGGCACCTCCCATCATCATGCTCATCGCAGCCCCCATACCGCCTCCGGAGCCACGTCCCATGCCGCCGAATCCGGATACCGTCCCGGCCCGCATGTCGTAGCGCGCAATTGGCGCGGGATCGCTTGCCGCCACCACGACAACCGGGACTGCCGCCAAAGGCAATGAAATCAAAGAAAACCTGAAGCCGTTACTCCACGGCATCATCCGCTCTCCTACCCGTTGGTTACGTTTTACTTGGGAGAGGAACGGCGGACTAACGACAAATGCCGTCACGAAATGCGGGGATCGACGAAACCCTTCCACTTCCCGTCGAAGGACGGCTGGGGTAACGCCAGCCTCATGGAATCACGATCCGCCTGTGTCTTCGGGATCGACCGCTCGCTGACCGGCAAAGCCTGGCGTTGGCGCGGCGGTAACATGGACCTCTCCGACAGCTTCGGCAGAGGTCCGGCCGGTCTCGAAGACGATATCGTCACCCAGCTCCTGCTCTCGCGCGGCGTCGCCCGCGAGGATCTCGAGCGCCATCGCAATCCCAGCCTGCGCGCGTTCCTGCCCGACCCTTCGGCTTTCCGCGACATGGACGCCGCGGCGGAGCGGCTGGCGCAGGCGGTCATGACGAACGAGACCACAACCGTCTACGGCGACTATGACGTCGATGGAGCGACCAGCGCGGCGCTGCTGATCCTGCTGCTGCGCGCGCTTGGCCACCAAGCCCGCTATTACATCCCTGACCGGCTGCTCGAAGGCTATGGCCCCTCGGGTGAGGCGCTGGTGAAGATCGCCGGCGAAGGCTCCAGCCTGATCGTCACCGTTGATTGCGGGGCGATGGCGCACGAAGCGCTCGACATGGCCCACGAGGCAGGGGTCGACGTGATAGTCGTCGATCATCACAAGTGCTCGCCGGTGCTGCCCCGCGCCACCGCGCTGGTGAACCCCAACCGGCTCGACGAAGACGACCTGGCGGCATCCCACGGCCATCTCGCCGCCGTTGGCGTCGCCTTCCTGCTGGCCGTCGCGACGGTCCGTACGCTGCGCAAGCGCGGCTACTTCGAAAGCCGCCGCGAGCCCGACCTGTTCGCCCTGCTGGACCTCGTCGCGCTTGGCACCGTTGCCGACGTCGCCGCACTGCATGGCCTCAATCGCGCCCTCGTAGCGCAGGGCCTGAAGGTCATGGCCAAGCGCGACAACATCGGGATGTCGGCGCTGATAGATGCCAGCCGTCTCGGCCGGGCACCCACCTGCAGCGACCTTGGTTTCGCACTGGGCCCACGCATCAACGCCGGAGGGCGCGTTGGCGAATCAACCCTCGGGGTACGCCTGCTCACCAGCACCGATGCCGACGAAGCACGCGACATCGCCGCACAACTCTCCCGCCTCAACGACGAGCGCCGCTCCATCGAGCAGGCAGTCCAGGAAATGGCCGAAGCCCAGATCGAACGGCAGCATAACCGTGCCGTCATCATCTGCGCGGGCGAAGGCTGGCACCCCGGCGTGATCGGCATCGTCGCCGGTCGCATCAAGGAAAAGACCGGCAAGCCTGCCCTCGTCATCGCGCTCGGCGCGGACGATGCGGGCAACGGCAAGGGATCGGGCCGCTCGATCCCCGGCGTGGACCTTGGCGCTGCAATCATCGCCGCGCGCGAGGCAGGGCTGCTGCAGGCCGGTGGTGGACATGCCATGGCCTGCGGTCTCACCATCGCGCCCGACAAGCTGGATGCGCTGTCGGACTGGCTGGATGACCGTCTCGCCGCCGACGTATCCCTGGCCAGCGCCAACCGCCACATGCTGCTCGATCTGGCGCTGGCACCGGGCGGTCTCGTTCCCTCGCTTATAGAGACACTCGAAAGCGCCGGTCCTTACGGCATGGGCTGGCCGGGCCCACGCGTAGCGGTCGGCCCGGTGCGCATCGTCAAGGCGGACGTCGTGGGCGCCGACCACCTGCGGCTGATCGTCTCCGGTCCCGACGGCGGCCGGTTCAAGGCGATGGCCTTCCGCGGTGCCGAAACCGACATGGGCCAGGCCCTTCTCCACGCCACCCACGGCCGCAAGCTCTGGCTCGCGGGCCGGGCGAAAATCGACGACTGGGGCAGCCGTCCGGCGGCGGAATTGCACCTCGACGACGCAGCATTCTGCGATTGAAACGAAAGGTTCAAAAAAGTTTCCAGATAAGGGTTGACCACCCTTGGGCCCGCGTTTAGAGGGCCGGTCCTGCCTCCGGCGCAACCCGGTTTGGCCCCTTCGTCTAGCGGTCTAGGACGCGGCCCTTTCACGGCTGAAACACGGGTTCGATTCCCGTAGGGGTCACCATCGGTCACGGTGGGAGGTAACAAAACGGCTTTATGGCCCCTTCGTCTAGCGGTTAGGACGCGGCCCTCTCACGGCTGAAACACGAGTTCGATTCTCGTAGGGGTCACCATCCGGAATTTTCCGGAAAAGTCGTTTGAAATGGCCAGATGGCCCCTTCGTCTAGCGGTCTAGGACGCGGCCCTTTCACGGCTGAAACACGGGTTCGATTCCCGTAGGGGTCACCATTTATCACGGTGTATCAAGCGCCTCGCCCATCACCGGCAAGCTCCCCAACCTCCTGTTCGCTGCGCCTGATCGAGGTGCAGGTGATCGGCATGCGCGGCATTGTAGTCGGGTGACAGCACCGTGGAGAAGGGGCCGCAGGCATTGTCGCGGACTTCGTGCAGAAAGCGCGATGCTGCGGAATCTCTTCCTGCCCAATCACGTAAAACGCTGATTCGACGCCCATTTTCCAGCACGAAGGCGGCGACATCGATTGCGTTGCCGGTCGCATGTTCGCTCCAGCGACCTTCCTTGCCGCCGCCGATCCTGCGGCAGTTTGCGGTGCCGAGATGCTCGATGCGCGCCACCTTCGTACCCAATGCGGATTGAGCAGCGGGCTGCACTCCATGGCGCAGCCACCATGCCAGACCGGCATCGACGGCGCAGGTCGCCTGCGCTCCGGCCGGGCGCAGCTCTACGCCCAGTGCCTCCGGCGCGGAAAGCCGTTTGCGGTCGTCACGGCGGCACTCAGCGGCACTCAACGGTGCCAGAGCCGTACCATCGATGCCCGAACGCTCCAGAAACGTGCGGCAAAGCTGCCTGTCCGCGCGCAAGGCAGCGAGTTTGCGCCCCGTCGCCCAGCCATCGGCATCGTCGAGCGAAAGAGGCGCCCACGGATCATGCTGCGGATGGTCGTGAAGCCATGCCCGTCCCGCCAGCAGGACACCGCCCAGCAGCAGGAGTGTCAGGGCGATGCGGTCGAGCAGAGCCAGCGTCATACCCCTGGATAAGTCTCGCGCCGGTCTATCGTTGCCTCCCATGGGCAAGTCCGCGGAGGCTGTTCGCAAGCCTGTGGAAAACGCGTGGATAGAACGCGCAAAAAAGGGGAGCGCATCGCACTCCCCTTTTCGATCCAGCGAAGCAGCCGACCTCAGGAGATCGGCGGCACCGGCTGCGAAGGCGCGTCCGCGTCTTCCTCATGGACTTCGACCAGCCCGCGCCCGACGTGGCTCTTGCGGTAGCCATAGGCGAAGTAGAACACGAGGCCGATCGCGCCCCAGATCGGCAGCACCAGCATCGCTTCCGTTGGCAGGTTGAAGAACAGCGTCACGCAGCCGATGATCGCGATTGGAGCCACCACCCACACCAGCGGCGTGCGGAACGGACGATGGCGATGCGGATCACGCACGCGCAGGATCAGCACCGCGACCGACACCATCAGGAACGCGAAGAGCGTGCCCGAGTTGGAGATGTCCGCCAGCTGGCCGACCGGCAGCAGCGCCGCGGCGATCGCCACGAAGATGCCGGTGATCAGGGTGACGATGTGCGGCGTCTTCCACTTGGGGTGGATGGTCGCCAGCTTCTCCGGCAACAGACCGTCGCGCGCCATCACGAAGAAGATGCGGGTCTGACCGTAGAGCATCATCAGGATGACCGAAGGCAGCGCCAGGTTCGCTGCGAGGCCGATGAGGTCCCCCGCGCGGGTGTAGTTGATCGAGCGCAGGACGTGCGCCAGCGCCTCCTGCGAGCAGACCAGCGGCTGGCTGCCCTTGGCGGCGAGCGCCGCGCACTGCGCGGTGAACTCTGCCGAGCCGGGCTGCGTGCCCAGCGCGGTCGGCTGGGCGCCGATGGCACCGATCGCGCCGGCTGCGACGAGCAGGTAGAACACGGTGCACAGCGCGAGGCTTCCGATCAGGCCGATCGGCACGTTGCGCTGCGGGTTCTTCGTCTCTTCCGCAGCGGTCGAAACCGCGTCGAAGCCGACATAGGCGAAGAAGATGGAAGAAGCGGCCCCGACTATGCCGAGACCGCTGGTGCCGGCCGGTCCGAACCAGCCATTGGGTGCGAAGGGTGCGAAATGCTCGGTATTGAGCACCGGCAGCGCAAGGATGACGAACATCGTCAGCGCCGCCACCTTGATCGCGACCAGAACCGCGTTGAAAGTCGCGCTTTCCTTGGTGCCCAGCATCAGCAGGAAAGTCACCGCGAGTGCCACGACCACGGCGGGCACATTGATGATGCCGCTGGAGAAGTCGACGCCGGTGAGCGACCACGTCGGCCCGGCCGCCAGCATCGCCGGTAGCTCGAACCCCGTCAGACTTTTGAGCAGGCCCATGAAGTAGCCGGACCAACCGACGGAGACCGCCGAAGCCGCGACAGCATATTCAAGGATCAGCGCCCAACCGACCATCCAGGCCAGCACTTCGCCGACGACGGCATAGGAGTACGTGTAGGCCGAGCCCGAAACCGGCACCATCGAGGCCAGTTCCGAATAGCAAAGCGCCGCGACGGCGCAGACCGCGCCGGCGATGATGAAGCTCCACATCATGCCGGGACCGGCCTTCTGCGCAGCTGCGGCAGTGAGCACGAAGATACCGGTGCCGATGATGGCGCCGACGCCCAGAAGCGTCAGTTGGACAGGACCCAGTGATCGGTGAAGAGATTTCTTTTCCGCCGTCGCCAGAATGGCGTCGAGCGGCTTTACGCGTCCGAACATTTGGACCCCCGAATTGCGAATGACGGGAGGCTAACGACAAGGAGCCGCTTGGCAAGAGCCCCCTCCGCTAAATTCCCCAGCATTGTAATATTCTTACAACAATCCGGTATATCCGGAGCGACCCGCGATCGCACGGGCCATTCTGAAGATTTGCCGGGGACCAGATCGGGCGCTAGAAGCCCCACCATGTCCACGACATTCCAGATCGACACCGCGACCAGCCGCGCAAACCCCACTCCGGCACCGATGAAGCGCCTGACGATCCCGGCGATTCGCCGGCGCAAGAAGGACGGCGTAACCGAAGAACCGATCGTCATGCTGACGGCCTACACGGCACGGCAGGCGCAGTTGCTCGACGCCCATTGCGACCTCCTGCTCGTCGGCGACAGCCTCGGTCAGGTGATCTACGGATTGCCCTCCAGCGTGCCGGTGACATTGGAGATGATGATCGCCCACGGCGCCGCCGTCGTACGTGGCAGCTACCATGCCGCCGTCATCGTCGACATGCCCTTCGGCACTTACGAGCAGTCGCCCCAGCAGGCCTTCGCCAATGCCTCTAGGCTGCTCAAGGAAACCGGCTGCGCGGGCGTGAAGCTCGAAGGCGGAGCGGCGATGGCGGAAACGGTGCGCTTCCTGAACGAGCGCGGCATCCCCGTACAGGGTCACATCGGCCTGACCCCGCAGGCGGTGAACGTGCTCGGCGGCTACAATGCGCGCGGCCGCAGCGAGGCCGAGGCGGCCAAGATCGTCGCCGATGCCAAGGCGCTCGACGAAGCCGGGGCGTTCTCGATCGTGATCGAGGGCGTCGTCGAGACGATCGCCATCGAGGCCACCCGCGCCATCGCCTGTCCCAGCATCGGCATCGGCGGCTCGGCACAGTGCGACGGGCAGGTGCTGGTTACCGAAGACATGCTCGGCATGTTCGAGCGGGTGCCGCGCTTCGTGAAGAAGTATGCCGACATGGGCTCGGTGGTTTCGGAAGCAGCCGCGCAGTACGCCGCAGAAGTGCGCGATCGCAGCTTCCCCGGCATCGAGCAGACCTACCAGCCGAAGTGACCGGGTCAGGTGACCCACGCGAAACCAGCTTTTCCGGTTTCGCCCGTTGCGGTGATTTATCCTCCCTGTCGCGCAGCGATGGGGAGGGGGACCGCCCGCGCAGCGGGTGGTGGAGGGGTAGAACCCCCTCCGTCAGCCCTGCAGGCTGCCACCTCCCCATTGCTTCGCAACAGGGAGGATGAACTACCGCTCACCACCCCAATCAGACCTCCCCCAATCAGACCACCCACCCCGCTCAGCCTGAGCCTGTCGAAGGCCCCGAGGCAGGGCGTAAGGTTCCCTATGCTTCGACAAGCTCAGCATGAGCGGAGTGGGTGGGGCAACGTCCATTTCCCACCCACTCAGCTGTAGTCGCCGTCGAAAATACGGCGCGGAAGCATACCCGGCGCCTAGCGTGCCGCCCTGCCCTGCAACCGGCGACGGGCCTCGGCGACGGGCGCGGTATTGCCAAGCAGCGCCTGCGCCTTGTCAAGCAGCGCCCGCGCTTGTGGGGCATAGTCCCCGCTTGCCGCATAGCTGTATCCCAGGGCCTGCGCCGCAAGCGGATTCGATCGCTGGAGGCGATAGGCCGCGAGCGCATTCTCCCGCGCAGCGGCAAGGTCACCGGTGCCGGCCTCCGCCATGGCAAGGTCTGCGCGCAGATCCACGTCGCCCTCGCCGCCATTGTTGCGCAGCCACGCCAGGATCGTCCGGGCGCGCCCGAGATCGCCCGCACCGACCGCCAGTTCCGCCGCCGCGTGCAAGGCCGGGCGGCTGGTGGGGTTCTGGCCGAGGTAGGCGGCGACCAGTTCGCGCGCGCCCTTCAGGTCGTGCGCCATCGCATAGGCCGCGAATCGGCGCTCGAAGAGGCTTTCCGGCAGCCGGATCTGCGAGGCCAGCGCGTAGCGCTCCTGCGCCTCGGCGGCGTGACCCATCGCCAGTTGCACGTCGCCTGCGAGGGCCTGCGCATCGTAGAATCCGGGGTCGGACCGGAGCATCGCCTCCGCTGCGACTTGCGCCTCGCCGGTCTGGCCGAGATGCAGCATCTGGCCGATGCGGCCGCTCTCGCCCAGTACCCGAAGCTGAGCGCCCTGCCCCCTCGCCGCCCGATCAAGCAACTCCCCTGCATGCTGACGATCGCCGAGAACTTCCCACGCCCGCGCCACGGTGGTGAGCATGTAGGGTGATGCGTCGCCGTCGGCGATGTCGTCGGCGAAGCGCAGGATGGCATAGCGGTACTGCCCCGCCATGACGATCGCACGCAGCAGCAGTTCGCGGGCGTGCATATTGTCCGGGCGCAGCCGCAGCGCCGCTTCGAGCGCCTCGGCCGCCGCTTCCGGGTTGTCGGCAGCGATCTCGGTGATGCCGCGCAGGATGAGCACGGCGGGCTGGTCGTCAAGCTTGCCCTTTGTCCGCGCCAGCAGCCCGCGCGCGAGGCCGTAGTTGCCCGCCCTCGCCGCCAGCACCGCCTGCAGGTAGAAGGCGCGCGGGTTCTTCGGACTGAGTTCGAGTACGCGCCGGGTGATCGTCAGGCACTCGCTCGCGTGGCCCAGTTCGCCCAGCGTCGCGGCATATTCAAGCAGGACCGAGACGTCCTTGGGGTCGCGCGTGATCGCGCGCTCGAACCACGGGATCGCGGCCAGCAAGCCATAACGATCGCGCACAAGCTGACCCCGGAATTCCAGCGCGCGCACGTTATTGCCATCAAGCTCAAGCGCGCGGTCGGCCGCCTCGATCGCCAGCAGGTGCTCGCCGCCCGCATAGCGCAGGCGCCCGACCTCGACCCAGAGCCCGGCATCGTTCGGCGTGATCGCCAGTGCCCGGTCGTAGGCACGTCCGGAAGCCGGAAGGTTGCCGTCGAGCCGCTCCAGCAGCCCCAGTGCGCGCCAGCCCTCGGCGGCGCTGGCCTCGGTGAACTCGCCGCGGGCAAGATAGGGCCGCGCGCGGTCGCGGCGGCTTTGCGCGAGCAATGCCTCACCCATGTAGGCGTTGACCTCCGGCGGTGCGGCTCCCTGTTCGAGCGCCGCGCGCAGCTTCATTTCCGCGTCGATGCCGTCACCCCGGGCGATGGCCTTGCGGCCTTGCCCGATCAGCTTGTCGGCGCGGGAAATCTCGCCGACGGCAACCGGCGTCGCGGTCGTCAGAACCAGCGAGAAGCACAAGGCCAGCACCAGCAGCGGCGGTACCACCGCCGCGCCCCACCTGACAAATCTCCAGAAACGCCCCCCGCGCATCGAAGATCAGGACGGCTGCAAGTCGTACTGCTTGAGCAGGTCGTACAGCGTCGGCCGGCTGATCCCGAGCATCTTGGCAGTGCTGGAAATGTTGCCCTCGCTGCGGGCCAGCGCATGGCGGATGACCTTGCGATCCGCCGCCTCGCGCGCGGTCTTGAGGTTCAGAGCCGTCGCCACCTGCTCGTCGGGACCGGCCAAGTCGAGGTCGCTGGCACAGACCAGTTTCTCATCCGCCATGATCACCGCGCGCTTCACCCGGTTCTCCAGCTCGCGCACGTTGCCGGGCCAGCCCCAGGCATCGATCGCCGCCAGCGCATCGGCGGAAAAGCCCCGCACGCGAGGGTTCATCTCCTTGGCGTAGCGGGTCAGGAACGCCTTCGCCAGCAGCGTCGGATCGCCCGGCCGCTCGGCGAGGCCCGGGATGCGCACGACGATCTCGGCGAGGCGATAGAACAGGTCTTCGCGGAACCGCCCTTCGGCGATCATCCCCTCGAGGTTCTGGTGCGTGGCACAGACGACGCGGGTATCGACCGGGATCGACTGGCGGCTGCCGACGCGCTCGATCACGCGCTCCTGCAGGAAGCGCAGCAGCTTGACCTGCAGCTGCAGCGGAATGTCGCCCACTTCGTCGAGGAACAGGGTGCCGCCCGCCGCCTGCTCGATCTTGCCCGGCGTGGTCTTCACGGCGCCGGTGAAGGCGCCCTTCTCGTGCCCGAACAGCTCGCTTTCGAGCAGGTTGTCCGGGATCGCCGCGCAGTTGATCGCCACGAACTCGCGCTTGGCGCGGCCGCTGGCCTCGTGGAGCCCGCGCGCCAGCAGTTCCTTGCCAGTGCCGCTCGCCCCCAGCAGCATCACCGAGACGCTGGTGTTCGCCACGCGCTCTATGGTGCGCGCCACTTTAACCATTTCCGGCGCGGCGGTGATCATCCGGCCGAGGACTTTCTCGTCCTTCTCCACCTTGCCGGCGAGGCGGCGGTTCTCTTCCTCGAGCCGGTGCAGGTGAAGCGCGCGGCGCACGATGTGACCGAGCGCATCGATGTCGACCGGCTTCTGGTAGAAGTCGTAGGCCCCGCGCGCGATCGCCTGCAACGCGCTTTCCCGCGCCCCGTGGCCCGATGCGACGACGACCTTGGTGTCGGGCTTGAGCGCCATGATCTCGTCGAGGATCGCAAAACCCTCGGTGGTGCCGTCCGGGTCCGGCGGCAGGCCGAGGTCGAGCGTCACCACGTCCGGCATCTCCGAGCGCAACAGCGCGATGGCGCTGGCGCGGTCCCCGGCGACGAAGACCTCGAAATCCTCGTAGGCCCACTTGAGCTGTGCCTGAAGCCCGGCGTCGTCCTCGACGATGAGCAGCTTGGGCAGAGATTCAGTCATCAGGCCACCTTCTCGGCGTAGTTCGGATAGATGTCGGTCGCCGCCGCCAGCGGCAGGCGCACCGTGAAGCGAGAGCCCAGCCCCTCGCGCGATTCGACGTCGAGACGGCCGCGCATCGCGCGCACCAGCTCGCGCGCCTCGAAGGCGCCGATGCCGAAGCCGCCCGACTTGGTCGAGACGAAAGGCTTGAACAGGCGGTTGCGCACGAAGTCGGCGCTCATGCCGGTGCCGCTGTCGAGCACCTCGAAGCGGGCGTTGATCCCTTCGACCACGAGCGACAGGAACACCGGACTCTCCGGCTCGCTGGCATCGACGGCATTCTGGACGAGGTGGACGAGCACCTGCTCCAGCGAATGCCGACTGGCGGTGACCATGATGTCGCGCGATTCGGCGAGGACGACCTGCGAGCTGTCCTTGAAGCGTTCCATGACCAGCCCGAGCACCTCGGTCGCGGCCACCTGCTCGACCCGGTCCACGCCGCCTGAACCGTAGCGCGAGAGGCGCGCCAGCAGGGCATTGAGCTTGTCCGAGGAATTGCGCAGCGTCACCAGCATGTCGGCGCGGAAGGCGGGTTTTTCCGCGTGAAGTTCGGCATTGCGCGCCAGCAGGCTGAACTGGCTGGCGAGGTTCTTGATGTCGTGCATCACGAAGGCGATGCGACGGTTGAAGTCCTCGAACCGCGCGGATTCGGCGAGCGCGAGCTGGCTGGCATTCTCCGAGAGATAGCTTGCTACCTGCTGGCCGATGACGCGCAGGAGGTCGAAGTCCTCCCAGTCGAACTTGCGCGCCAGTTGCGGCCGGGCCAGCACCACCATGCCGACGAGGCGGTCGTAGTGAACAAGCGGGATCAGCGCCCAGGCGCGCGGGTGGTCGATCAGCCAGTTCGGGATCGTGGTTCCGCTCTCACGACCCGCGCGCACATCGTCGAGATCGGCGATATAGCCGGTCCGCTCGAAATGGGCGATGTCCTGCACCGGGATCGCGACTGCGGGCACCTCGATCTCGCGCCAGTTCCAACGGGCGGCAAGGGTCAGTTCGCCGTGCTCGCCGGGGGTAAGGAGCAGGCCCGCCGGGCTCTCGAAGACATCGGCCATCGACTGGACGACGCGCTCGCCGAGGGCCGCGCTCTGGTCGGAGCCGATGGTACGGGTGAAGCGCAGCCATTCCTCGCGATAGTCGTAGCGGTGCTGGAAGAAGTGCTTGGCCAGCATGACCTTGAACCACAACCGCACCCGCCGCGAAGGCAGCACGACAAGCGCGAAGGCGCTGCCGAGTGTCAGGAAAGCCAGTTCGACCAGCCGCGCGAAGTTGCCGCCCGCGTAGGACAGCCACTGCGCAACCGCCACCATGGCCACGAGATAGACGCCGATGACCATCAGCGAGAAGGTCTGGAACGTCACCGCGCGCGACGGGCGCAGGCGCAGGTCGTCACGGTTCTTCGCCCCGCCGATTGCGATGCAGACGGCGACGGCGATCGCGGCGAGGCCTCGAATCGCGGCGATCTCGTAAGGCCAGTTACCCGCGAGATAGGCGATGGTGTAAAGGTTGAGGTCGAAGGCCCAGAGCACCGCCAGCCCCATCGCGGGCCAACGCAAGGCCCCCCGCGATTCGCGCGGCGCCCCCGCATAGAGATTGTGCGCGAGAACGAGACCGCCAACGGTCACCAGCAGCCGGAACATCACGTTGAACTGGAACGCGAAGCTGAGAACGTCGCTGTCGATTTCCAGCCGCGAGAGGCTCGAATTGACGACGAGATGAATGATCTCGACCGCGCCGAGCGCGAAGATCACCGGCCGGATCGGCGCCACGCTGGCATCGCGCCCGTCGCTCGCGAACAGGCGATAGACCACCACCAGCCAGGCGAGGTTGCGGGCGCTTTCCGAAAGCGCAGGCAGGAACGTCACTTCCGGCGTACCGATGCCGAAAGCGCACGCCAGGCTCCACAAGCCGGTAAAAAGCAGCGCGACGACCATGGCCGTGCCCGCAGCCCCGAACCGGTCGCGGCGGGAGAACAGCCAGATTGCGATGCTCGCCAACGCGATGGCCCCCGTCAGGTCGAGCCCGACGCCCATCGTCGCCCAGACGGCGGAGGCCTTCATCATCGCGCGCCCTCGCTCCAGAGCACCACGCGCAAGGTCTGGAGGATGATCAGGAAGTCGAGGAAAGGCGTATAGTTCTTGGCATAATAGAGGTCGTATTCGAGCTTGTTGCGCGAATCCTCGATCGAGGCGCCATAAGGGTAGTTGATCTGCGCCCAGCCGGTGATGCCCGGTTTCACCATGTGTCGCTCGGCATAGTAGCGCAGTTGATCCTCGAGGTCCGCGACGAATTCGGGGCGTTCGGGACGCGGGCCGACGAAGCTCATCTCGCCCTTCAGGACGGTCCAGGCCTGCGGCAGTTCGTCGATGCGGACCTTGCGGATGAACTTGCCGATGCGGGTCACGCGCGGGTCGTCCTTCGACGCCCACTGCGCGCCCGCAGCCTCGGCGTCGGTGCGCATGGAACGTAGCTTAATGACGTCGAAATGCTGGCCGAACAGGCCGACGCGCGGCTGGCGATAGAAGGCCGGTCCCCGGCTATCGACTTTCACCAGGAGCGCGAAGATCAGGATGACCGGCGCGGTAACCGCCAGCAACAGCAGGCTGACGGCGATGTCGAACACGCGCTTGGCCGCGCTGGAGATCGCCCGGCCGGACGAGAAACCGTCGGAGAAGATCAGCCAGCTCGGGTTGACGGTGTCGAGATCGACGCGGCCGGTCTCGCGCTCCAGGAAGCTGGAGAACTCGTTGACGTGGACGCCCGCCGTCTTGATGCGCAGCAGGTCCTTCAATGGCAGCGCGTTGCGCCGTTCCTCCAGCGCCAGCACCACTTCGCTGACTCCGAGGTTCTCGACGTAGCGGGTCAGGTTGTTGATGGCCGAGCGGGAGATGGCCTCCTCGACCACCGGCACGCTTTCACTCATTGCGACATAGCCGACGATGACGAAGCCGCTCTCGGGACGCTCTCCCAGCACCCGCAGGCGCTGCGCGCGCTCGCCCGCACCGAGCACGAGCACCCGGCGGCGAAACGCGCTGGTGCCGAGGAAACCGCCCAGCAGCAGCCGGTTGAAGATCATCAGCACGATCGCGAAGGCCATCGAATAGGCCAGCGTCGAGCGCCAGAAATTCTGCCCGCCGACAAGAAAGTCCACGAAGGACAGCGCAATGACGCCGAGCGAAATCGCCACCAGCAACCGCGCCGCGGCGAACCGCATTGATCGCAGCGCGTCGGCTCCATAGACGCCTACCGCCACCATCGACAGCGAGATCACCGCGGCAAAGGCGCCATGCGCGATAAGCCGGTCGGCCAGCGGCGCCGGGTCGATGCCGATCTGCTGGGCGCGCAGCCGCCATGATGTCTCGTTGGCCGCCGCCAGCAACAGCACGTCGACCAGCCAGAGCAGCACCACGGCATGCGGAATATAGTGTTTGAACAGACGAATCATCGTCGCTTGCGCCATCCCTCGTGGCCGAATTCCGGCACTCGAACGATGGCCTAAGCTAAAGGCGTAAAATGTCGGTTACCTTGACAGGTGTGCCAATAAAATCAGTATTTTTACCGAAAACCTGGAACACTGCGCTGTCGGAGCACCTTACATCCCCTGCTTCGCCATAAGGCGCAGCGCCGTCAGCGTGAGGGCCTGTGCGCCCGAGGCGATCACCTTGTCGGCCTGCGGTGCCCAGAACGGGCTGTGCAGCGAAGGCATCGGCGGACCTCCGGCCTTCGCCGCCGCCAGCTTCGCCGGATCGGCACCGCCGACCCAGAAGATCACCGACTTGATGTGCGCCTCATCGGCGCGGCGGAACTCGCCGAAATCCTCGCCGCCCATCGCCGAAGGGGTGATCACCACGTTGTCCGCACCCATTTTCCCCTTGAGGTCGGCGACGGCCTCCTCGGCGAACTCGGGCGTGTTCCAGGTCGCGCGGGTGTGCGGCTCCTTGACCTGGATCTGCGGCATCAGGTCGTCCGGCAGGCCCGATGCGATCGCCTCCCCACGCGCGACGCGGGCGATGCCGTCGAGCAGCCGCTGGCGCGTCTCGTCGGAATAGCTGCGCACCGTCAGTTCCAGCTTCGCCTGATCGGAAATGATGTTGTGCTTGGTCCCGGCGTGGAACGACCCGACCGTCACCACTACGGGATCGAGCGGATTGGTCTCGCGGCTCACCAGCGTCTGCAGCTTCATCACGATCGCGCTGGCGAGCACGATCGGGTCGCGCGTGGTCTGCGGATAGGCGCCGTGCCCGCCGACCCCGCGCACGAGCATGTCCACGCTGTCCACATTGGCGAGCGCCCAGCCTTTCGCCGCGCCGACGACACCGGCGGCAAGCTCGGGCGTGTCATGGAACGCCAGCGTGTAATCAGGCTTGGGAAAGCGCGTGTAGAGCCCGTCCTTGAGCATCTCCAGCGCGCCCAGCCCCATCTCCTCGGCCGGCTGGCCGATCATGACCAGCGTGCCCGACCACTCCGCCTTGCGCGCGGCCATGAGACGCGCCGTTTCGATCCAGGCGGTCATGTGCGTGTCGTGACCGCAGGCATGCATGATGCCGCTTTCCACGCCCGCCGTGGACGTGCCGCGCCTGTTTGACGCGAAGGGCAGCCCGGTCTGCTCGATAACCGGCAGCCCGTCCATGTCCGCGCGGATGAGGATGGTCGGCCCCGGCCCGTTCTTCAGGACCGCGACTATGCCGGTGCGTCCGACCTTCTCGGTGACCGTGAAACCCGCCTTGCGCGCGGCATCGGCCATGATCTTGGCACTGCGCACTTCCTGAAAGCTGAGTTCGGGATTGGCGTGTAGATCGCGATAAGTCTCCATCAGCCCCGGCAGGTCACGCGCCACTGTATCGGCAACGGGCTCTGCCATTGCAGGCAGGGAAACGCTCGCAAGAACGCAGGCGGATGCAAGGAGAACGGCGCGCATGAGCGAAAGCTACGTCAGCCCCGCCAGCTCCGCAATCGGCGTGAAGTTTTTCTCATAGGCCCGATAGAAACTCCGTATCGACATTCTCTACCAAATGAATAGATTGACCCTCGAAGCGCAGGGCTCGCCTGTTCTTCCGCGGCATTTGATGGCTGTCAGCTTGCTCCGCGTCACCAACCGCTAAAGCGCACGAAACCGCAAGGCGACAACGCCGGGCTTCGTGCCTCCCGATGGAGATACGAAATGTTCAACTCGATCCCCCGCATCACCTCGCAAGTCCTGCGTGCCCGGCCCGGTACCGACGTGCGCCTGCCACATCCCTCGTGGCGCGGCGCCACCGATTCGCCGCCGAGAGGCGGCGCGGCCACGATCCGCAGCGCGGGCGACTTCTGGTCCCGCCTCGGCCTGTGAGGCTTCTGCAATGACCCCATCGGGCGGCATCGAAATCCGCATCTCTCCAGCCGGAGTTCGATGTCGCCCGTTAACATCACTTGTGACACAGTAGGCCCGTGAAGACCGCGCTCATCATCCGCCACGTTCCCCACGAAGGGGTCGCAGGCTATCGCAAGCCCATCGAGGACGCCGGCTACGAAGTCAGCCGGATCGACGTCACCGACCCGGAATTCTCAACCCTCGATCTGCGCGAGCCGGACCTGCTCATCATGATGGGCGGGCCGATGGGCGTCTACGAGCAGGACCGTCATCCCTGGATCGGCTGCCAGCTACGCCGCCTTGCTATGCGACTGGAGGCGGACCGTCCGACGCTGGGCGTGTGCTTCGGCGCGCAGATGATGGCCAGCGCGCTCGGCGCCAGGGTGTTTCCCGGCCCGGCGAAGGAAGTCGGCTTCCACCCCGTTCAGGTTCACGAGCACGCCGCCGACAGCCCGCTGCGCCATGTGCGCGAAGTGCCGGTGCTGCACTGGCACGGCGACACGTTCACCAAGCCGGAGGGCGCGGAATTCCTGGCCTCGACCTCGCTTTACGAGCATCAGGCGTTCCGCCGGGGCCGCAATCAGCTGGCGTTGCAGTTCCATGCCGAAATGGGCGAGGACCCGCGCTTCGACGCCTGGATCGACCAGTGGCCCGAAGCCGTCGTCGAGGCGGGAGGCTGCCCTCAGGCACTCCGCCAGCGCCACGACGAACTCGGCCCCGGCGCGGTTGCGGCGGGGCGCGCGATGATCGCCGACTGGCTGCAGGGCCTGAACTAGCCGTACCGCCCGATTCGCGCGACGCTCCGGCTGGCGGCGGGGGCGTAGCAGGATTACTCTGCGGCCATGGCTGACGGCATTCCCACGCGGCGCTCGATGAACTGGCGCACCTTGCCCCCCACACTCGCCCGCGCGCTGGCGGGATTCTTCCCGGTCAGCGTCTTCGCGCTAGTCCTGCTGTGGATGATGGGCGAGTGGGGCGTCCTTGGCGGCATGATCGCAGGAACCGTGCTCGGCGCCGTGGCCGCCTGGGCGCTGACGCGGCTGATCGCGGCCTACCCGCTGGTACAGTGGGTAGCGGCAATCGTCGTCGCGCTGTTGCTGGTCCTCGTCATCGCCTCATTGTGCTGAGGACGATCGAAGGAAGTGGTGCCCCTGGCCCGACTCGAACGGGCACGCCTTTCGACAAACGATTTTGAGTCGTTCGCGTCTACCATTCCGCCACAGGGGCACGGAAACGAGGCGCGACGCTTAGACGGCACTTCGTCAGGGTTCAAGCCCGTTCAGAAGATCCAGTCCATCGCGACGTGGAGAAGACGCGATTTCATCGCCCCCTTGCGCGATCCGAGCGTCCCGATCTCGAAGCGCGGACCATCATCGTCGGTCTGATATGTCAGCTTCAGCCGCGTCTTCTCGGGCTTGAGCAGCTCGATCTCGCCCACCGCCTGCGACCGCAGCGACGTGCGCGCGTTTATCGTCGGCACGGCGGTCAGGTCGAATTGCCGCTGCTTCGCCAGAGGCACCGGCTGCTCGGCGAATGCAGGCGAAGGCGCCGCCGCAAAAAGCAGCGCAAGGGCGCAACGGCGAGGGACATGGCGTTCCATGTCTCAGCGTTTTACACCCGTTTGCGGAAAATTCCGCGACGGTTTCGTTTCAGTTCAGAGAATCACCCTCCGAGACACGCCGAAACGTGCCTCAGAGGGGGATGAAATCATGCTTTGAGGGCGGTCGCGACGATCTTGTGCAGGCGCGAATGCAGCACGTCGTTGCCCGCGAGGATCTCGGTGTCGCAGATCGGGTTCGAACGACCCTTCCAGTCCGACACGAAACCACCGGCCTCACGCACGAGCAGGCAACCCGCTGCGGTATCCCACGGCTTGAGGTCCGATTCCCAGAATCCCTCGTAGCGGCCAGAGGCGACCCAGGCGAGATCGAGCGCGGCCGATCCGAAGCGGCGAATGCCCGCCACCTGCGGCGCGAGGCCGTGATAGATCTTGGTCCAGACGCCGTGATCGCCGTGCCCCGCGAACGGAATGCCGGTTGCGATCAGGCTCTCGTCGAGATGACGGCGCGAGGAGACGCGCAGGCGGCGGTCGTGCAGCCACGCACCGCGTGCCTTCTCGGCCCAGTAGCTTTCGTCGGTGACCGGGTTGTAGATCAGGCCGGCGGTGACCTCACCCCAGCCCTTCCCGTCCAGACGCGGCTCCTGCACCGCGATCGAGATCGCGAAGTGCGGGATGCCGTGAAGGAAGTTGGTCGTGCCGTCGAGCGGATCGACGATGAAGCGCGGCTTGGTCGGGTCGCCCTCGATCTCGCCGGCTTCCTCGAACAGATAGCCCCAGTCCGGCCGCGCGGCGCGCAGTTCGTCCCAGATGGTGCGCTCGGAAGCCTGGTCGGCCTTCGACACGAAGTCCGCAGGGCCCTTGCGGCTGACCTGCAGGTGCTCGATTTCGCCGAAGTCGCGACGCAGGCGGTTGCCGGCCTTGCGGGCGGCCTTCTCGATGACGCGGATGAGACCGGAAATGGCGGCCATGACTGTACTTCACTCCTGTGGGCCGAGTTCGGCCCCGATTGTCAGCGGCCTTGCGGCGCGGGTTTGGCGGGGGCCGTGCCGGCGGCAGGCGCAGTCGGCTTGTAGCCGCAGATCTGGGCCATGACGCTCAGCAGTTCGCTGGGATTGTCACGGCTGATCTTGCCCGAATTCTCGGCGATCACCTTGTCCATCGATTCGGTGATCTTGCCGAGCGAATTGTCGTAGATGCAGCCGACGAGCGCGCCCTTGACCGGTTCCTCGATCTTGTCCGACTGCAATCCGCTGATGAGCACCTTGAGGTAGAGCATCGCATGCTGTGCCTGCGAGTCGCCGCCTGCGGGTGCCGCAGCGGCAGGCTTGGCGGCGCTCTTTGCAGCAGCCTTGGGGGCAGCGGCGCAGGCAACGGAGGAAGTTCCCGCGATCGCCAGGGCGGCGGTCGCGACGGTCAGGACGAGCTTGTTCATTCAGTCTGCCTTCTTCACGTAAGTCTTTTCATAGACGTCCACGATGATGCGCGTACCGCTTTCGATGTGCGGCGGCACCATCACGCGCACGCCGTTGTCGAGAACGGCGGGCTTGTAGCTGGACGAGGCGGTCTGGCCCTTCACCACGGCGTCGGCTTCGACGATGGTGGCTTCGACCTGCTCGGGGAGCTGGACCGAAATCGGGCGCTCTTCCCACATTTCCAGGCTCACCTGCATACCGTCCTGAAGGAACGCGGCAGCATCGCCCAGCAGATCGGCGGGAAGCGAGATCTGGTCGTAGTTCTCGGTATCCATGAACACCAGCTCGTCGCCCTCGGCGTAGAGGAACTGGAAGTCCTTGGTGTCGAGGCGGACGCGCTCGACGGTGTCGGCACTGCGGAAGCGCACGTTGGTCTTGCGGCCGTCGATCAGGTTCTTCATCTCGACCTGCATGAAGGCGCCGCCCTTGCCGGGCTGCGTGTGCTGCGTCTTCGCGACCTTCCAGATGCCCTTTTCGTATTCAAGGATGTTACCGGGACGGATATCGACGCCACTGATCTTCATGGTTCTGGCCTTCAGGATGGGAAAGAGCTGAATCGCGGGGCCACAGCAGGCGCGACCCTCGAAAGGATGCGCCCTTAGACGAGGTCGCGAGGCATGGCAATTGCTTCGCGCCGATGCTAGCTGAATGCCATGAAGCGTGCCTCCCTTCCCGTTGTGCTGTTGGCCCTCGTCGCCGGCTGCGCCTCCGCAGAGCCTGCCCCGCCTCCGGTGAGCGGCGGGCTGATCTCCACCCTACCCATCGGCACTTACAGCTGCGAGATGGCGGGCGACGCGGGCGGCCTCGTCGGCAAGCCTTTGCCGGACTACGAGTTCCGCGTGGTCAATGCCTCGGCTTACAAGGCGGGCGGCATTCGCGGCAGCTACCTGCTGACCGGCGATTACGTGACGATGACCGGCGGCAAGCTCAAGGGCCTCAAGCTGCACCGGCTCAAGGACACGTACTTGCGCAAGGTCGAGGACAACGGCAGCGACGGCGAAATGCGCTGCGTTCGCAGTTCGCGTCGCTGATCGCGGATCATCATCGCCGGCGCGGTTTGCCCTTGAGGTAGGGCGGCCCTAGCTCTCGGAAAACTCCGGGAGCGGGCAATGGAACTTCAACTGCAGGGCAAGGTCGCGATCGTCACCGGCGCGACCGCGAACATCGGCCGCGCCGTTGCGCTGGACCTCGCAGCCGAGGGCGCCCTGCCCGTCCTCGTCGGCAGAGACCACGAGGCAGGCGCAAGGCTGGTCGCCGACTGCAAGGCGCGCGGCGCACCCGAGGCGGTGTTCGTCGCCGCCGACATGCTGGACCCTGTCTCTCCCGCGATAGTGCTGAAGGCCGCCGAAGCGCTCGGCCCCGTAGCGGTGCTGGTGAACAACGTCGGCGGCAACGTCGACCAGGGCCTCTTCGTCGATTCCGATCCGGCGAAATGGATGGCGGACATCGACCTCAACTTCGGCACCGTGCTGCGCATGACCCATGCCGTGCTGCCCGGCATGATCGCCCGCAAGGCCGGGGCGATCGTCAACGTCGGTTCAACCGCCGCACTGGTGGGCGACTACATGCTGCCGGTCTATTCGGCCGCCAAGGGGGCGGTGCACAGCTTCACCGTGGTGCTCGCCAAGGAAGTCGGCGCTCACGGGATTCGCGTCAATGCCGTCGCGCCTTACGCCACGATCCCGACCGACCCGGCCAGCCTCAGCAGCGGCAGCCGCTTCAACCCCGAAACCGGCCTGTTCTCGAAAGGCGCCGCCAGCGTCAGCGAAGAGGACCGCGCGCTGCGCCAACGCCGCACGTTCGTCGGCCGTCCCTTTGCTACGCCTGAGGAAATGGCGGCGATGGTGACTTTTCTGGCCTCGGCGCGGGCCAGCTTCATCACCGGGCAGGTCTACCCCGTGGACGGCGGCGCCCTGCTCTGACGGGAGATAAACGATGATCGACCAAACTGCCGTGCAGGCACTCATCGACAAGGAAGCGATTCGCGAACTGGTGCTGCTCTACTCGCGTGCGATCGACCGGCAGGACATCGCCCTGCTGCGCGACCTCTATACCGATGATGCCACCGACACCCATGGCGACAGCTTCGACGGTCCGGCGGGGGACTACTGCGACTTCATCGCCCGTGCCTTTCCGCACATGCCCTACTCCGGGCATCACGTGTGCAACCACCTGATCGCGGTCGATGGAGACGTGGGCAGCGGCGAGGTCTACGGCCTGGCCTGGCACCTCATCCCAACCCGCGAAGGCGGGCGCGAGGAGGACTTCATGGCTGTGCGCTACATCGACAACTACCGGCGCTGTGCCGACGGGCGATGGCGCTTCTCCAGGCGGGTCGTGACGTATGATTTCAAACTGCGCCGTCCATTCGACGGCGGCGGCCTGCTCGGGCTCGCAGAACGCGATCCAAGCTATGCCGAATGTCTCCAGCCGCTGTTCCGCAGGGGAACGCGCGGCTGAAGCTTATGTTCGGGAGTTCAGGCGCCAACCAGCCCGCGAATCGCGCTTTCGAACAGGCCGCGCCCGTCCGTACCGCCATGCGTGGTCTCGATCGCGCGCTCGGGGTGCGGCATCATGCCCAGCACATTGCCCGCATCATTGAGCACGCCCGCGATAGACCGCGCCGAACCGTTAACCTCCTCGGCATAGCGGAAGGCGACGCGGCCTTCGCCTTCGAGGCGGTTCAAGGTCTCTTCGTCGGCGAAGTAGTTGCCATCGTGGTGCGCCACCGGGATGCGCACGACCTGCCCCGCTTCGTAGGCATTGGTGAACAGCGACTGCGCGTTCACGACCTCGAGCCCGACTTCACGGCACACGAAGTTCAGCCCGGCATTGCGCAGCAGCGCGCCCGGCAGCAGCCCGCTTTCGGTCAGGACCTGGAAGCCGTTGCACACACCGAGCACCGGCACGCCCTTGTCCGCCGCCGCGATCACCGCCTGCATGATCGGCGAACGCGAGGCGATCGCGCCGCAGCGCAGATAGTCGCCGTAGGAGAAGCCGCCCGGAACGGCGATGAAGTCCAGACCCTCGGGCAGTTCGCTGTCGCCGTGCCAGACGCGGTGGGGCGCCGTGCCCGATACCTTCTCCAGCGCCGTCGCCATGTCGCGGTCGCAGTTCGAGCCCGGGAAGGTGATGACGGCGGAGGTGAAGGCCATCAGGCGGCCACCTTCTCGATGCGGTAGTTCTCGATCACCATGTTGGCGAGGAGCTTGCGGCACATGTCGTCGATCGCCTCGTCGGTGACGCTCTCGGCAACGTCCAGCTCGAACAGGCGGCCGGCGCGCACGTCGTTGACGCCGGAAAAGCCGAGGCCCTCCAGCGAGTGGTGGATCGCGCGACCCTGAGGATCGAGGACACCGGGCTTGAGGCTGACGTGGACGCGGACTTTCATCTGGCGGGCCTTTCGCAGGATAGCGGGCAGATTCGTTGGATGCGCCTATGACCCTTCGCAGCCGCCGGGGCAAGGTTGAACGCGCCGTTGAATGGGCCGCTACGACCTGCCATCACTCGGCGATGAGCAGCGCAGCATCCATTTCCTTCACCGATCAGGTCGCCATAGTTACCGGAGCAGGCACCGGGCTCGGCCGCGCCTATGCGCTCGAACTGGCACGGCGCGGGGCCAAAGTCATGGTCAACGATCTCGGAGCGGCGCGGGACGGATCGGGCCAGTCCGACGCGGCGCTGCAGGTCGTCGAGGAAATCCGCGAGATCGGCGGCGAGGCCATGGCTGATGGCGGCGACGTCTCCGACTACACGCAGATGGAAGCGATGGCCGCCCGCGCGAGGGAAGCCTGGGGCGGCATCCATGTCCTCATCAACAATGCCGGCATCCTGCGCGACCGCACGTTCGCCAAGATGGACCCCGCCGATTTCGAGTTGGTCGTGCGTGTCCACCTCCTCGGCAGCGCTTTCGCGACGAAGGCTGTATGGGAGACGATGCGCGAGCAGAACTACGGCCGCGTGCTGATGACGACCTCCTCTACCGGGCTTGGCGGCAATTTCGGGCAGGCGAATTACGGCGCGGCCAAGGCGGGCGTGCTCGGCCTCGCCCGGACACTGCGGCTGGAAGGCGCGAAGTACGGCATCCGCGTCAATACCATCGTGCCCACCGCCGGCACCCGCATGACCGCCGACATTTTCCCCGAGGAAGCCTACAAGGCGTTCGAGCCCGGCAATGTCGTGCCCGCCGCCGTGTTCCTTGTCTCTCCCGAGGCGCCGACCGACGCCATCCTCGCGGCGGGTGGCGGCGTGTTTCAGGGCACATGGATCACCATGAACGAGGGCGTCCTGCTCCCCGAAGCCGCCCGCAGCGCCGAGGACGTCGCCGCCGCATGGCCCCGCATCACCGACCGGTCAGGCGACCACCCGTTCGAGACCGGCATGGACCAGGCACATCATGCGTTGTCGATGCTGCTGATGCGGGCGCCTTAACAAGCGGAGGCAATTGCGATTGACGGTGCCTGCCCACGCGGGCAGCTTCGCAGCCGCTTAAGGGGAACGCCTTGTATTCCGAAGACGATCTGCAATCCGCCGTCAGTGCCGGAGCCATCAGCGCCGAGGCGGCGGACGCCCTGCGCGCCCATGTGGCTACGACACGCGTGGTGCCGATGGCGGACGAGGAGAACATTCGCCTCGTCACCAGTTTCAACGACATCTTCGTGGGAATCGCCTGCCTGCTGGTGATCTTCTCCGGCGTTTACGCGGCGGGCGCCAATGACCAGCGGTGGTGGATGGCCGGCCTGCTCGTCGCCATCGCCAGTTGGCTGATGGCCGAGATCTTCACGCGCAAGCGCCGCATGGCCCTTCCCTCGATCATCGTGCTCGCCTCGTTCGTCGTCGGCCTCGGGCTTTTTGCCGGAGCGCTCGTCGCGGAGGCCCTGCCCGAGCATCGGGTGCCGGTCTATTATGAGTTCAATGGCGAGCGGCACGTCTGGCACCGGATGGAGCGCTATCCCTGGCAGGACGCAGCCATCATGCTGAGCGCCGCCATAGCGGCCGGGGTCGGGGCGCTGCTCCACTGGCTGCGTTTCCACGTGGCGATCACGATTGCGGCCGGAACCGGCGCCGTCGTGCTGCTCCTGCTTTCGGCGATCGCCTGGGCCACCGGGCAGGCATTGGCGGCCAACCCGGTCCTCGCGCCCGCCGCCTTCCTGTGCGGGCTGGCGGTCTTCGCCTTCGCCATGCGCTGGGACTTGTCCGACCGGGCTCGGCGGACCCAGCGCGCTGACATCGCGTTCTGGCTCCACCTGCTCGCCGCGCCGCTGATCGCGCATTCGCTGTTCTACTGGCTGGGCGTGCTGAACGGCGACGACGTGACTCCGGGCCATGCCGCAGGGGTGCTCGTCACCTATGTGGCATTTGCGCTCGTCGCCCTGCTGGTGGACCGGCGGGCTCTGCTGGTGTCGGCGCTGATCTACGTGCTGGCGGCATTGAACGGCCTGCTGCGCAATGCCGGTACGATCGAGATGAACCTGGCGATCTCCACGCTGTTCGTCGGTGCGGCGCTGCTCGCGTTGTCGGTGTTCTGGACCCCGCTGCGCCGCGCCCTGCTGACGCTGGCGCCGGAAAGCTGGCGCGAACGGCTACCCGCTTCGACTTAAGCATCCTCCCTGTCGCAAAGCAATGGGGAGGTGGCAGTCGTGGAGCGACTGACGGAGGGGGCTTTTCCCCTCCACCACCGACTGCGTCGGCGGTCCCCCTCCCCATTGCTTCGCAACGAGGAGGATACATTTGCCGTCATCCCAGCGAAGGCTGAGACCGCTATGGCCATGAAGCGGCCTATCGACGGGGCGTTGAGCTTCGCCGCAGCCTTGCCGAGACCTCGCGATATGACGAAAGCGGTCCCAGCCTGCGCTGGGATGACGGGCTTTCAGCCGAGAACGCTCAGTCCTCGACCACCTTGAGCAATTTGCGTTCCAGCGAACTCAGCACATTCGAGAGTTCGTGCCCGCGCTTGAGCACTTGCCCCGCTTCGCCGAACAGTGTCCACATGCCCTGCTTGCCGCGCAGCGAGGGGCGCTTTTCGATCCGCGCCTGCGGGCGTTCGGCGGCGCGGCGAAAAGCGCTGAAACTGGCGGCCTCGCGCGCGAAATCCATCGCGTAGTCGCGCCAGAGTCCAGCTGCAACCATGCGGCCGTAAAGATCGAGAATGCGCTGGAGTTCCAGCCGGTCGAACCCGACCTGCGAAGACGCCTGACCGTTATGGGCGCCGGGAAAGGCAATAATGCTGCCGGAAACGGGGCCGCCTGCCACCATTCAGCGGCTCACCAGCGCTCGTTTTCGCGCGCGGCGTGCTGACGCTCGGAGATAAGTTCCTCCACCTGAGCGCGCAGCAAGGCCACCTGTTGCTCCAGATCCTCGACGCGCTGGGCGCCGCCTGTGGGCTCGCAGGGTTCCTTGCAAGGCGTGCCGTAGGGCATGAATTCCTTGGCCCAGGTCTCCGCCTTGACCAGCGTGGAGCGGGCCTTGAGGCCGATCATCGTCGCACCCTCGGGCACGTCTTCGGTCACGACCGCGCTGGCGCCGATGCGGGCACGGCGGCCGATGGTGACGGGGCCGATGATCTGCGCGCCCGAACCGACGATCACGTTGTCGAGCAGGGTCGGGTGGCGTTTGCCGCCGACGCCGTTGGTGGGGTTGGAACCGCCCAGCGTCACGCACTGGTAGATCGTCACGTTATCGCCGATCACCGCGGTCTCGCCGATCACGGTGAAGCCGTGGTCGATGAAGAAATTGCGGCCGATCTGCGCGCCGGGATGGATGTCGATCGCGGTCAGGAAGCGCGCAAGGTGGTTCACCACGCGGGCGAGGAAGAACAGGTCCGCCTGGAACAGGGCATGCGCGATGCGGTGCCAGAACAGAGCCCATACGCCCGGATAAAGCAGCACTTCCCAGCGCGAACGCGGCGCAGGATCGCGTGCGACAACCGAGTCCAGATAGCGGATGATATTACCCAGCATCGCCGGAAATTCCCATCAATCGTTCCACTTTGCAACTTTTGTTGCAAAGCCGCCCTCACGTTACCGTCTGGAAATGCGCGATATGCGCATTTCGCGGCACCAGCCCTCTCCCCCACCCGACCACCCAACGACAGTACCCTATGGGTGGTCGGGTGGGGGAGAGGGCTGGTGCCGCCCGGAAAATGCAGCGCATTTTCCAGACAAACCCTAAGTCTGGGCGCCGCCTTTAGTCTCTTCCAGCGCGTCGCGCCAGATGGCCATTGTGGGGGCCGTCTTGCGCTCGAGACTGAGCCGGTCGATGGCGGCGACCAGACGTTCGACGCCCACATGGCTACGGGTACAACGTCCTACAAGATATTGCGTTGCCGAATGATCGAGAACCAGCCCGCGCATCTCGGCATGAACTTCCATCAGCGCGATGAGCATCGCATCGTCCGGCTCGCCGATCGCAAGGTTCAGCGCGGCACCAAGCCGCGAGGACAAGTCCGGCAGGCGTACCCGCCAGCGTTCGCCATCACTGTCGCCTACGCCCGGTGCGAAAGGCTTGTCTGCGACGATCAGCAGAGGACGGCCCAGTTCCTGCGCCCGGTTCCAGCGGTGGAACAGTGCGTCCTCGGGCATGCCTTGCGCATCATCGACAGCATCGCCCGCGCCCGATTCGACGAACCAGCGCGCCAGCAGCGACTTGCCCGAGCGGGGCGGGCCAGAGAGGATCGCGGTGCGGAAAGGCCACTGGCCCGGCTCTATCAGCGCATCGATCGCAGGCGCGTTGGCCTCACCCACGACAATGCGCGGCGGACTGTCGCTCGCGGCGGACAGCGGAAGGGCGATCTGTCGCATGGCGAGGATCCTAGCGGCTGATCCTAAGCGAGGTGCCCCCGCCGGAAACCTTCCAACCCTGCCCGCGCAAGGCACCGGCAAGCCGCTCGCCACCGCCGGATACGGTGACCCGCATGACCGAGGTGCCGCCGATCGCGAGGCTTACGGTCGCAGCGCCCTGCACACCCGGCACACCGCGAACGGCGGCGAGCGCGGCGTCTACCGCAGCGGCATCGGGCGTAGCGAACTGGACCGTTACGGTCTCGACCGGAGCGCCCGACACGTCTTCGGTGCGAATCACCGGGATCGGCGTCGGCACCACCACGGGTGCCTCGCCCTTGGGCATCAGCTTTTCGCGCAGTTCGGCAAAGGCGCGGTCCAGCGCTTCTCCGCCTGCGTTGATAGAGGGGTCAGGGCGCAGTTCGCCGGTCGCCAGCGCGTCGCGGTAGAGGCCGTCGACGCGGGTGACGGCCTGCTCCAGCATGCGCGGCAGGTCCTGCTCGCTGGCGGCATCCATGGTGAAGCCGCCGAGGAACTTGTTGTCCGGGCCATAGCGCGCCGTGAAGGTGCCCTTGATCGGGCCGCCGGGCCATTGCCGCTCCAGCCGCGCGACGGGCATCACCACGTCGGAGGCGTCGAACTGGCCAAGCACCGTGCGCCACCACAGGCGGCTGCGGCGCGAGGTCTGTCCGGCGGTGAGAATCAGCGATTCGCCGCCCGAGCCGGTCGGGCGCACGTAATCGACGGGGCTGGCGGCAGCCTGGAACTCGGCCCAGGCGCGCTGCCACGGCCCGCGCACCTCGAAGACCTGCCTGACACCGCCCGAATCGAGCACCGGGATCAGCAGCAGCGGCGCCGAACGCGGACCGGAGCCCGCCCCCGCGCCGACATATTGCCCAGCCTTGGCCTTGTCGAAAATGACGCCGAGCGTCGCGATATAGCGCTTGGGGCCGACCTGCTCCTGCCCGATGACCACCGAGGTCACCATGGCGTCGATTGATTCTGTCGGCATGTCGGGGCCGCCCAGCTTCTTCCAGGCTTCCTTTTCCGCCAGTTTCCAGCCGTCGATCCGGGCCTGCGCGCCGGTCTTGGCGGTCACGTCGACGCTGATGCCGTTGACCTGGATGTCCTGCGAATTGGCGAGCGGAGCTATACCGCGATCGCCCTCGATCTGCGCCAGAAGCTGGACGCCGGTGATCGTCGCCACTGCGAGAACGGCCGCGCCGCCCCACCACAACATGGCCCTGGAGGCGGCACCCTTGCGGCTGAACCGCAGGCTTTTGGGGGAAATCGTGATTGCCATGTCGAAACCGGGGGCCTTGTGCCCAATCGAAGATGGAAATCCAAGTCACAAAGCGCTAGGCGCGCCCACATGTCCGACGATAACTCCCAGAAGAGCTATAGCTACGAGCAGGCCGGCGTCTCGATCGCGGCCGGTAACGCGCTGGTCAAGGCCATCGCCCCGCTCGCGAAATCCACCGCGCGCCCCGGCGCCGACGCGGAACTGGGAGGCTTCGGCGGCTTCTTCGATCCGCGCGCGGCGGGCTACAAGGACCCGCTGCTGGTCGCCGCCAACGACGGCGTCGGCACCAAGGTCAAGCTGGCGATCGACCACGACCGCCACGACCACATCGGCATCGACCTCGTCGCCATGTGCGTCAACGACCTTATCGTGCAGGGCGCCGAGCCGCTGTTCTTCCTCGACTATTTCGCCACCGGCAAGCTGGAGAATGGCGTCGCCGAGCGCGTCGTGGCGGGCATTGCCGAGGGCTGCAAGATTTCGGGCTGCGCGCTCATCGGCGGTGAAACCGCGGAAATGCCGGGCATGTACGCGGCGGGCGACTACGACCTCGCGGGCTTCTGCGTCGGCGCGGTGGAGCGCGGCGAGCAGCTGACCGGGGACAAGGTCGCGGCCGGCGACGTGCTGCTGGGCCTCGCGTCCTCGGGCGTCCATTCCAACGGGTATTCGCTGGTGCGCCGTCTGGCCGAGGACAAGGGCTGGAAGCTGAACCGCCCCGCCCTGTTCGATTCGGACACGCTGCTGATCGACGCGCTGATCGCGCCGACCCGCATCTACGTGAAGAGCCTGCTGCCGTTCATTCGCGCGGGCCGTATCCACGCCCTCGCCCACATCACCGGCGGCGGCCTGCTGGAGAACATCCCGCGCGTGCTGCCCAAGGGCCTGCATGCCCGCATCGATGCCGATGCCTGGCCGCAGCCGCGCCTGATGGCGTTCCTGCAGGCGCAGGGCAACATCGAGCCGGGCGAGATGGCGCGCACCTTCAACTGCGGCGTCGGCATGGTGCTGGCGGTCGCGGCGGACGAAGCCGAGGCGCTCAAGGCGGAACTGGAAGCCGTGGGCGAGACCGTCTTCACCATCGGCACGATCGAGCCGGGCGAAAAGGGCTGCACCGTGGCAGGATCGGCCGAGGCGTGGTCCGCACGCGAGCCGTGGGAAGCCGTTCACATCGGTTGATCGAGGCCACGCCTCCTCACACGCTGCGTCACCCTGAACTTGTTTCAGGGTCCATGGTGCGCCACACCCCGGTCATGCCGGAAGGCGCAATGGATCCTGAATCGAGTTCAGGATGACGGTTCGGGATTACGCAATGACCCGCCAGAAAGTCGCCGTACTGATTTCCGGAAGCGGCACCAACATGGCCGCCCTGCTCTATGCGAGCCGCGCGGCCGACTGCCCTTACGAGATCGTGCTGGTCGCTGCCAACGATCCCGAGGCCAAGGGACTGCGGCTCGCCGAAGCGGAAGGCGTTAAGACCTTCGCGCTCAGTCACAAGGGCATGAAGCGGCCCGAGCACGACGCGGCGATGGACGCGGCGATTCGCGCCAGCGGCGCGCAGTGGGTCGCGCTGGCGGGCTACATGCGCATCCTGACGCCGGAATTCGTGGGCAGCTGGGAAGGCCGGATGGTCAACATCCACCCCTCGCTGCTGCCCAAGTACACCGGCCTGCACACGCATGACCGCGCGATCGAGGCGGGCGACAGTCATGGCGGCGTCACCGTTCACCTCGTCACCGCCGAACTCGACGATGGCCCGATCCTCGGCCAGACGCCGGTGGCGATCCTGCCAGGCGACACCGCCGACACGCTCGCGGGCCGTGTGCTGATCGCCGAGCACCAGCTCTACTCGCGCTGCCTCGCCGACCTCGTCACGCGAGAGACGCGGCCCGAATGGCTGCTTGAGCAAGTGCGCGAACGCGCCCTCGCCTTGCCCGAGAGCGACGAGACGGTCAGCCACGGCATGGCCTGCTTCGGCGTGATAAAGGGCAAGAAGTTCGCCTACTTCAGCGCCGACCATCACGGGGACGGCCGCGTCGCGCTGTTGATCAAGATCAGCGGCGCCGACGAACAGGCGATGCTGATCGAGCAGGACGACGACCTATACTTCCGCCCCGCCTACTTCGGCGACGGCTGGCTCGGCATTCGCCTCGATCGCGGCGATACCGACTGGGAGGCGATCGCCGACTGGCTCTGGCTGTCGTGGCGAGCGGTGGCACCCAAGCGCCTCACCGCGCTGATGGATGCGGCCGGACAGTTCTAGAAGGGCCAGTTCTAAAAGGTATAGCCCACCGAAAGCTGGACGATCGGGTAGACCTTGTAGTTGTCCACCTCGCCTTCGATTTCGGCGCGTTCGCGGGCGAGATCTTCCTGGAACAGCGGGTTGCTTGCCAGCTCACCCGTAGCGACGACGTCTTCGGTCCGGGGCGTTCCGTGGAGCATCACCCCTGCATCGAGGCTCCACGCAAAGCCCTTCTCCCGGTTTTTCGCGAACCCCACGGTGAACGTCGGCGCGAACCGGCGGGCTCGGACCGTGCCCTCGATAGTGCCGATTTCCTCGGGCGTGTAAACTCGCTGGCCGACCGTCACCGCCTCGGTCGGCGTCGCGACAAGGTCGATTCGATTGCTGCTGACACGAAACCCCGCGGAAAGCCGGAAGCCGTTGCGGAAGGGATAGATATCCGCGTTAGCGCCCCATGATCGAAGCTTGAGGTCGCCATGGTAGTTGATGTCGTCGACATCGACATTGTGACCAAGCCCAAGAAAAGTCGCGGACACCCGAACGCCGATGATCGGCGAAGGTCGAAAGCCCACTTCCGGCCCGATGCCCAGCGAACCACCGGTCGCGGCGACAGTCACGCCAGTGGGCTTATCCTGCGCATGACAGACCGACGGCAGCCACGATGCCATGATCAGACCGGTTGCGCCTGCGATATGCTTCAAAGTCATGCGGTCTCCTCAGCCCGCCCCGCATGACTGATCCTCGCCGCCGATGGTAAACCGAGGCTTGCTCCCGCCCTCCGTAAACCTACGCGGCGGCGTCAAATTTCTGTGTAGTCGACTTGCGGCCTGCTCTCGCGCGTGCCGCGATAGCGCTTGTCGGGGTCCTGCGGGTCTCCGGCGATGAGGACGTAATCCTCGTGCACTTCCGTCAGCGTGCCCGCGAAGGGGAACCCTTCGAGGCTGCCGTTGACGCGGAAGCTGACGGTGTCGCCGACCTTGAAGGTTTTTTCGTCGAAGTTGAATTCGAAGGGACAGCTTTCGCCGGCTTCGCCCATTCCCTGCATCATAGTTCTCCTCAGCCGCAAGCGTACAGCAGTGAGCCGCGATGGATCAAATCGAAACTCGGTGCGTGAACAGCGCCGCGCCGATAAATCGATCGTGTGACTCAGTTCGTGGGATCAACGGTACTGCGTCGCCGCCCGCGCTTGCATGCCCGCGCCCGGCCTTACCGGATCGGTACTGGCTACATGAGACATCAACACCGCTGCGCAGAACGAGAGGGATGCCGCAATCAGGATCGTCTTGGCCATCAGGATTTCCGCTGTAACGAATTACCCATAGAATAAGCACCCGACACACAAGCACCAAAAGAAAAAGGCCGCCGAAACCGGCGACCTTGTCCCGAATTACGAAGATTTAACCGTCAGCTTCAGCCGACGATCTCTTCCGGCTTGAAGAAGTAGGCGATCTCGATCGCCGCGTTCTCTTCCGAATCCGAACCGTGGACCGAGTTGGCTTCGATCGATTCGGCCAGCTCCTTGCGGATGGTGCCGGCGTCGGCGTTCTCAGGGTTGGTGGCGCCCATGATGTCGCGGTTGCGCTTCACGGCGTCTTCGCCTTCGAGCACTTGGACGACGACGGGGCCGGAAATCATGAACGAAACCAGGTCGTTGAAGAACGGACGCTCGGCGTGGACGGCGTAGAAGCCCTCCGCCTGTTCCTTCGACATCTGGATGCGCTTGGAGGCGACGACACGCAGGCCGGCTTCCTCGAGCATCTTGGTGACGGCGCCGGTCAGGTTGCGGCGGGTGGCGTCGGGCTTGATGATCGAAAAGGTGCGGGTAACCGCCATGGGACTATTCCTTGGACAAGGGCGTTATTGTTGGGCGCGCCCCTAGCCGGGAATGGGGTCGTCCGCAAGGTGGGCACCAAACTGGAAATACAGAACACTGAACTGTCCGCGTTCAAACGAAGAGCCGGCGCCTTCAGCACATGGAAGCGATGAGCATCTGACACCTTTGCAGGACCGGCAGGCGCGGACTTCAGATCCAGTCGCGCCCATCGGCGGAACCGCAACCGTAAGGAGGCAGTTGGCCAGGAAAACGGGTCTGCATCTTGTGACACCCCCAACTCCGCAGCGGCCCCGGGGCATAGCCATTCAACGCGATGCCCACTTCGTCATAAGGGCTGCTGCCCTGCGCCACATACATGTACCAGCGACCGCCGAACATCACCAACGCAGCGACGACGACCACGATCACGACCCGCAGGACTTTCTGCATTCTCACTCCGTAAACAACTTTTCGGGGGGAGCGTGCCTGTGCCCATCACCGCATTCTTCAGCAAGCCCATTGTCGATTTTCCGAACATGTCCGTGAAGACGACTTTCCGCCTTATTCTTCGGCTTTCTTGGCCCAGCGGCCGTCTTCCTGCGCCCAGTATTCCTTCTTAACCCCTTCGCGGCCGCGCAAGTCGCGCCAGACCTCGCGCGCCTGCGGCTTGGTCTCGTCGTCGAAGAGGTAGAAGGTGCGCTCGAACGGCTCTTCGCCCTCGCACCATACGCCGTCGGCGATGATGAGGAACCGGGCGCCGTTCGCCGGGTCGGGAATGTCGGACAGGAGGACCGGCTGGCGATCCTCGTGCCCCTCGCCCATCTGGCCGTTGGCGAGGAAGCCGTCGGGCCGGTGCGACCACAGCGCCGCCGAAATCCGGCCGCGCTGCTGCTCGTCGGCGGAGACCACGAGCACGCGCCCCCCGCCCTCGACGATGCGCCGGGCCAGCAGCGGTACGACCGCATGGGCCGGGTCGCGGCTGAGTTCATAGAACATGACCTGCACCTGGCCGCGTCCTTTTCTGGCTCAGGCTTCGATCGTGTCGCGCACGAAGCGATCGAGCAGGCGCACGCCGAAGCCGGTCGCGCCCTTGTCCCAGGTAGCGCCGGGCTTGTCGGTCCACACGGTGCCCGCGATGTCGAGGTGCGCCCAGGGCGTATCGTTCTCGATGAAGCGCAGCAGGAACTGCGCCGCCGTGATCGAGCCGCCGAAGCGCGGGCCGACGTTCTTCATGTCGGCGATCGGGCTGTCGATCATCTTGTCGTAGGTCGGCCCCATCGGCATGCGCCACAGGCGATCGCCCGAGGCATCACCCGCCGCGTTCAACTCGGCCGCAAGACCGTCGTTGTTCGAGAACAGGCCCGCATATTCGTGCGAGAGGCTGAGGATGATCGCGCCGGTCAGGGTCGCGAGGTCGATCACCTTGGCAGGCGCATATTCGCGCTGCACCCAGGTCAGCGCGTCGCACAGGACGAGGCGGCCTTCGGCGTCGGTGTTGATGACCTCGATGGTCTGGCCCGACATGGAAGTCACCACGTCGCCCGGACGCTGGGCATTCCCGTCAGGCATGTTCTCGACGAGGCCGCACACGCCGATGACGTTGGCCTTGGCGTTGCGCAGAGCGAGGGCGAGCATGGTACCCGCAACCGCACCGGCGCCGCCCATGTCCCACTTCATGTCTTCCATGCCGCCTGCCGGCTTGATCGAGATGCCGCCGGTATCGAACGTCACGCCCTTGCCGACGAAGGCCACGGGCTTTGCGCCCTCTTCGCCGCCCAGCCACTCCATGACGAGCAGGCGCGCGGGGCGAACCGAACCTTGCGCAACGCCGAGCAGCGAGCCCATGCCGAGCGCCGCCATCTCCTTGTCGTCGAGCACGCGGATGGTCAGGCCCGAGCCCTCCATGCGCGCTTTGCAGCGTTCCACGAAACTCTCGGGGTAGATGATGTTCGCGGGTTCGGTGACGAGTTCGCGGGTGAAGGAAACGCCTTGCGCGATCGCCTGCTCGATCTCCCAAACCGCCTCGGTGCCTTCGGGCGCGCCGACGAGCGAAACTGCGGCGAGGCTCGGCTTCGCATCGGCGGCCAGCTTGGTGCGATAGACGTCATGGCGCCACGAACGCAGCTGCGCGCCGAGCAGTGCCCCCGCCGCTTCCTCGGCCGAGAGGCCCGCGCCGGTGACGTCGAGCGTCAGCGCCGTTTCGCCGCTGGTGAGGTATTTGGCGACGACCGCCGCGCCGGCCTTTTCCACCGCAGCCTTGCGGTCCTTTGCCGAAGCCTCGCCGATCCCGGCCAGCGCCACGCGCACGGCTTTACCGCTGCGCTCGACGAAACCTTCGAAGACCTGGCCCGCCTTGCCCGTGAAACGCGCGCGCTTCGCGCCTTCCGCCAGCACCGCTTCGAGGTCTGCAGGCACCGCGTCCTGATTGACGAGACGCGCGATGACGCCGGAGTTCGACTCATCTGCCGCCCCAAGGAACTGGATCTTCATGGATTCTCCTGGATTTCCCCGGTGAAACGCCGATCTTGTGCGCTTCACCGCATGACTGGATTGCAGTTAGGCACAGGCGATGCGATAGGCAACCCATGCTCCCAGCCGTGCAGACTTCGCTGCAAGCCCCGTTCCGCCGCTTGCGTCCGCTTTCGCTGCACGCGCTCGCCCTCGGAATCGCGACGCTTTGCGCGCCCCACGCCGCTTTTGCGCAAGACGTGGCCCGCCCCGTTGATACCGGCCCGATCGCCGGGGCGCCCGCCGCTCCGCCCGTCTCCACCGGCGAGACCGAGCCCGTCGCCTTCGAGGCCGACGACGTCCAGTACGAGCAGAACAGCGAAGTCGTCACCGCGACCGGCAACGTTGTCCTGCGCCGCCGCGACGACAAGGGCCAGGTCCAGTCCGTCCGCGCCGACAAGGTCACCTGGAACCGCCAGAGCGGCAAGATCCTTGCCGACGGCAATGTCCGCATGGTCGACCAGGACGGCAACCAGCTCTACACCGAACAAGTCGAGCTGACCGACGAACTCAAGACCGGCATGATGGAGAACCTGCTCCTCGTCATGCGCGAAGGTGGCCGCCTCGCAGCGCTCAAGGGCGAGCGAATCGCCAACGGCGACGTCATCCTCAATAAGGCGGCCTACACCGGGTGCGACGTCACCGACGACGACGGTTGCCCCAAGAAGCCCAGCTGGCGCATCGTCGCCAAGCAGGTCATCTATTCCGACACGCAGAAGCGCGTGCGCTTCAAGGACGCGCGGATCGAGTTGTTCGGCGTGGTGCAGTTGCCGCTGCTCGGCCTGACCATCAGTACAGACGGCCACGCGGTCTCCGGCTTCCTGATGCCCGACCTCAAATCGAGCCCGTCGAACGGCATCGAAATCGCGCAGTCCTACTACTGGAAGCTCGCAGAGAATCGTGACCTTACCGGCACGGTCTCGGCCTTCACCCAGGCCGCACCGATGGCATCGCTGCAGTACCGCGCGCTGACCGACAAGGGCGCCTACCAGATCACCGGCCTGGCCACCGCCAGCAGCAGGATCCCGATCTACAGCGGCACGGGCGAGGAAATCACCAGCGGCGAACGTTCGTTCCGCGGCTACATCTTCGCCAACGGCAAGTTCCAGCTCGACGACAACTGGAGCGTAACCGCCTCGATCCGGCGCGCGACCGACCGCACGTTCCTGCGCCGCTACGACAACAACCGCGACGACCGCCTGCGCTCGATGGTCGAAGTGGAGCGGATCGACCAGGACAGCTACTTCACGATCGCAGGCTATGCGACGCAGACGATGGTGGCCAACCGCACTCAGGGCCTGATCCCCGTGGCGTTGCCGATGATCGACTATCGCCGCCGCATCGACGATCCCCTGCTTGGCGGCAAGTTCGAGCTGCAGGCCAACTCGCTGGCGATCAGCCGGACCGATGGACAGGACACCCAGCGCGCCTTCGCCAGCGCCCAGTGGTCGCTGCGCCAATTGACGAACATGGGTCAGGAGATCACCTTTACCGGCCTCGTACGCGGCGACGTCTATCATTCGTCCGATAATGCCCTGACCACCGAAGACCTCTATCGCGGGCTTTCCGGCTGGCAGCAGCGCGGCATCGCCACGGCTGCGGTCGATGTGAAGTGGCCGCTGGTGGGACAGGCTTTCGGCGGCACCCAGGTGCTGACCCCGCGTGTCCAGCTGGTCGCTTCGCCGCACGTCAAGAACCTGGCGATCCCCAACGAGGATTCGCGTGCGGTCGACCTCGACACCGGCAATCTCTTCGCCCTCAACCGCTTCCCGGGCTACGACCGGGTCGAGGACGGGGTGCGCTTCACATACGGCTTCGACTGGCAGTTCGAGCGGCCGCGCTGGAAGATCAAGACCACCGTGGGCCAGTCGGTGCGCCTCAGCAACCAGAACACCGTGCTACCCGACGGCACCGGCCTCTCCAACAAGACTTCCGACATCGTCGGCCGCACCGAGATCCGCTACCGGGACTTCCTGAACTTCATCCACCGCTTCCGCGTGGACAAGGACACGATGGCCGTTCGCCGGAATGAATTCGATGCGGTGATCGGCAACACCCAGAGCTATCTGGAACTGGGCTACACCCGCCTCAACCGCAATATCGTCAACGATATCGAGGACTTGCAGGACCGCGAGGAACTGCGCGCCGCAGGCCGCATCGCCTTCGCGCGGTACTGGTCGATGTTCGGCTCGGCCGTCGTCAACATGACCAGCCGCAAGGACAACCCGGAATACGGGTCCAACGGTTTCCAGCCGCTGCGGACCCGCTTCGGCGCGGCTTACGAAGACGACTGCGTCCAGATTTCGCTGACCTGGCGCCGCGACTACGTGGCTCTCGGCGACGTGAAGCGCGGCGACTCGTTCCAGTTGGGCTTCGCGCTGAAGAACATCGGCGGGGGCGGCTAGACTTTCGTGCCCCGGTGCAACTCGTGATGCATTCGAGCAAAGATTGGCACATTCCGGCAAAGCCGCTATCGGGTGTGCTCATTTTCAGTTAAGCCGCCTCCCGGCAGGTGTGACTTGGATAAATGCGGCGGCAATTCCCGGCTTCGGGACTTTCCGCCGTTGATGCACCGGCCCCACGGGTCGGTCGAAAACGGGATTGATACAACGGTGCAAGCAGTTAACCGCAAGTTCCTCAAGCGCGCCCTCCTCTGCGTCGGCGGCCTCGCTGCGATGTCTTCCGCGCTCACCGTGTATTCTCAGCAGGCTTTGGCTCAATCCGCCCCGCAGGGCGAGATTTCGATCCCCGACGACGTGAAGATTTTCGGCAACGACAACCCGAACATGCGCCGCGCCACTGCGGTCGTGAACGGCGATGTCATCACCGGCACCGACGTCGACCAGCGCCTCGCTCTCATCGTCGCGGCCAACCAGGGCAAGATCGACGAGGAAGAACTCAAGCGCCTGCGCCTGCAGGTGCTGCGCAATCTCATCGACGAGACGCTGCAGATTCAGGAGGCCAAGGCCGCCGACGTCTCGGTCGACGATGCCGAGATCAACCAGTCCTACGCCCGCGTCGCGCAGCAGAACTTCGGCCAGAACACCTCCGCCATGGACGCCTACCTCAAGCGCGTCGGTTCCTCGGCGGACTCGCTCAAGCGCCAGATTCGCGGCGAGCTTTCGTGGCAGCGCCTGCTCCAGCGCAACGTCCAGCCCTTCATCAACGTTTCCGACGACGAGGTGAACGACGTGCTGGCCCGCCTCAAGGCCGCCAAGGGCACCGACGAGTACCGTCTCGGTGAAATCTACCTCGCCGCTTCGCCGGAGGCGCGCGATCAGGTCTACCAGAACGCCACGCAGATCGTGCAGCAGCTCAAGGGCGGCGGCAGCTTCGTCGCCTATGCCCGCCAGTATTCGCAGGCGAGCACCGCCTCGGTGGGCGGCGACCTCGGCTGGGTGCGCCTTGCGCAGCTTCCCACCGAACTGCAGGCCGTTGCCCGCGACATGGAATCCGGCCAGCTGGTCGGCCCGATCGAGGTTCCCGGCGGCTTCGACATCCTCTACCTGATCGACAAGCGCCAGGTCCTCACCGCCGATCCGCGCGACGCGGTTCTCGCGCTCAAGCAGATCTCGCTGCCGTTCCCCAAGGGCGTGAGCGAGGCCGAGGCCGGCAAGCGCGCCGAGGCGTTCCAGACCGCGATGAAGGCGGCCAAGGGCTGCGGCGACGTCGATGGCGTGGCCAAGGGTCTCGGCGCGCAGGTCGTCACCAACGACCAGGTCAAGGCGCGCGACCTTCCGGCGCAGATCCAGAACTCGATCCTGCAGCTTTCGCCCGGCGAAACACTGCCGCCGTTCGGCTCGCTGGAAGACGGCGTGCGTATCCTCATGCTCTGCGGCCGCGACGACCCGCAGACCGAGAGCGGCCCGAGCTTCGAACAGCTTCAGGCCCAGCTCGAGGACGACCGCGTCAACAAGCGCGCGCAGACCTACTTGCGCGACCTGCGCCGTGATGCCGTCATCGAATACAACTGATCGGACTATGACGGCTCCACTCGCCGTGTCTTTGGGCGATCCCGCCGGGATCGCCCCCGAAGTGATTGCCGAAAGCTGGGTGCGGCGCCGGGAAATGGCCCTCGCGCCGTTCTTCGTCGTAGGCGGCGCGGCTGTTCTACGTGCAGCAGCGGCGACGCGCGGGATCGACCTGCCTGTCGCGTCGATCTCGGCGCCTGGTGAAGCGGCAAGCGTATTCGGCTCGGCCCTGCCCGTGCTGGGCGACGAGGACTGTGCCCCGGCATTCGGCGAACCGACCATCGAAGGCGCGGCGCTCGCCCTGCACTCGCTGACCAAGGCCACCGCGCTCGCGCTGTCGGGCGAGGCGGGCGGCGTGGTCACCGGCCCGATCGCCAAGTCGAAACTGGCCGCAGTCGGCTTCACCCAGCCCGGGCAAACCGAATTCCTCGCCGACGCCTGCGGCTTGCCCCACGAGGCAGCCGTTATGATGCTCGCCGGGCCGTCCTTGCGCACCGTGCCGCTGACCGTCCACGAAGCACTGGCGGCAGTGCCGGGCCTCGTCACCCGCGACCTCATCGAGAGCAAGGCCCGCATCGTCGCACGCGCCCTCGCCCGCGATTTCGGCCTACCGTCGGCGCGCATCGCGATCACCGGCCTCAACCCCCACGCGGGCGAAGACGGCCGCATGGGCACCGAGGACCGCGACGTCATCATCCCCGCCATCGCCGCCCTGCAGGCCGAGGGGCTGGCCGTCACCGGCCCGCATCCCGCCGACGCCCTCTTCGCCGCCCACGCGCGCGAGGGCTACGACGTGGCGCTATGCATGTACCACGATCAGGCGCTGATCCCGATCAAGACGCTCGACTTCGATCAGGGCGTGAACGTGACGCTCGGCCTGCCGATCGTGCGCACCTCGCCCGACCACGGCACCGCCTTCGCCATCGCCGGCAAGGGCATGGCGAGCGCCGGCGCGATGATCGCCGCGATCCGCATGGCGGGCGAATGCACCGCGCGGAGGGCCGCATGATCAGCCTCCATCATCCTCGCCTCCCCGCTCATGCTGAGCTTGTCGAAGCACCCGAGCGGCGCGCTACGTCGACTGCATGCTTCGACAAGCTCAGCATGAGCGGTGTTTTGAGGTGGAAAAGCGTTTCCGAATGACCACCCTCCCCCCTCTACGCGAAGTTATCGCCCGCCACGGCCTCTCGGCCTCCAAGGCGCTCGGCCAGAACTTCCTGTTCGACGAGCAACTGCTCGACCGCATCGCTGCAATTCCCGGATCGCTCGACGGCAAGGACGTGCTCGAAGTCGGCCCCGGCCCCGGCGGACTGACCCGCGCGCTGCTGCGCGCAGGCGCCAACGTCACCGCAATCGAGATGGACCGTCGCTGCCTCCCCGCCCTCGCCGAACTGGCGGAAGCGTTCCCCGGCAAGCTCAAGGTGATCGAGGGCGATGCGCTCAAGATCGATCCGAAAACGCTGTTCGCGGGCGAGTATCACATCCTCTCCAACCTGCCCTACAACGTCGGCACAGCGCTGTTCACCGGCTGGCTATCGGGAGAGGCATGGCCGCCGCAGTGGGCCTCGCTGACGCTGATGTTCCAGGAGGAAGTCGCCCGCCGTATCGTCGCCGAGCCGGATACTTCCGCCTATGGCCGCCTTGCGGTGCTGGCGCAGTGGCGCTCGAAGGCGAAGCTGGCGATGAAGGTGCATCGCAGCGCCTTCACCCCGCCGCCCAAGGTCATGTCGGCGATCGTCCACGTCGTGCCCGGCGAAGCCCCCGAGGGCGTTTCCATGCGCGTGCTGGAGCGCGTGACCGAGGGCGCCTTCGGCCAGCGCCGCAAGATGCTGCGCCAGAGCCTCAAGGGCGTGCCCGGCGCACTGGATGCGCTGGAAGCCCTCGGTATCGACGCCCAGCGCCGGGCCGAAACGCTGTCGGTCGCGGAGTTCGTGAGCGTGGCCAAGGCTTTGACGAAAGCCTGATCGCCCGCCGCGCCGCGCTCACTGATATCGCAGCGTCTTTTCGAACCCTTCGTTCGCCTTGGTCATCTTGGCCAGCTTGCGTAGCTGGCCGCGGACGTTCCGCTGGAAGCGCGCATCGTCATAGATGCCCGTCACCCGGTATTCGTCCTCAGCGATCAGTTCCTTGATCCGCGCGGCGAAGGCGGTCTGGTCGTCAACGCAGTCCGCCGCCTTCAGCGTCCGGCAGACCCATTCCTCGGCCGCCGCCTTGTCATAGTCGTCCTGTGCCTCGTAGCCGCGCCTGTCGGCATCCGCCTGGTCGAGTTTCGCCGCTTCGAAACGGCGCTCCAGCCATTTGCGCACTTGCGGGGCGTCCCACGCCTTCGACGGATTGCTCATCGTATTCTCCAAACCTGAGCCGCTATAGCGCGCGCCAACGAAAAGGCCCGCCCCGCATCGCGCGGGACGGGCCTTTTTCTCTAGCCGCCGAGGAAGATCAGGGCTGCGGCTGGCCACGCTCGCGAGCCAGACGCTCCTGACGGTCGATCGCCGATTCGGTCTGCACGAAGCTGTCCGACTTCACGCCCAGCCAGATCAGGATCGGCGCGGACATGAAGATCGAGCTGTACGTACCGATGAAGATGCCCAGCGTGATCGCGGCGGTGAAGCCGAAGATCACGTCCGGACCCAGCAGCAGCAGCGCCACCAGCATGATCAGGATCGACAGCGAGGTCACGACCGTGCGCGACAGCGTCTCGTTCACCGAAAGGTCGAGCAGTTCGGCCATCGGCATGCGGCGGTGCTTCTTGAGGTTCTCGCGGATGCGGTCGTAGACCACGATCTTGTCGTTCAGCGAGTAGCCCAGCAGCGTCAGCAGGGCGGCGACGATGTTGAGGTCGAACTCCATCTGCGTCAGCGAGAACATGCCCACGGTCAGCAGAATGTCTTGGATCAGCGCGAACAGGGCCCCTGCGGCGAACTGCCACTCGAAGCGCACCCAGATGTAGATCGAGATGCACAGCATCGCCAGGCTCAGCGCCAGCACGCCGGTCTTGAGCAGTTCGCCCGAGACCTTGCCCGAGACCGAATCGACGCCGTCGATGCGTGCATCCGGGAATGCCTGCTTGACCGTGGTGGTGATCTTCTGCGCCATCGCGTCGGCCAGCTGCGGCTGCGCTTCGGTGCCCTCGGGCAGGCGCATGCGCAGCGAGACTTCGTTGGGCTTGCCGAAGTTCTGCACGACCGGCTCGCCGTAGCCGAGCTTGTCGACGGTCTTGGTCAGCGCGTCCACCGGCGCGACCGCGCTGCGCTCGAAGGTCACGCGGATCATCTGGCCGCCGACGAAGTCGACGCCCAGGTTCAACCCGTGGGTGAACAGCAGCACCACCGAGGCGACCATCAGCACGATGTTGCTGATGAAGAACGGCCACTGCCACTTGAGAAAGTGGATGTTGGTGTTGTCGGGAATGAGCTTGAGGAGCTTCATTGTCTCTCTCCGCGCTTACAGGTTGAGGTCCGAAGGGCGCGCCTTGCGCAGCCATCCGGCAACCCACATGCGGGTCAGGGTCACGGCGGTGAACACCGAGGTGACGATACCGATCATCAGCACGACCGCGAAGCCGCGCACCGGACCCGAACCGAACGCGAACATCAGCAGCGCCGCGATCGAGTTGGTAATGTTGGCGTCGAAGATCGCGCGGCTCGCTTCCTTGTAGCCCAGTTCCACCGACTGCACCACGCGGCGGCCCTTGGACCGTTCCTCGCGGATGCGTTCGTTGATGAGCACGTTGGCGTCCACCGCCGCGCCCAGCGTCAGCACGAAGCCGGCGATGCCCGGCAGCGTCAGCGTGGTGCCGAACACCGCCATCACGCCCAGAATCATCAGGATGTTGATCGCAAGGGCGCAGATGCAGGCATAGATGCCGAAGCGGCCGTAAGTCAGGATGATGAAGAGCACGAGCGCCAGCGTGCCGACGCCCATCGCGACGGCGCCCTTATGGATCGCCTCAGCGCCGAGGTCGGGACCGACGGTGCGTTCCTCGACGACCTTGAGGTCCACAGGCAGCGCGCCCGAACGCAGCGCGATCGCCAGTTGGGTGGCCGACTTGGTGGTGAAGCTGCCCGAAATCTGCGCGCTGCCGCCCAGGATCGCCTCGTTGATCGAAGGCGCCGAGAGCACCTTGCCGTCGAGAATGATGGCGAAGCGCTTGCCGACGTTGGCGCTGGTCAGCGCCGCGAACTTCTCGCCGCCTTGCTGGTTGAAGGTGATGTTCACCACCGCGCGGTTGTTCTGCTGGTCGAAGCCCTGCTTGGCGTTCGTCAGCTGGTCGCCGGTGATGCCGCCCAGGCGCTTGACCGCGATGACCGGGCTCGGCCCTTCAGCCATGCCCTCGGCATAAGGCGCGATCTCGTCGCCCGGAGGCGCGATGCCCTGTGCGAGATCGGCGGGCGATGCGGTCTCGTCCACCATCTTGAATTCGAGCTTGGCGGTCTGGCCGAGCAGCGCCTTGAGCGCCGCCGGATCCTGCAGACCGGGCACCTGCACGTCGATGCGGGTGCCGCCGAGACGGCGGATGTCGGGCTCCTTGGTGCCCAGCGCGTCGATACGCTTGCGGACGACCTCGACGGCGGTTTCCATCGCGTTGCTGACTTCGAGGTCGATGCCCGCCGAAGTCGGCGCCAGCACGAACTGGTTGCCGTTGACGACCGAGATGTCCCAGTCACGCTGGCCGGTCAGGCCCGCACCATTGGTCAGCGGCAGCAGCGCCTCGCGCGCGGCGTCCACCTGCGACGTGTCGCGTACGGTGAAGGTCAGACGGCCGCCCCGGCTCGATACGTCGCCGATGCCGATGGCGGGCTCGGCCGCGCCCAGCTTGGTGCGGACCGATTCCTCCATGCCCTGCAGGCGCTGCTGGACGACTTGGTTGCGGTCGGCTTCCAGCAGCAGGCGCGAGCCGCCCGCAAGATCGAGGCCGAGGTTGACCTTGGGCGCGGGCACGCCCGCAGGCAGGTGGATATTGGTGAAGGTCAGCAGCGTGGGTACGGACAGCAGGCAGAGCACCGCCGCTATCCCCCAGTACCAGACCTTCTTGAAGATCGAGAATTCAAGCATCGCCTAATCGCTTTCCCAAAGGAGCGTCCGGTCGGTTCAGTCGTTCGCGGGCTTCGAGCCTGCGGGTGGGATCACATCGACGATCGTGGACTTGAGCGCCTTGACCTTCACGCCCTGCGCCAGTTCGATTTCGGCGTAGTTGTCGTCGACCTTGACGATCTTGCCGATCAGGCCGCCACCGGTCAGCACCTCGTCACCCTTCTTGAGCGCCGCGAGCTTGTTCTTCTGCTCCTTCTGCTGCTTCATCTGCGGGCGCAGGATGAGGAACCAGAAGATCGCGGCCATCGCCACGAACGGCAGGTAAGTCATCCAGGCCGGCGGCGCACCGGCGGGGGCGGCTGCGGCAAGCTGGGCGAGGATCGAGGTCTGCATGGAAATGATGGGCCTTCTCGTGTCGCGTGTCGGACGGCGAATCGTGTGCCGACCGGGCCTGACGCGCATGACGGTATGATCCGCAGCCTGCGCGCAGGCGGATGCGGGCGGTTAGCAATAAAGCGAAGCGCTGGCAACGCGGGCTTCCCGCGCCTCCCCCACTGTGTCTGGGCCAGATAGGGCGCGCACGCCTTCGTTCAAGCGAGTGGACAACGCGATGAAAAACTATGCCGGAGGCGCTTGCGCATCCCGAAAGACCTGCCTATAGGCCGCGCTCCGGTCGGGACGTAGCGCAGCCTGGTAGCGCATCACACTGGGGGTGTGGGGGTCGGAGGTTCGAATCCTCTCGTCCCGACCAATCAAAAACGCCGTCTCCTGCTTCATGCGGGAGACGGCGTTTTTCGTTCCGGCGACGATGATCGGGCCATGACATTGGCCGTCATCGGCTCCCCGTACTTGACCAGATAGCCTTGCGCAGCCATCCCGGACACCTTCCATGGTCTGACATGTCGGGGTGAACATGAAGCTCTCACTTGCAGTCGCTGCCTTCGGGCTGGGCACCTTCGCGACCTATCCTGCGATGGCGCAGACCGCGTCGTGCTATCGCCTCGGCAATGTCGCATCGTGCACGACCACCCGGACCATGGGCGACAATCCGGCCCAGCAGCGATACTCGGGCTTTCAGGAAGTCGAGCGCCTGCGCGACAAGAACGAGGAACGGGAGGCGGTCCGTCAGGAGCAGGGTCTTCGCGAAGAAGTCGGCGCGCTGATCGCTGACGGCAAGTGCGCGGATGCGCGCAAGGCGGCGCTGAGGGCCGGAGATTTCGCGCTGGCGAAACAAGCCGGTTCGATGTGCCAGCCTGCGCAGCGGCGCTAACCCAGCGGCCGCGCGCGAGAATTCATTTTCCTACACGAACCGATATGGTCATTTGAAAGCGGGTCACTTCGCAAAGGATCCTGCCATGGCCCTCCTCGATTCGCTGCTCGGCCCCGTTACCCGCATCATCGACAAGGTCGTCCCCGACCCCGAGGCGCGCGACCGGGCCAAGCTGGAACTGCTGAAGCTCGAGAACACACAGGAACTCGAAATGCTGCAGGCCAGCCTTTCAGCCATCGTCGCCGAGGCGAACAGCGCCGACCCCTGGACCAGCCGCGCGCGGCCGAGCTTTCTCTACGTGATGTACCTCGTGATCCTATGGGCCTTGCCGATGGGCGTGGTCGCGGCGTTCAATCCGGGGCTCGCCAAGGCCATCGGCGCGGGGATGAACGGCTATCTCGCGGGGATTCCGGAACCGCTCTACGCACTCTTCGGCACCGGCTACCTCGGCTATTCGGCGATGCGCCAGTGGGGCAAGACCAAGGGCTCCGACCGGTAAGCGAAACGCTAACGCTTTCGCGCTATCCTGCGCGCATGATCGTGCGCTCCATCCTTCACCGTCCACTCGGCAAAGCCTTGATTGGCCTTGCCGGGCTTTTTTCGCTGGCGGGCTGCAGCCAGCCTCCCGCACCTGCCCCGACCGAGAGCACCGCCGAGGACGCGGGCGCAGAAGCCAAGGCCCGCGCCAAGGCCGAGCGCGAAGCGAAGCTCGCAGCGTTCTACGGCGGCGATGCCCCCGCAAGCGAACAGGCCCCGAAAAAGGACGACGGACCGGGCAATTCCCCGCCGCCCCCCGCAGCGCCGCCACCCTCGGCGCCCAGCATCGGCAGCGTGCCGGCTGCGCCCGATCCCGGCATCGGCAAAGTTGAATGACACGCCAAGGTCGAATGACACTGCGCCGCCGTCCAGCTTGCACCCTGCGCCCGGCCCGCTAAACCTCGCGTCCCACAACTCGCGCTGCTTTGGCGGAAGGTATTCAAGTCCATGACGGAAAAGCTGGTCTACGTGCTCAACGGCCCCAACCTCAACCGGCTGGGCAAGCGCGAACCGGCGATCTACGGATCGCAGACCCTCGACGACATCGGCGCGATGCTGGAAGAACGCGGCAAGACGCTGGGCATCAGTGTCCTGCTCTTCCAGTCCAACCACGAAGGCGACCTCGTCGACTGGCTGCACGAGGCCGAGGACGCGGGCGCCCACGCGGTGCTGCTGAACGCCGGGGCCTATACGCATACATCGGTGGCGCTGCTCGACGCGATCCGTTCTATCACCGCGCCGGTGATCGAGGTCCACCTGTCCAACCCGCACACGCGCGAGGACTTCCGGCACACGTCATGGGTCGGCATGGCGGCCAAGGGCACGATCGCCGGGTTCGGCGCGCAAAGCTACATGCTGGCGCTGGAGGCTGCTGCGGGGCTTTGAGCGGCAGCACGATCGTCATCCCAGCGAAGGCTGGGGCCGCTATGACCATGTTACGCCCTATCGGCAGGTCAGCGCGGATTTTGCGGGGGTCTTGCAGATAGCGCAGCTCTGACGAGAGCGGTCCCAGCCTTCGCTGGGATGACGGGCGCTATGAAGGCGACTTCGGTACGTCACCCCTTGCAGTGACGCAATTCCCCCCGGCCATCGCGAACCGCAACAATCCGGTGCACCGACACGCCCAGCGGATCGACCGCATCGGGCAGCGCAACAAGGCAGATACCCTGCCCGGTAAGATTGAGGAGCGCCTTGCGCACATCCTCGGTGGTCGCCTGCTGCGCCAATCCCGCGATGACGAAACCCGGACGCTTGCCGCGCGGTTCTGCTGGCAACATATGCCCGTGAAGATCGGCAATCGGCTTGCCCTGCACCAACCAGCGGTCGGCAGCGGCGTCATAGAACGGCGCGGCGTCAATGTCCGCACGCGTAATGCCTGCCGCCACTGAACCTCGCCCGTAGTCGCTGCTGTCGGCGAGTTGGAAAGCCGCTGTATTCTGCGCATCGCCGCGCGGCCAGAACCACCAGGCGTTCGCCGCCACCAGCAACGCCACCGCCGCTACCAGCAGCGGCGTACGCTTCGACCGTCCCGTCACGCGCATCGCTCCAACCTCAGCCCAGCGGAACGCCCGGGATGCTCTTGGCGGTGCGGATCGTCAGCGAGGTCTTGACGCTGTCCACGTTGGGCGCGGGCGTCAGCTTGCTGGTGAGGAATTCCTGGAAGCTCTGCAGATCGCGGCTGACGATCTTCAGGATGAAGTCGATTTCGCCGTTGAGCATGTGGCACTCACGCACTTCGGGCAGGCCCTTCATGTGGTCCTCGAAGGCGCGCAGCGATTCCTCGGCCTGGCTCTTGAGGCTGACCAGCGCGAAGACGGTGATCGTGAAGCCCAGCTTCGACGCGTCGAGATCGGCGTGATAGCCCTGGATCACGCCCGCTTCCTCGAGGCTGCGCACGCGGCGCAGGCACGGCGGCGCGGTCAGACCCACGCGCTGGGCGAGTTCAACATTGGTGATGCGACCTTCCGCCTGCAATTCCGCCAGCAGGCGACGGTCGATTTCATCGAGATTGATCATTCAAATTCCCCAGGCACACGCCTCTCGCTTCGCCTTGTTGCAACATCTACATCGAAAATGCGAGCGCGCCGTAATATTATTAGCCCATAGCGTAATCGTCCCGCTTTGCAACGGCCGAAACTCGGCTCTTTCGATCCCGACGCACTTTGCTACGAAAAAGCGACCCGGTGTTTTCCTTATGGTAAACATCACGCGGGCATAGGACCGAATCTGCCACGTAACCCGAGGCGCGCCTTTCGCGTCTGGAGATGGAATGCATTTCGACGATCGCCTTGCCACGGTCCTGCGCCTCCCGTCCTCGGGGGACAGTCTCGCGCGGATCCAGTTCAGGCAGCTCATCGACATTCTCGGACGTGCGACCGATTCGCAGGAGACGGGCGAGACGGTCGAAGCCGCCTACGCTCGGCTCGATCAACTCGGCAGAGAACTTCCCGCGGCCGAGCGCGTAAGACTGCTTCGTGGGCCGTTGCAGCCGATGACGAACCCGCGGCTGCTGAAATGGTTGGCCGACGCCGAACCCGACGTCGCCTGCGCCGGGATTGCCTCTGCGGACCTCGATGATGCGGCGTGGCTCGGACTCATCCCGCGCCTTCCGGTCCGCGCTCGCGGCATCCTGCGCCACCGCCGCGACTTGTCGCCACGGGTCAATGCTCTGCTGGAACAACTCGGCGTGTACGATCGCGGGCTGCCTGCGGGCCCGGCCGACCCACATCCGGAGGATTCTCTGCCAGAGCCCCAATCGCGCCTCCAGCGACCCACGGGCAACATCGCCGTCGATCAGGACATGTCGGATGATGTACTTGAACTACTCGATATGGCGGATGCGCCGCCACCGCCGACTTCCTTGAGCGAATGGGCCCGCGCGCGAGCAGCTCAGCAGCACAAGGACCTGCAGCACAAGGTCGCCACCGCCCCCGCGTCCAGCCCTCGCGAAGCTGGAATCGGGGCGATCGTCCGGCGCATCGAGGAATTTCGAAAGGCTCGCGAGGCCAAGGGGCCGCCCGAAATCCATGCAGATTCGCCACGCCTGCCGCTGGGCGACACGACCATCCTCGCAACCCAGCGACTTGCTACCGCCATCGACTTCACCACCGGGCTTGAAGGACGCATCGACTGGGCGGATGGCCCACATGCGCCGTCCGTGGTCGGACTTTCGCTCGGCACGCATGATCCGCAAGCCGCGCAGATATCTCATGCCATGGAGCACTGCCTGCCTCTGCGCGAGACCCGAATCATCATCACCGGTGCGCCTGCAGTTAGCGGCCCTTGGCAAATCGATGCCATCGCCCGCTTCGAACATGGCCGCTTCGCCGGATACTGCGGCCGCCTTCGTCGCCTTGCTGCCCCTGCGGAAGCTCTCGCAGCGCCGGTCGCCGCTCATGCAGAGGCCGATCGCATGCGCGAAGTTCTTCACGAGTTACGCACGCCCGCCAATGCAATCCAGGTAGCGGCCGAGATCATTCAGCAGCAACTCTACGGCCCGGCCCCGCACGAGTACCGCGCGCTGGCGGCCGCCATCGCCGGCGACTGCGCGCATATTCTGGCTGGCTTCGAGGAACTCGACCGGCTGGTGAAGCTCGAATCGGGTGCGATGCGGCTCGAGGACGGCGAGTGCGATCTTGCTCGGGTACTTGCCCAGACCATCGTGCGCCTGCGTGCCTGGACCGAGCCGCGCGGCAGTGGGTTTTCGATGCTCGCCGATCCCTCGGCAACGACATTGCCGGTGCGCATAGCCCGGCCCGAAGTGGAACGACTGGTTTGGCGGCTGTTCGCCGCCCTCGCCGGATCGACTCTACCGGGTGAAACGCTCGACTTGCGCTGGAATCAACGTACCGATCCAAAATCTGCGATGATCGAGCTTTCAGTTGCGCTGCCCGCGGTTCTGGCCGAGCGCGCGCCGGAAGCGCTTTTTGATCCTGTCGCCGGCGAACGCGGCCAATCGCTTGCTGCAGGCATGTTCGGTATTGGCTTCACTCTGCGCCTTGCCGCAGCAGAAGCCGCGGCGGCCGGCGGCTCGCTGCAACGTGTAACAAACAACCTTCACCTGTCGCTGCCTACCTTGACCGAGCGGGCCACACACAATAGCACTTCGGCAACTTTTTCGCAGTAATCCCTTGGTGATGCGACGCAGAGGGAAAGACTTTTTGCCAGTTCCGAACCTTCTGCAGCCGCCCGGCAGGCAGGCCTTCGCCGCATTCTGCCACGACTTTGGCCAGCGCTTCATCGTCACCGTCGATACCGAAGAGGAATTCGACTGGTCGGCTCCGCTCGACCGCAAGGCGCACAGCGTCGTCGCCGTACCCGCCCTGCGCAAATTCCAGCAATTCTGCGAAGGGTTCGGTGTTGTCCCGTCCTACCTCATCGACTGGCCGGTCGCGGATTCCGCCTGCGCCCCCGAAGCGATCGGCGATGCGGTTTTATCTGGGCGTGCCGAAGTCGGCGTCCAGCTTCACCCTTGGGTAAACCCGCCGTTCGTCGAGGATGTCAACGAACTCAACAGCTACGCGGGTAATCTGCCCTTCGAACTGGAACGCGAAAAGCTGCACACCCTGCGTGACCGGATCGAAAGCGCCTTCGGCACGCCCCCGCGCATCTACCGCGCCGGCCGCTACGGCCTCGGCACGCGCACGGCAGAAATCCTTCTCGAATGCGGCATAGCCATCGATACCTCGGTACGGGCGCGCTTCGACTATAGCGGTACCGGCGGCCCCAATTATCGCGAGCATCCGCTCCACCCCTACTGGGTCGGCAAGGAGCGCGAACTTCTCGAATTGCCGCTCACCACCGTATATTGGGGGCCGTTGCGGCAGGTCGGCAATGTCATCTACCCGCACTTGTGGCGCGCCCCGACAATGCGCGGTGTCCTCGCGCGCGCAGGCCTGCTGGAACGCATCCCCCTAACGCCTGAGGGCATCACCGCGGAGGAAGCACTGCGCGGCGTCGATATCGCCATCGATGAGGGCCTACCGGTACTTGTGTTCTCGTTCCACAGCCCGTCGCTGGCTACTGGCCACACGCCCTATGTGCGAAGCGAAGCAGATCTCGACGCGCTCTACGACTGGTGGCGCACACTGTTCACGCACCTCGCGCGACGAGGTGTGAAGCCGACAAGTGTGCATGAAATCATGAACAGCGTGCAACGCGGATAGAACCGCGCTTGCGTCATACGCATTGCCAAGCTAACGGGCTTGGCACCCGGCCATCGTCGATGGGGTCGGGTCCGGCACGGGGGCCTGTAGCTCAGCGGTTAGAGCTGGCCGCTCATAACGGCTAGGTCGCGGGTTCGAATCCTGCCGGGCCCACCATTCGCCGGTTGCTGCCTTTCCGGCAGCAGCATCGACAACCCCAGGTCGGGGAGTGGCGCAGTCCGGTAGCGCGCTTGCTTTGGGAGCAAGATGTCGCAGGTTCGAATCCTGTCTCCCCGACCAACTCATAACGTCTCAGCGCAGCTCATACCGCTCCAAATTGTCCTAAACTTCCGGTGGCTTGCAAGGCCAACCATGGCCGCTGGGCAGGAAACAGTGAGTGCTGCCAATTTCGTCGTCACTTTCTCCCCACGCACTGCAGCGCGCCGATATCCGATAGCGCTGCGGGAAATGTGGTCGCCTCCATTTTTGTGTAGAGCGTGCTACGAGACATTCCCATACGCTCGAGAACAGGGGGAAGCCTGAGCAAACGGTCTGCGCACCTGCATCCATAGCGCAACCTCCTTCGTGTTCGGCGATAGACGCCAACTCCTTCGAAGATAAATTCTTACAGCTTGAATAACAGCAGCAAGCGGAAGCAAATATACTCAACGTCAATTGATGACCGTCGCTAGTTCTAAAATGATATAAAAATCTCAGCTTATATCCACTGTTATGAGGGAAGTTCGGTGTACGAGCCACTGGAGCGGTCCCCACTCATTCCGGGCATATCCGCTAGAGCTGAAGTAGTTGGCGTACTCGGTGGTGCTTGAACAGATCGACGAGTCTGTCAATCAGGTTCCACAGCCGTGCCTCCCAGCCTCCCGACGGCACCTCTAAAACCTTGCAATCAATTCGCAGTAGCAATATGTGCGCCGCACAATCGAGATCACCCTCGGGGAGCACCACATAATGTATCATACCCATTCCCGCCTTAGCGCCGGGGCGAGCGGACTTGCGCTTGTTCTGGCTATCGCTAACGCCGCGCCCGTATGCGCCGAAGAAGCCGCCGCCGACGGCGCGCCGCAGGACGTCAGCTCCTCGGAAATCACCGTACTCGGCGCGCGCAGCAAGGATTACAAGGTCGACCAGTTGACCACCGCCACGCGCACCGGCACCAGCATCATGGACGTGCCGCAGTCGATCCAGTTCGTGCCGCGCGACGTCATCGACGATCAGCAGATCCTCGATCTCACCAGCGCGCTGCGCAACGTCAGCGGCATTCAGGCTGGCACCGACGCGGGTAATCGGTCGGAGAGCTTCACCATCCGCGGTTTCCGCTCTTCCTACTACGCCATCGATTCGATCATGCTCAGCCCGGCGATCGAGACCAACGACAGCTACCGCGACCTTGCCAACGTGGAGCGCATCGAAGTGCTCAAGGGTCCGGCCTCTGTGCTCTACGGCCGCGGCGATCCGGGCGGCCTGATCAACATCGTCACCAAGCAGCCGCGCTTCGAGCGGGGGATGAACTTCTCCGTGCAGGGCGGCAGCAACGACTTCATGCGCGGGCAGGTGGACGTGACCGGTCCGGTCGATGCCGCCAGGACGCTGGCCGTGCGCTTCATCGCCGCCGCGCAGACCGGCGACACCTTCCGCGACGTGTTCCAGCCCTACCGCCGCCAGTTCCTGTCCGGCTCGGTGCTGTGGCAGCCGACCGACCGCACCCGCGTCATCGCCAGCCTGACGTATGCACACCAGAAGAACCAGACCGATCGCGGCATCGTCGCCACTGCCGACGCCGACGGCGATCTCGTCGTCAACCTCCCGCGCGACCGGTTCCTGGGCGAAGAGTGGGCGACCACCGAATCCAGCCGCTACGAGTTCAACTACCGCATCGAGCATGAACTGGCGGACTGGCTGACCGTCCGCCAGATCGGCCATTACGACGAGGGCAAGCTCGACCTGTTCGGCATCAACTACGGCAACACCGTCGCGGTCAATGCCACCACCGGCGCGCGCACCATCACCCGCACCGCCGTCCAGCAGCACGAGCAGAACCACAACTACGATGCACAGGCCGACATGGTCGCGCGCTTCGCGACCGGCGGCATCAAGCACACCGTGGTGTTCGGCGGCGAATACGTGAAGTCCTACCGCTTCCGCACATTCGAACGCGCCACGCTGGCCGCGATCGACATCGACGATCCGGTCTACGGGGCGCAGCCGGGTACGTGGGTATCCGCCGCCGACCGCGAGGTGAAATCGAAGTCGCTGTCGGGCTACCTGCAGGACCAAATCGACATCGGCGAGCATGTCAACCTGCTGGCCGGCGTGCGCTACGACCACGCCCAGCAGTCGGACCATGGCACCACCCAGTACGCCTCGGACGACAAGGCATGGTCGCCGCGCGTGGGCGTGGTGTTCAAGCCGGTGCCGAACGTCTCGCTGTTCGCCGACTTCACCCGCTCGTTCCAGTCCAAGCCCGAACCGACCATCGACGGCAAGCCGATCGATCCGGAAAAGGGCAAGCAGTACGAGGCCGGCATCAAGGCTGAACTGTTCGGCGGCCGCCTTGCCTCCACGCTGTCGGTCTACCAGCTGAAGCGTGAGAACGTGACGCAGCAGGACCCCAACAACGTCGGCTACAACATCAACGCGGGCGTCCAGCGCTCGCAGGGTGTCGAGTTCGACATGTCCGGCGCGATCACGCCGAGCGTCAAGGTCATCGCCAACGGCGCCTATACCGACGCCACCGTGCGCTCCTCCACCGACTACGCAAAGGGCAACAAGCTGATCGGCGTGCCCAAGTGGAGCGGCAGCCTGTGGGTGACGCTGGAGCCGGTGGACGGCCCGCTGAGCCGCTTCGGCCTCGGCGGCGGCGTGGTTGCGGCGAGCAACCGCATGGGCAATCTGGAGAACACCTTCTCGGTTGGCGGCTACACCCGCTTCGACAGCAGCCTGTGGTACAAGCTGGCCGACAAGGTGCGCCTGACGGTGAACGTCAAGAACATCACCAACGAGTACTACATCGCCAGCACCGTCTCCCGCGCGCAGATCACGCCGGGCGAGGGCCGCAGCTTCCTCGTCGGCCTGAGCGGAGGGTTCTGAGGATGACCAAGGCATTCGCCGCCGCGCTGCTGGCGCTGGCCATTGGCACGGCTCCCGCCCCGGCCTTGGCGGCGGATGCCGGCAAGGTGCTGTTCCTGATGCGCGCCGATCCCCCCGGCGGTTCGGCCGACCCGGCGGTCAAGGCGCGACTGGAGGCGATGGGCTATGCCGTCACCACCAGCGAGGGGCTGGACGGCGCGCCGGACCCTTGCGGGTTCGACCTTGTCGTCATGTCCTCGACGGTGCGCTCCAACCAGTTCACCGCCAACCGCCCCATGATCGCGCGATGGCGCGACATGGGCGTGCCGCTGGTGACCTGGGAGAACGACCTTCTCGACGACTTGTGGATGACCGGGCTGCGCCGCGACACCGACTTCGGCGAACTGGAGACCGGCCACTACTTCTGGCTGGTGCGCGCGCCGCATCCGATGGCGGCGGGCATTCCGGCGGGCCTTGGCACCTGGACCGAGGCGCGCACGCCCGCAGGCTGGGGCAAGCCCGGGCTCGGCGCCGACGTCATCATGACCTGGCCCGGAGAGCCGGACAAGGCGACCCTGTTCGGCTACGAGGCGGGCGCGACGATGGACCACGACCACCTTGCCCCGGCGCGCCGCGTGTTCATCGGCATGGAGAACAACAGCTTCACCCGCATGACCGATACCGGTCGCAAGCTGTTCGACGCCGCGATCAGGTGGGCGCGCGCGGGCGCGAAAGTGTGCAAGGTGAAGAAGTGAGGCGCGCGCTCGGCCTCGCGCTGGCAGCCGCCCTGCTCACGGGCTCCGCATCGGCGCAGGACAGCGGCCCCATTCCCGAGGCACAGCCGCTGCTGGCGCGCTACGTATTGGCGGACGGCGCCCTCGCTGTCGGCGGCGGCCCGGAAGCCGGTGCCATCGCAGCGGCAGCCAGCGGCCTGTCCCCCCGCATCGTCGGACCTTCCGGAGCGATGCCGCTGCTGACGCAAGGGACCATCGCGCTCGCCGTGATCCCGCGCGAGATGACCGTGATCGAGCGTGCCGCCGTGCGCCGCTTTTCCGGCGGCCTGCCGCTGGCGGTGCCGGTGATGCAGGGACTCTACCTCTACGCCCGCTGCGACAGGGACGGCGCCGTCGATGAGCGGGTGAAGCCGGCGCTGCAGGGGCTGTTCTCGGACGATGGGCAGGCGCGGCTGAAGGCGGCGCTGGCGATGTACAAGCCCCTCGACGACGACGCACTGACCGATGCCCGGGAACGGATCGCAAGGCTGCACGGGATCACGATCCCGCGGCGCGCGGCGGGCTACGTCGCCCCGGACGGCAGCCTGTCGATCATCGGCAGCGATACGCTGACGACGATCATGCCCGACATCCTCGCCGCTTACGCGCGCCACGCGCCCAAGGTGCGGTTCACCGCCGACTTGCGCGGCTCCTCCACCGCGATGCCTGCGCTGACGGCCGGAACCACGATCTTCGCGCCGATGGGCCGTGAGCTGTGGGAGAACGACCTCGACGGCTTCCGGCAGATGAAGGGCTACGATCCGGTGCGCATCCGCATCGCCTATGCCAGCCACGGTCCCCGCGCGAACGGCAAGACGCCGCCCGCGATCTACGTCAACGCGAGCAACCCGCTTGCCGGACTATCGATGGCGCAAGTGAAGCGCGTCTTCGCGGCCGGAGCACCGGGCGGCGACATTGCCGACTGGTCGAATCTGGGCGCCGCGGCTGGTGCGATCCACGTCTACGCTGCGCGCGACGATGGCGGGTTCGGCTCGGCCATGCGCGCCTCGAAGCTCGACGGGCTGCCGTTCAGCGCCCGCTACCAGGCGATGCCGAGCGGAAAGGCGATCCTCGCCGCCGTCGCGGCAGACCCTCACGGCATCGGCTATGCGACATGGATCGACGCGGGCGAGGCACCGGAAGGCGTGCGAGTCCTGCCGCTGTCCGCACGCGACGGCGGCCCTTACGTCCTGCCTCAAGAGGGCGCGGACCGGGGCGCCTGGCCGATATCCTATTTCCTCAACATCTACATCGACAAGGCGCCGGGCAAGTCGATCAATCCGGAAATCAAAGGCCTGTTGCGGTTCATGCTCTCTGTGGAAGGGCAGGCTATCATCGCACACCATATGTCAGAAGATGATGGCTATGTGCCGCTCGACAGGCGGGACCTCGCTGCCGAGAGGCGCCGAGTTGATACCTTGTAAGCGGAAATCTTTCTGTGAGCAGGTGAAAGCTGTCAACTGTGCGCCAGGTGAGTAAGGTAGCAAGCATGGATCGCCGATCTTATCTTCGTTCGATTATCAAGGATCATACGGCATCTTCATATCGAAATACTGTTTCCTTGCTTTCCCGATCCGCTCGAATTGGTCAATAATCAACAGTATTATGGCTAATGGTTCTCACAATACTTTCCCACATTTTGTCATATCGAAATTAATTAACCTCCTCCACTCGCGCATACCAGAGCAAGTGCGACAGTATCTTTAACTATCTGCCGGCTCACCCACCGCGACTGCGCAAGCGGCGATGGGGCGCATGCCCTCAATATTCATCATCGTACGTTGCGCCGCCGCCTCAAGGATGAAGGGACAACGTTTCAGGACGTGAAGGACGACCTGCACCGCGATCTGTCTCTTTATTATCTGCGGAAAACCCGGCTGGATTTCAGGGGCATATCTGAAAAGCTGGCCTTCGCGGAAAAGGCCGTCTTCTCGCGAAGCTGCCGTCGCTGGTCCGGGCAATAGCCTTCACAACTGCGCGCGGCGCCTAAGTCTGCAACGGCAAGGGGAACTTTGTCCTGATAGGTCAAGCCATACGCGTCTGATTGCGCGACTATGCCCGTCAACGACGAACCAGCGACGTTGCAGGCCTGCCCTGCCGTGCATGGTTTCGCGAGGAGGAGCGGGACATGGCCGAAGCGGATCCCAGGATCGAAATGGATATCAGCGACGTCGAGTGGCGACTTGGTCACCAGGTCGGCGGCGGCGAGCTGTGGGAGCCATGCAACAAGACGGACATCCGCCGCTGGGTCATGGCGATGGACTACGTCAACCCGATCCACTGGGACCAGCGATTTGCGGCGGCGTCCAAATTCGGGGACATAATCGCACCGCAATCCATGCTGGTCGCACTCGATTACGGGCACGGCAACAATCAGGCCTGCGTGGGCCGGATCGATGGCCAGCACATGATCTTCGGCGGCGAGGAATGGTGGTGGTACGGCGTGAACGTCCGGCCCGGCGACCAGATCAGCCATGAGCGGATCTTCACCGGCTACAAGCTGACCGACACCAAGTTCGCCGGTCCGACCCTGTTCCAGCGCGGCGACACGATCCATCGCAACCAGCGCGGCGACCTCATCGCCAAATCCTGCCCTACCGTGATCCGCTATCTCGCCAAGGAGGCCGAAAAGCGGGGCATGTATGCCTCCACCGCAGGCACACCGCACAAATGGACGCAGGCGGAACTGGCGGAAATCGACCAGGTGCGGCGCGACTGGTTCCTTTCCAATCGCGACGGCAAGTCACCGCATTTCGAGGACGTCGCGGTAGGCGACAAGCTGCCGCGCCGGGTGATCGGCCCGCACTCGATCGCGAGCTTCACCACCGAATACCGCGCTTTCGTATTCAACATCTGGGGCAGCTTCTACTGGCAGGGCGTGGATGGCGTGCCCGACTGCTGGGTCAATCAGGACATGGGCTGGATCGACGGGTTCAGCTTCGACGAGGAAGGCGCGATGATTGATCCGCGCCTGCGTGACGGGCTCTACCTCGGTCCATCGCGCGGCCACATCGACGACAGCCGGGCGAGCGAGATCGGGATGCACCGTGCTTACGGCTACGGCGCTACGATGGCCGCGTGGAACACCGACTACCTGGCGTTCTGGGCCGGTCACGATGGCATGGTCCGCCACGCCAAGTCCGAGTTCCGCGGTCCTGCGTTCGAAGGCGACGTCACCTGGATCGAGGGTGAAGTGGTCGAGAAGATCGCGGATTCGGAATGGGGCTTTCCGGTAGTGCGGATCGAGGTGCGGATGACCAACCAGGACGGCAAGACGGTCGTCACTTCGGTCAACGAAATCCAGCTTCCCTACTGACCGGATCGACGCCGTGACTCAGCATCGCTTCATAGCCGATCAGGCCCTGTCCGTCTCCTGCGGTCTGCCGCTCGGCGACGAGACCGGTCTGGGCGCACTGACGCTCGGGGGCTTCCTGCGCGAAGTTACAGCGCAATATTGCAGCCGCGAGGCCCTGATCCATTCCCGGCCGGATGGCACGACCGAGCGCTGGTCCTATGCGGACCTCTGGCGGGAAGCCAATGCGGTGGCCAAAGCGCTCGTCGCCTGTGGGCTTGCGCACGGCGAGCGGGTCGGCGTTCTGATGACGAACCGGCCGGAATTCCTGTCCGCCACTTTCGGCATCGCGCTCGCCGGAGGTGTCGCCGCGCCGATCGGAACTTTCTCGACGGCCGCCGAGCTTGGTTACCTCATCGAGAAATCGGCGATCTCTACACTGCTGTTCGAGCGCACCGTGCTCAAGAAGGACTTCCTGGCGGCACTGGCCGAACTCGATACCCGGGTTACCGAGGCCACGCCGCATAGCTTCGCCTCGCTGCGCTTTCCCTTTCTCAAGACGCTGGTCATGGTCGGCGACGGAGCCTGCGGAGCGGTGCAGGACTGGTCCGCTTTCCTCGCGGCGGGCAACGCGATCGCGGAGGCGAGTATTGCCGCGCGTGCCGCTGCGGTCTCTCCGGCCGATGCCGGCGTGCTGTTCTTTTCCTCAGGGTCCACCGCGCTTCCCAAGGGCATCGTATCCTCGCATCGCGGGGTGACCTTGCAGATGTGGCGCATGGGGCCGCAGCAAGGACTGAGCGATGGCGTCCGCAGCTGGACCGCGAATGGCTTCTTCTGGTCCGGCAACTTCGCGATGATCGTGGGCGGCACGCTCGCGAAAGGCGGCACCATCGTTCTGCAGTCCACGTTCCAGCCTGCCGAGGCGCTGGCGCTGATGGAGGCCCACAAAGTTCAGTTCCTCTTCGCCTGGCCGCATCAGTGGGAGCAACTGATCGCCGCACCGAACTGGGCCGAAGTCGATCTGTCCTCGCTGGTCTATGTCGACGAGACCTCGCCGATCGCCCGGCATCCGACGGTCGAGGTCGACTGGATCGAGCCACGGCATTGCTATGGCAACACCGAGACCTTCACGCTCAGCGCCGCCTACCCTGCCCAGACGTCGCGGGAAGAAGCGGCGGAAAGCCATGGGCTGCCCTTGCCGGGCAATATCCTCAAGATCGTCGATCCTCTGAACGGCCGGACCATGCCGCTGGGCGAACGCGGAGAACTGGCGGTCAAGGGGCCGACGCTCATGCTTGGCTACCTCGGCGTGCCCCTTGCCGACACGCTCGACGCGGACGGCTTCCTGCGCACCGGAGACGGCGGGTGGCTCGACGATGCCGGACGGCTGCACTGGGAAGGCCGGCTGAACGACATCATCAAGACCGGGGGGGCCAACGTCTCCCCGCTGGAGATCGACGAGGTCATCCGCGAATGCGCAGGCGTCAAGGCCGCCCAGACGGTCGGCGTACCGCACGATACGCTGGGTGAGATCGTGGTGTCCTGCGTCGCCCTTCACGAGCGCGCGCAGGTCAGCGAGGAAGACCTGCGGTCCCACGCCCGAACCCGGCTGGCCAGCTACAAGGTTCCACGCCGGGTACTGTTTTTCGCGCCCGAGGATCTGGCCGTCACCGGCAGCAACAAGATCAAGACAAGCGAGCTGCGCCGGGTCGCGGCAGAAAGGCTTGCCATGCAGACCTGACAATTCGTGTTGCGCCCGATCGGTCGGAAAGAGCCGGCGGGCGATGGTTTTCAACCAAGAAGGGGAGGATAATATGATGAAATTCGATAAGAAGCGCGCCGCGTGGCGTTTTGCGATCGGCGTGGCAGGGATCGCCCTGATTCCGGGCATGGCGGCGGCGCAGGAGAAAGCGCCGCCCGCCGAGGACACCTCGGCCGACCAGATCACGTCGGAGCCGATCGTGGTGACCGGAACTCTCATCCGCGGCATCGCACCGGCGGGCAACAACGTCATCGGCGTCACCAGCGAACAGGTCACCGCGACCGGCGCCGCATCGACGAGCCAGGTTCTCGCCAGCGTTCCGCAAGTGGGTAACTTCTTCAACGCCCTGCCCGCCGGTGTGTCGCCCCAGGCCGGAGCGAACGCCTCCAATCCGATCAACCGTCCGAACCTGCGCAACCTGCCCGGCGCCAACACCAGCGGCGGCGCCCAGACGCTCGTGCTGTTCGACGGCCAGCGTGTGGTCGGTGCAGGCATCCAGCAGGTTGCGGTCGATCCCGACATCATCGCGCCCGGCGTCATCGCGCGCGTCGAGGCCATGACCGATGGCGGCTCGGCCGTCTACGGCTCGGACGCTCTCGGCGGCGTGCTGAACTTCGTCACCCGCGACCGCTTCAACGGCCTTCAGGTCGACGCCCGCTACGGCCTGGGCGAAAATTACAAGTCGGTCGATGCCAGTGCGATGGCAGGCAAGGATTGGGGCTCGGGCGGTTTCTACGTCGCCTACGGCTATTCGCACCATGACAGCGTCTATGGTTCGGACCGGGACTGGGTTAAGCAGATCAACTGGGACACCAAGGTGCCGACCGGGCGCAACTGCGCCGCTCCGAACGTCAGCGTCGGCACGGCAACCTACGTGCCGTCGGGCGCCGGACTGGCGGCCGGTGGCCCCAATGTCTGCGACTTCTCGGACACGGTTGCCATCTATCCCACCGCGACGCTGCACACGGTCTTCGCCCGTTTGAACCAGCGTCTGTCGGACTCGGTTCGTTTCGACGTGACCGCGCTCTATGCGAACCGCGCCATCGAGGCCGTAGGCGGCACGCTGGGGACCGGCGCTCTGAGCACCGGAGCCACAGGGCAAGCGACGCTGACCGCCGCATCGCCGTATTACCGCCCCACCGGCGATGCCAACACCGGCCTGCCGCAAGTCGTTCGGTACGACTATAGCCCCCTGTTCGGCGCTCGCTCCGCCACGCAGGAAACCAATCTGGAAACATGGCGCGTCGCGCCGTCGATCTCGATCGAACTCGGCTCCGACTGGGAACTGAGCGGCCTGTTCAGCTACGGGATCGCCACCACCTCGTTCCGCAACGCGCAGATCAGCACGACCGCGCAGGCCAGCGCACTCGCGTCCGGGGCATTGAACCCCTATGACGTGGGCGCCGCCAGCCCGGCCACGGCCGCCAGCCTGCTGCGTTACGCCGAGGGCGTGGGACGCAACGAATTGTTCGATTATCGCGCGATCGCCAACGGCCCGCTGTTCGCCCTCCCGGGCGGCTCGGTCAAGGCTGCCGTGGGCTACGAACACATGCAGGACAATTTCCAGCGGCGCACGACCAACGCCACCACTTACGCCTTCCAGGACCCCACCAGCTACACGCAGAAGGTCGATTCCGTCTTCGGCGAACTGCAAGTGCCGATCGTCGGCAGCAGTAACGAAATGTCGTTCCTCAACGAGCTGTCGCTATCCGCGTCGGCCCGCTACGACAAGTACAGCGACTTCGGCGACACCTTCAATCCCAAGTTCGCCGCCACGCTGCGCCCCGTCGAATGGATCGCGATCCGCGGCAACTGGGGCAAGTCCTTCACCGCACCATCACCTGTCGACCAGCTTGGCGTTCTGGCATCGGCGGTCGCGACGGTGCCTGCTGCGTTCCTGCGCACGCCGCCCGGCGTGACCGCAGCGCCCGGCGAGGTCGGTCTCTTCGTGTCCGGCACGGCCCCCGGCCTGCAGCCCCAGAAGGCGACCAACTGGTCCGCCGGACTGGAAATCGAGCCGCCGTTCGTGCCGGGGCTCACCCTCAACGCCAGCTACTACAACATCGACCTGTCCGGCACGATCGGCCGGCCGGTGACCAGCGCCGACCTCACCGACTACTATGCCAACTTCCCGCAGCTCTATTCGGTGCGGCCCACCGGTCAGGAACTGGCCGCCTATCTGACGCAGTTCAATCCGGCCAACTTCAACTTCACGGTCGCCAACCCCACCTCGACCTCTCAGGCGCTGATCACCGCGGGCGGGGTCACCACGCCCGTCCTGGTTTCGCTCGATACCCGGTCGCGTAACCTCGGGACCGCGAAGCTCGATGGCATCGACTTCAGCGCCAACTACGTGCTCGACACCAGCTTCGCCTCGTTCGATGCGAGCGCATCGGGCAACTATCGCCTGTCGCAGAAGTCCCGTGCGCTGCCATCGCTCCCGATCGCGGACGACCTGGCGTTCAATACGCCCGTGTTCCGTATGCAGGGCACTCTGGGAACGACGATTGGTGGCCTTCGCGCACAGGTCACCTGGAACCACACCTCCGGCTACAAGCGCGGCACGGTCGAGTTCGGCCAGACCAAGATATCCGCGTTCGACGCCATCAACCTGTTCTTCAAGTACGACGTGAAGTCCGACTCGGTCCTGACGAGCAACCTGTCGTTCACGCTGAACGTCCAGAACCTGTTCGACGTCGCCCCCCCCGAGTTCCGCAGCGCGACGGGGCTGGGTTACGACGCGACCCAGGGTTCCGCCTTCTCCATCGGCCGCATCGTGCAGTTCGGCGTGCGCAAGAACTTCTGACCGTGCGCGGCGAGGCCGGGCCACTGGTCCGGCCCCGACCGGGCAGGACGAAAAAATGCGGCTCCGGGGTCTTCCCCGGAGCCGTTCTTGTTTGGTCGGAAAAGGTGGCGCGTCGAGGCTACTTCACCACGACACGAACCCGGCCGAGGTTCATGATCCGCCCATACGGGCTTCCGGCTTCCACTTCCCGCTGGGCCGTCACGTGCAGTCCCACGAAATAGGTCCCCGGCACCACGAAAGCGTGAGTGACACTCACCGCGGCGCTCCCGTCTTTGCGAAGCTCGAGAACCGCTGGATCGCTGAAACTGCCCTTCCCCTCGAAATCCCACTCCCCGCCGACGATGCGGCCAGTACCTTTTGGAAGGCGGGCATCGGCGGTCAGGGTGACCGGCTTTCCGGCGGCGACCTCGGCGCGCAGGCCGCCATTGGCCCGCAGCGCGACCACGGGCTGAATGCCCAGCCGCGCCGCCGCCGTCGGCGGCACGATGACCTGTCCGTCCTTGATAGAATAGGCAGTGCTCGACGCCGGTGCGATGCCCTTTTCCACCCACGCGCTAACGTCGAGCAGCGCCTGCTGCAGCACGCCGGTGAAAGTTACCAGCTCGGCGCTGCCCTGACCGCCATGTTCGGCATGCTCGGTGAACCAGACCCGGAAGGCGTCGCCGGCCTTCGCGCCGAGGTGCTCGCCTACCTTGGTACGATACCAGTCCGCACCCCACGGCCATGCCGCAGTGTCCGAGAGATTTTCGACGAGAATGACCTTCGCGCCGATCCTGCCGGTGGGCACGGAGCCTGCCGCCCCCATGGCGAACTGGGGACCGAGCAGCTTGGGCCGCTGAGGCCCTAACGGTTTGCCGTCCGGGCCGCGATACTGGATCCAGGTGTAGAAGTCCGGGGTCGGGACCTGATGCCGGTGATAAGTCTGCGCGGCCAGCCAGTTCGAGTTGTCGATCTGCACTTCGTCCCCGGTGGCAAGCTTGGCAAGAACAGTCGGATCGTTGCTCTGCAGGACGACGATCTTCCCATCGACGCGCTGCAGCCGAAGCAGCGCTCCCGCCGCTGCGCCGCTGTTGACCTTCAGGTCGGCCGCGCTGCCGAAGTCACGTTGCGGAACGGCGTCAAGTTCGATGGCGACCGGCAGTTCGCTGCCTCCCGGACCAAGGAGCGCCTGCCAGGCAAGCTCCGCCGTGCCCTGCGCTTGGCCCATCTGCGGCTTGAGCGTGATCCCGAGCCGGTTCGCATCGGCCGCCATGATGAGCCGCACGACTTTCGCCTTTTGCTGGATACGGGCGTCGCGCAAGGACTTGGGCGGATCGAACCCTTCATAGCCGGGCTTGGTCCAGAAGTCGGTGAAGTAGGTCGGGTCGGCCGCGAGCATGCCCGGATAAAGCACCGGAAAAGCGCCGACATAGCCGCGGGCGAGAGCACGCAGCTCGGGCAAGGGATAACCGAAGTCCAGGATCTCCCGAAGCGCCGAACGCTGCTCGGCGTCCAGCCCCTTGTACGGGTCCCCCGTTCCACCGACGTCGAAGGCGTCGATGATGCCGGGCAGTTTGTCTCCCAGGACCCGATAGGCGTAGAGCGGCGCGGTGAAATTGTACGGCGTCGCCATCGTCGAACCCATGACGAAGGGAACCGCCCCGTCCCAGATGCCGGCCGTGTTCTCGATGCTGCCTACGGTTCGATAGGCGCCGCCGCTGCCGCCCCAGATATAGCCGAAGGGGCGCTTGCCCCCGTACATCCTGGCGGCGACGACGCGGGAGAATTGGGCTGCAGCCGCATTGGCCCGGTAGGCCCCGATGGTCGGGTCGGTCGCATAAGCGGGCCCCGAGTTGGCGCTGGCCCCGCCGCCGTTGGTCTCGATGTAATAGCCTCCGTGGTTCACCGCGAAACCGATGTTGCCTCCGCCATCGCGCGTGTCCTTCTGCGCGAGGTTCTCGCTGTCCGGCACCGGAGTGACGTATTCGAAGAAGCGTCCTTCGTACTTTTCCTTGGGCGGGAAGTAGAAGGAAAAGCGCATGTCGGTGCCGGTAAAGCCGCCGTGCACGTAACGGTGCCGCACCGGTGAATCGCGCCATTCGTCGATGTCGATATAGGGTTTCGTGAAAAGGGGATCGGCGGCCGCTCCCGGCGGAACGGCTTCAGGCCAGGCAATCGCCTCTGGCGCCGGAGATGCAGCTTCGCCCGGAATGGCACCGGCAGTCAAAAGCAGTCCGGTGACGATGCACATCGCCGTACCCAGACCGCATCGCGAACGAACTCTGGCTGAACGTCCCATTTTCTCTCCCCTGCCGTGTTTTTGTTTCGATCCTCGGATAGTGTAGGCGCCAAGGCGGGGCGCAAAACTGAACTGCATCGTCCACGCGAATAAGCGGGGGCCCCGCCCTCGCATTTCTATTTGGGGGGCGTTCAGGCGCGGACGGCGATCTGATACTGCTCGATGTAATCCCGGAAATGGCGGCGAACGCCTTCCTGGCTCAGGCCGTACTCGGCCAGATCATACTTGTGAGAACCGTGCTTGCCCTTGGGGTTACGGGCGAGGTAGGCCTCCATGGCCGTGCGCGCGGCCGGTGTCAGGGGCTCGTCGAAGCGGCGGTAGATGGACTCGATCGACGCGAGGGGATCGCGCACAAGCTCGCGGTACTGCACATCGAAGACCGCGTCAGCGCCGTGCCGCTCTCGGTAGTCGTTCACCCGTGCGATCATGAGGTCGAATGTGTCCATCAGGTTCTCGCCGATGGCCCTGAGGTCGACCTGGTCGCTGTACATGCGCCGCACTTCCTTGAGCAGGCTGCATGCCGAGCCAACGACCTCCACAGGATCGCGATGGGTCATGACGAGCTGCGCGTCAGGAAATTCCACCGTGAGCGCATCGAGGAACAGGGGATGCCACGGGTTCTTGAGCGTCCAGCGCCCCGGAGATTCCGCCTGAAGAAGCTGCAACAGGCGCTTCTCGTAGCGGAACGCGGGGCCGTAGTCGGCCTGGTGGAGGAACCAGCGATGATAGCTGGGGATGTCGGCCTGGGAATCGAATATCTGGGCGCAGAACGAGGCGGCCATCGCGAACTGGCATTCGGTCGGACTATCGGCATCCTCGTAGTGGATCGCGGCGATCTGCGGGGCGAATTGAAGGCCCTGCTGGGTTTTCACGTGACAGGCATCGAAACGGGGTCCGGCGTGCAGTTCGTCGGGGCGCGGCGGAGGCACCGAGTCGAATGCCTCCCACCGCAGGAACGACCGACGGGCGGGATCCGCTTCGAGAAGGTTGATCGCCAGAGTCGTACCGGTTCGCGGCAGCCCGAATACGAAGAGAGGCTTTTCGACCGGACGATCCAGAAGTTCGGGGTGACTAGCCAGCCAGTCCTCGACCCGCATCCTGTTGGCCATGGCCGACACCAGCGCGTCCACGGACCGCTTCATGCCCGTTTCGGTGAACCTGGCTTCCTGCTCATAGGCGTTCAGGAGCACCGTCAGGCCATCCAGAATCGCAGGATCTCCAAACTCGTTCAACCCGGTCAGCTTACCCGCTGCCGCGACGATATCCTCAGCCCGCATCTCTCACCGTCTTCCTGGTATGGGTGCCCATAGCACCGGCATTCCCGGGAGCATGCGACCATTGAGCATACTTTAGAAGAAATGTTCGCATCATCGTGGCGATATCGTCTAGCCACACTCCCGAAAAGTATCCTGTATTGTGGCCTTTGCAATGCGATGAGCCCAAATCCATCGGCGAGGCAACGAGGAATTAAGGGCATGAACCGGCTTGGAATCGATTCACAAACGGTTTTCGGAATGCCTCCCGGGGATCACATCGATCTGGCGGCGCGACTTGGCTGCGGGCACATCTCCATTGGCCTTGCCCCGGTCCCGTGGCGCCTCCCGCAATTCGCACCATGGTCGCTGCGCGATGCACGATCCGCGCGGCTCGAAGTGGTGCAGCGGGCCGATGACAAAGGGATATGCCTGTCGCTCGGCGAGGGGTTTGCGATCCGCCCGGGCTCCTCTGTTGCCGCGCTCGACAAGGATCTCGACTTCATGGGTGAAATGGGTGTGGTCGCAGTCGGCACGGTGGCCATCGAAACGGACCCGGCGCGCGCCATGGACGAATTGGCGATACTGGCGTCGATGACCCATGATCGCGGTCTCGGCCTCTATCTCGAATTTGCCCCTCCTCACGCCTTTCCCGGCCTTCAGCACGCTTTGGGCGCACTGGACGCGCTGGGATCGCCGCACGCCAAGCTGATCATCGACGCCATGCACCTGTTTCGCTGCGGCAACAGCGCGGAACAGGTCGCGCAGCTTGATCCCCAGCTTCTGGGACGCGTGCAGATGTCCGATGCGGCAATGGTAGGCCCCGGCAAGCCGTACATGGAAGAGGCGTGCTTCGAGCGATCCCTTCCCGGCGAAGGGCAACTCCCCCTGAAGGCCCTCGCGGCTGCCCTTCCCCCGCATGTCCCGGTCTGTCTCGAAGCGCCAAACCGGATCGAGGCACCGGATATCGCCAGCCTTGAAGACTACGCCGGACGGGCGATGCGGCAGGTCCGTGCCCTGTTCTGAAACACGCGCACTGGACCGCCGCGCGCGTTCTGTGCTTGAGATGCATCCATGAGCATCGCCGCCAAAACCCGTACCCCCCTGGAAGTCGCCGCGGAACGCCTTCGCGAAATTTCGCTCGCCAGTCCGGAGGGCACGCTTCTCGGGAGCGAAGAGGCGCTCATCGTCCAGCTGGGTTGTGCGCGCGCCACGGTGCGTCAGGTCGCCCGCCTGCTGGAACGTGAAGGCCTGCTGCGCGTGCGGCGCGGCATGAACGGCGGGTACTTCAGCGCACGCCCGGACGCCGACACGATCGAAGCCACTGTCAGCGCGTATCTCGAGACGCTCGACATGGAACCCAGCGACGTGACCGTGCTTGCCTCGGCGCTGTGGGTGGAAGCGGTACGCAAGGCCGCAAGCCGCGATCCTCAGGTGATCGAGCCGACATGCAGCCGCCTGAAGGAAAAGATCGCGGCGCTCAAGGATGAGGCCACCTTCGATGCGGTCAGGGTGCTCGAACGCGAGACGCAGGATGCGATCTTCGCGCTGGCGCAGAGCGAATACATCAAGCTCATCTTCGATATCAATTCCGCCTTCTCCCGCCGGCGGTTCGCAGAGCCGATCGAGGACAACGACAGCGCCGAGCATCGCGTGTTCGTGCGCGAGTGGCGGAACGCGAAACTGCTCGAACTTACCGCGATTGGCCTCGGTGACGGCGAACTTGCGGTGCTCGGCGCGCAGCTGAGCCGCAAGATCTGGCATTCGCGCCTGAAGCGCCGCTTCGTCGCGCTAGCCGCTGATACGTCAGCGTCTACCGGGCAACGCGGATAACGTGCGGTGGCGGGATGCAAATTAAGAACCCTTTATTCCGCAGCCGATCGATGATGCATCCAATGGGTGTAGCGGCGAATGGTGGATGAAATCTCGCCGCCCAGCCGCGCATATCGCTTGAGCGTTGTACTGACCCGCTAAAAGAGGATACTTTTAGTGGACGACCTCTGTCCTCGCCCCATACTGATCTCCCAAAGAAGAATCGCGCACCGCGACAAGCCTGGGCACAAGGGAGAGGTTGCATATGACTGGAGAGCTCGTTTCCGCATCGGCCGAGTGGCGTCGCTACTGGCCGGTCGTGCTCGCCTCTTCGATCGGCTTCTCGTTCATGTCGTTCATGACCCCCGCCGCCGGGGTGTTCATGGACCCGCTGGCGCGCGACTTCGGATGGGACCGCACGCAGCTTTCGAGCGGCCTCGCCGCAGCTGCCCTGATTTCCATCGTGCTCTCGCCGTTCATCGGGGCATTGATCGACCGCAGCGGAGTGCGCCGCATCGCCTTGCCGGGCTTGGTGCTCACGACCGCGTCCATCTGCGCCTTCGCGCTCGCGTCGGGCTCGTTCGTGCAGTGGATCGTCTTGTGGCTGGTGTGGGGGGTGTTCGTCCTGTTCGTCCAGTCGACGCTCTGGTCCACTGCCGTGGCGGCCACTTTCACCAAGGGCCGCGGGCTCGCCCTTGGCATAACCATGTCGGGCACCGCGCTGGCGCAGGTCATCGCGCCGCCCCTCAGCAACTGGCTGATCACGCATTTCGGCTGGCGGGAAGCATTCGTAATTCTGGGCCTCGGCTGGGGCGGCGTTGCCTTCGTCCTGTCCGTGCTGTTCCTCAGCGGGAAAAGCGCAGCCGCCACGCCCGGTGACCGGCGAGCCCGGAAACCGGCACCGGCCTCGGACGTGCCCGGCCTGACGATCGCGCAGGCGTGGCGCAGTGTCGCGCTCTGGAAGGTCGCCATCGCGACCTTCCTTATCCTGACCGCGACCATCGCCGTCGTGGTGCATCAGTTCCCCATTCTGGTCGAGGCCGGGGTCTCGCGCGAAAGTGCCGCCTGGCTCGTGAGCTTATCCGGGATCGCCGGCGTTGCGGGCAAACTCATCACCGGAACCCTGGTCGATCGCTTTCATGCCCGCTGGATCGGCGGCCTGACGCTGGCATCGACCGCTATCGCCTGGCCCCTGCTCATGGACGGGGTCGCCACGCCGTCACTGGTCGTCGTGGGCATGATGATCAGCGGCTATGCGGCCGGCACGAAGATGCAGCTGTGCAGCTACCTGACCGCGCGCTACGCGGGCCTTCGGCATTACGGCGCGATCTTCGGCGTGATGACGAGCATGATCGCGCTGGCCTCGGCCATCGGCCCGCTTTCCGCCGGCATGGCGCACGACGCCTTCGGCAGTTACTCCCCCCTTCTCCTCGCCGGTGTCAGCATTTCGATCGTCAGTGGCCTGATCGTGTTCAGCCTTGGCGCCTATCCGGACTGGACACCTGCCCTGCCCGGCAATGACGAAAGCGCCCCCGCATGAGCGGTGTTCCCGGCCGGATCCAGAGGCCCGACCTTCCGCTGGCGGTCGTCATCGGCGCCGGTGGGATGGGCTTGGCCGTAGCAAGGCGCATGGCGCAGACCCACCGCGTGCTGCTGGCCGACATCGATGGTGAGGCAGCCCGTGCACAGGCCGATTCACTCGCCCGTGACGGCGCGGATGTCCATCCGCTCGCATGCGATGTCACCGACACCGGCGCAGTCGCGGCGCTCTCCCGCATGGCGGAAGGTTTGGGCGGATTTCGCTGTCTGGTGCACGTTGCGGGCCTGTCGATTGCGGCCGACGATTTTGCGAGAATACTGGCGGTGAACCTGCGTGGACCAGCGCTGGTTGCTACAGCGTTGCGGCCGCTCGCCCGGCCGGGTGCAAGCGCCATCCTCATCGCGTCGCTGGCCGCTCACAGCGCCCGCCCGTCACCAGCCTTGATCGAGGTCCTCGCAATGCCCGCCGCACCGGACCTCGCCGACCGCGTCGCCGGGGTACTGGGCGCCGAAAATGCCACGCCTGCGGCCGCCTACGCGCTCTCGAAAGTCGGCCTTCTCCAGATGGCGCGGCGCGAGGCGGCGGACTGGGGCCGGGTCGGCGCGCGTATCGTGTCGCTGTCGCCCGGCCTCATCGCGACGCCCATGGGCGCGCTTGCCTATGAGAAGAGCGCGGGCAAGCGGGCAATGTTCGCACAAACCCCGTTGTCGCGCGAAGGCGCCATGTCGGAAATCGCCGACGCTGTCGAATTCCTGGCTTCCGATCGCGCATCGTTCATCAGCGGGACCGATCTGCTCGTGGACGGCGGGCTTTCCGCCGCGCTCGGATATCCGCAGGGATAGCCGCTTTATGCGCGATGCACGGCCGCATCGAGAAAGTCGGCGGCGGCCTCGTCCAGGACGAGACCCGGTCCATTCACGCCAAGGCTTGCCCTCAGGAGGGCGACATCCTTGCGCAGGAGCGCCGCGCCGTGCTCGAAGTCCTCGGGACGCGAAAGTCGCGCATAGACCTCGAAGCCGAAGCTGCGGCCGCTGCTGCCCTTGATCAGCTCTGCCGCCGCCTTGCGGTCTATGCCGAGCGCCTCGGCTGCCGCGAGGGCGGCATGAGCCAGTCCCATGTTGGCCGCCATCAGCGAATTGTTCACGATCTTCGCGCGTTGCCCGGCTCCGGCAGCCCCGAGGTGCACCAGCAGCCCGGCGAATGCCTCGAAAACCGGCTTCGCCTTTGCGAAGGCTTCCTCCGCGCCGCCGCACATCACCGTCAGGGAGCCTGCCGCTGCCGCCCCGCCGCCGCCGCTGACAGGGGCATCGACAAATGCGATCCCGGCCGCTTCGCAGCGGCGCGCCAGGCGCTCGCAGCTTTCGGGCAGAATCGTGGAGTGGATCGCCAGCAGGCTGCCCGGTCGCATCGCGGGCAGCAATTGCTCGCAAATAGCGGCAACGCCGGCATCGTCGACCACACAGATACCCACGTGATCGGCCCAGGCGGCAAGTTCCGGCAAAGATGCCGCCGCCAGGGCGCCTTGCGCCACGAACGGGGCGAGCGCCTCCGGCCGCCGCGCCCAGACCGTCAGCGAGAAGCCTGCGGCGAGCATACGCTCGGCCATGGGCGCGCCCTGGCTGCCCAGGCCGACGAAGGCGGTCCGGATGGGCTGCGTGTTCATCATGCGTCCCACGGCAGACCTTCCCGGTGGTTCCTGATCATCGCCAGCACCGCGCCCTGGATCACGGAAGCCTTCGGCCACCCTGCATGGACGGCGTACTGCAGGACGAACTCCTGCAATTCCTCCGCGGTGCAGTTGCCGCTCGAAAGCGCCGCGTAGAAGTGCGTCTTGATCGGCGTCGCCGCGCAGCTTTCGGACACGCCGACCAGCGTGATCCATCGCCGCGAGCGTTGGTCAAGTGCGCCGCGCTTCCACATTTCCCCGAACACGAAATTGTCGATGCCCGCCTCGAAATACGGGGTCATCGGCGGCGGTCCCGGAAAGCCCATGACCGTGTTGAATTCGTCGATGCCGTCCCGCACGCGGAAATCCGGATCCCAGGGCTCGGCCCTGATCGCGTCGTATTCGCTGACCTGGTCCCCCAGCGCCCTCGTCACGCGGGTGATCGCCCGATCCAGTTCCACGCCGCGCGACCACCCGGCATAGACGGCGAGGTGCAACGCCGCCTCTCGCAGCTCCGGCTGAGTCAGTTCACGGGTAACCAGAGCGCCGCGAATGTAATCCTCGACAAGATCGGCCGGACCGTTGCTGCTGGCCGCGCTGGCGATCGAGATCAGGTAGCGGGCGCGCATCTCGAGGCCCGGCCGCGCCCAGATTTCCGCGAAGATGAAATCGCGCCAGCTCGCCTCGGTCGGCGTGGCCGGAACCTCGTGCTCGCGCGCGGTGGCGCGCAGCGCGACCTGCGCACCGCGCGCCGAACGTTCGTGGGGATCGAGCAAGGTCATTCTCGTCCCTTCAGCCCCGGATCGAATCGATGACGGCCTGGGTGATGCCCGGCTTGCCGGGGTCGCCCGCCATGAATTCGGCATGTTTCTTCTCGATGAAGGCATCGGGGTTCGCGGCGACCTCGGCCAGCGTCGTCCAGACCTCCTCGTGGGTGGGCACGACGATCTCCCCGCCCTCCATCGCATCGGACAGGATCCGTGCCGTCTCGGGCTGCGACTTGACGAACAGATGGCTTCCGGGCGCGCGCATCGTGTAGCCTTCGCTGAAATGCTTCATCGCATCGGGCGAGGTCGTCATGACCGGGCCGGGACACAGGCAGCTCACGCGAATCCCGAACTGCATGAGATAGAGCGCGAGGTTCTGCGACATGGACAGCACCGCCGCCTTGGACGCCGCATAGTGAATGCGGCTCGCGGCGAACGGATAGAGGCCGGCGAAGCTGGCCGTATTGACGATGTGCCCCTCGCCGCGTCCCATCATGCGCGGAACCACAATGGCGTTGGCGCGCACCATGCCGAAGAGATTGACGTCGAACATGCGCTGCCATTCGGCGAGCGGGATGTCCTCGGGATTGCCGCCCGAGAGTATCCCTGCATTGTTCATGTGGATGTCGAGGGGGCCGAGCGCGGCTTCGGCGGCATCGATGGCTTCCAGCACCGACGCCTCGTCGAGCACGTTGCAATGCAGCCCGGTGCTCTCCGCGCCCAGTGCGCGCACGAGTTCGGCGGTCTCTTCGGCCCCGTCCCTCGATATGTCGGCAACCGCGACGCGGGCGCCGCGGCGGGCCCATTCGAGGGCGATCTGGCGACCGATGTTCTGCCCGGCGCCGATGATCAGCGCCGTCTTGCCTTCGAATGTAGACATCTTCCCGTTCCTCTCCCGTTATTGTTCGCGGCCGGCGCTCAGATCCCGGCCGCGTAAAGCAGGTCCGAAGCCGCATTGATACCCGCCCGGAACTCGGCCTCTGCGGTATCTGCGGTGTAGTCCGCAGGCACGACCTCAAGGTCGAACACGCCCTCGTAACCGGCTTCCAGGACGTCGTTCATCATGCGGCCGAGCGGCAGGTCGCCCTGCCCGACATGCAAGCGCCCGCCCGGTCCGGAGATGGCGATGTCGCCGATCTGGACAAGCGCGATGTGCGGCATGGCGCGCTTCAGGGTCTGGGCAAGGCCCCGCTCCATCCAGTTGTTGCTGAAGTCGGAAACGATCCCGAGCCCGGTTCGCTCGGCGATGTCCACCGCGTCGGCAAGGCGCGTGCAGAACGAAACACTGGTGCGCAAGCTGGGTTCGAAGGCAGCGATCACGCCGTTTGCGCGGGCATGCTCGACGGTCGGCGCGACGGCCTGCGCGAACAGCGCCACATCCTCGTCCCAGTCGCAGCGCACCGTCCGACCGCTGGTGAAATAGATCGAATGGCCGCCATGCGCCGCGACCAGGTCGATCATCGCCTTGTGCGTTTCGCGCGTCGCATCCCACGTCTCGGGCGCGGCGAGCTGGAAACCTGCGGTGATGAGCGTGCTGATGCGGATACCGGCATCGTCGAGCGCACCAAGGTGGCGCTCCGGATCGTCAGCGATCTTGTTCATCAGCAGGCCCGCGTGCCTGACGCCCACGTCCTTCCACAGTGCTAGTTCGCGCTCGAACGGCCACCGGAACGTGCACATGGCATCCAGAGACAGACGCGGATGGGTCACTGCGCTTCACCCAGCGCAGTCTCCAGCCGGAGAATTTCGCTTTCGAGCCAGCGCACTTCGCTGAAGTTCTCCCGCCCCGCGCCTTCGAGCACCGCCCGCTGGGCCGCAAGCTGGACGCCGAGCGCGTCACGATGCCCGGGCACCCCGGCGGGAATGGCCTCGGCCAGATGGAGCGCGTGGAGCGGCTTGCCTTCCTCCAGCAGCGCCCTAGCCCGCACGAGGATCGGCGCATGGCCTCCCGCGAGCGCGACGAGTTCGGGAAACACGGCCTGGGGCGGAACCGCATAGAGTTCGGTGGAGGATTCGTAGCGGAACCAGCCCAGATGCTCCTCCCAGATGGAACGTACGATCCAGGGCACTTTGCCGTGCCCTTGCGGGATGGCGAGTTCGTCGGGCAGGCGAATGGTATCCATCAGTTCCCACAGGCCCTTGCCGGCGTTCATACCCTCGAAGGTCCGGTCGCGCAGGTACTGCGCCGCATCGCGCATGCGGGTCAGGCGGGAGCGGATCTCGGCCGCGCCGCGCACCGGCTCCCCGTGGCCCGTGATGAGCACTTCGGGTTCGAGATCGATGACGCGCTGCACGCTGTCGATGTACCACTGCACATAGCGATAGCGCTCGCCCCGCACGGTGTAGAGATTGGGCACGTGGCCGAAGATCGGCCCGGTCATGTTGCCGGTGAAGACGATACGCTCCTGCGGCAGCCAGACGGCAAGCGAGTCGACCGTTTCCCCGCCCTTCACCGACAGCAGCTCGAATGCGCGGCCGCCCTGTTCGAAGCGGTGGCTGTCGTGGAACGTGGTGGTCAGCACCGGCTCGGGCCGCTCGGTCAGCTCGCGCTTCTGGTCGCGGCTCCACAACCGGCGAGAGCGCGCGCCCATGGCGGGGCCGAGATCGCGGTACTGCTTGCGCACGAACGGCAGGTTCGCCTGGCCGATGGTCTCCACGTCCGGGCCGCTGAAGGTCGGCCAGCCGCCGATGTGATCCTCGTGGCTCTGGGTCAGGACGATCCTGCGGATCGGCTGGTCGGAGACGGCATCGAAGCGGCGCTTGTTCTCCGCCGCGCTATAGATGATGCCCGTGTTGACGAGGACGTTGCCGTCCGCAGTCGTCACCAGATAGAGATTGGACACGTCCCTGGACATGAAGATGCCATGGCCAAGATCGACCGCATCCTGCCGCCCGGCGCCGTCGTTGATGATCTGGGCATTGAGGGGTTCATTGGCGTCCCGAGTCGTCTGGGTCATGTCCATTCTCCCGAAGTCTTGTTTTCTTTGCGGCAGCGAAATCGGCTGCTCAGACCTTCACTTCCACCCGAACCGGAAAGCGGTCGAGGTAGAACGCGAAGCGCTCCCGAAGCGCCGGGATGTCGAGGTTGAAGTCACCGGCGAGGTCGTAGACCACCCGCCCGTCCTTGCCGCGCGGATGGCTGTCCATGTATTCGCGCATGTCGGCGATGCTGTCCTCGCTCGAGGGGAGCCCGGCGAACTCCAGCACCTTCTGCGCGGTCCCGACATCGTCGGCGATGACGTCTCCGAACAGGATGTCGAGCCGCTGGCCCTGAGGCACCGTGTCCATGTCGCGCAAATACGCGCGCAGCATGCGCTCGATGCGATCGACCCAGTAGGCGACATGCTCCTGGATGTCCGGCTGCTTCTGGTGCGCGAGGACGGAAAGGCCCCGCATGGTCAGCACCGACTGCAGCAATGCCAGCGGGTCGCGGTGGATCTGGACGACATAGGCGTCCGGATAGTTGGCGACGAGCGCGGGTATCTGCTCGGAATGCTGGTTGCCCTTGAGGATCCAGCGCCGATCCGACGGGAACTGGTGAGCGATGGCCTTGAGCATCCGCTTGCCATAGGCGTAATGCGGCGTCTGGTCGTGGCCGAGCAGATGATCGCGCCAGCGCGGCACCTCTGCCATCCATTCCCACTGATAGGTGGTGAAATCGGGCATCTGCAGTTCGTTCTCGCCGCAGGCGTGGTCCGGCGAATGCTCGTGCATCGCGGCCATGATGGCGTTCTGCTTCATCCGGTCCCAGTGCGCGCTGGAACGCAGCCAGCGCGGATCGACCCCGTCCGGCCCCGGCGCTTCGCCGGGCGCGAGCACTGCCTCGGAGCCGAGGTAGACCGGCAGGTGGCGCAGCCGGCGATCGGCGGCGATCAGGTTCTCGAGATGCGTGGTGCCCGAGCGCGGCAGGCCGACGATGATGATCGGGCGGTCGATGACCTCGCGATCGACCTCGGGATGCGCATCGAGGTAGGCCTTGTTCTTCAGGCGGTTCGCGACCTGCTTGACGCAGGCGGCGCGGAAGTTCGCCTTGGCGAAGCGCCACAGGTTGGGATTGCCCCCGACCTCCTCCAGCAACAGGCCCAGCCGTTCGGTGAAATCGCCCGCCCCGAAGTCGGACAAGCCCGTCTGAGCCTGCGCGTCTGCGAGGACGGCTTCGACGGTCATGTCCAGCGGCTCGGCCTCGGCGGCTTCCAACTCGGCCCGCCGCTCGGCGGGAAGCACCGGGTCGCGGAACTGCTCGACGCGGAAAACCTTGGTCTTGACCTCGGTTACGGTATCGGACGTGCTCATGCGCGGCGCTCCAGCGAGGTATTGAGCTTGCCGGCATTGGCCATCCAGCCGCCGTCGACCTTAACCAGATCGCCGGTGTGGTAACGCGATGCATCGCTCATGAAGTAGACCCCTATCCCTTCGAAATCCTCGGGCGTGCCGAACCGCGGGATCGGGCAGCGCTCACGCACTTGCGAGCCGAGCGGGGAATCGGGGCCCTGATCCTTGACCGTCTCGCTCTCGGTGTAGCCAGGGCAGACGGTGTTGGCGCGAATGCCATATTTGCCAAGATCGACGGCGATTCCCCGGGCCAGCGACGCCATCGCGCCCTTCGAGGCATTGTAGTGCTGCATGCCGATCGAGCCGGTCACGGCGGACAGGCTCGCACAGAACAGGATCGACCCGCCTGCGTCGCCCGCCTCCGCACGTCCCCGCATATGGCGCGCGGCCTCACGGGCGAGGTAGAATGCGCCGTGCTGGTTGACCGACAGCAGCGAATGCCACGCCTCGCCGGTCATGTTGGTGAAGCAGCCCTGATTCATCATCAGGCCGGCATTGGCGATGGCGCCATCCACGCGGCCCATCGTCGATACGGCCTGCGCGAAAGCCTCGATCACCCGGTTCTCGTCGGACACATCGACTTCCTGCGTGAGCACCTTGGCGCCCAGGCCGCGCAGCTCGTCCGCCGCGACTTCATTCTTGTCCTGGCGCCTTCCCCAGATGACAAGGTCGCCGCCGGCCTTTGCAATGCCCCGGGCAAAACCCAGGCCGATGCCGGCATTGCCACCGGAAATAACCACGACTCGCCCCTGCAAGTCCCACGGTAGACGAGCCATCGCCGCTCCACTCCACTATCTGTTTTTCATCGGCCGAACGACAAGACCGTCTCGGCACGTGGATTAAAAACAGTATCCTTTATATATGTCAAGTCGATCAACTGGCGTGGCCTTGCCGCTAAATTCAAGCAACCATTCGGAATGAGCGGAAAAATGCACCACCCGCTCCATGCCGGATCTGAGAGACACAGCAAGATCGCGGAGACGATCTACTTTCCTGAGGAATCAACCCGGACAAGCGGCGGCAGCCTTCGTCCACTCATGCCTTTCGTCGCAAACGATCGGCACGGCCTTTCAACTCCATGTGAGCCAAGAGAAATCATATTGCAGACCCTTGCTCAGAGCCCGAAATAGACATACAGTGTACTTTAATTAGTCAATCAGGGTGAGGATCAATGGTGCGTCAACGCGGCCTCCCGCCTCACGGCGGCAAGGAACCCGCGCGCCTCTCGCGATCGGTGCTGCACAGTCTGATGCAGGATCTGCGCGATGGCCGGTACGAACGCGGAGAACGGTTGCCGGCGGAACGCGTTCTCGCGCAGGCTCTGGGTGTCAGCCGCCCCATCATTCGCGAAGCTCTGCACGCGCTCGACCTGCTCGGCGTGGTCGAGACGCGAGTGGGATCGGGCACATATGTCGTCAACGCGCATCGCGCCCTCGGCAGCCAAGTCCTGGACGCTTCCGCCTTCGAAGTTCTCGGCACTCTCTCGACTCTGGAATGCTCTGCCCTGATTCATGCTGCGGGCCTAACCGACAAAACGCTGCTGGACGCGCTTGCGGAAAGCCTGGAGGGGGCAATCCGCGCGGATGCCGACTTCGAAAGTTGGCACCATGGTCTGGCGGAATTCCACGTCACCCTCGCGAAAGCGGGAGGAAACGAAGTCCTCAGCCTCATGATCGGGCAGCTTTGGCAGGTCCGCCTCGGCACCTCGACAACACACAGTCTTGTCCAGCGGGCGTGGCTGGCGGGATCGCTTGCCGACCACGAAACCCTTAGGCGGCTTCTGGCGGCCTTGCAGGCCGGCAACCACGATGTGGCGGGCCGGGAACTCAGGGCCGAGCACGACCGGGTCCTTGCAGCGGTCCTCGACATCCACGCCGAGGACGAAGTGGCACGCGCTCGCGAATCCGTATCGCAGTTGCGCGCGAGATTCGTGCTGCCGCCTGCGGGATTCGGGCGCATGCCCACGTCCCGGTAATCCCGGAAGGAACACCGGCATGGCGAAAGCACATGCCTTCAATTGAGGGCCAAAGCGGCAATGCCCGCTTCGGCCCCGTCACCGTGCAGTCTGCCGGTCAGAACGTGTAGCGCACTCTCGCACCATACATGCGCGGATCACCGTAGTACCGCGACGTGAAGCCGCGCGAACCGGAAAGGCTGCGTGCCTCGTAATACCGCTTGTCGAATGCGTTCGTCACGAAGACCTGGAGATCGACGGGGGCGTCGAACGGCTTCTCCCAGTTCACGTTGAAGTTGACGAGGTCATAGCTTGGCGCGACTTGCGTGTCGTAATTGGGATCCGAGGGGGCGAATACGCTGTAGACCCGGTTCGGCAAGGACGCATCGGCGCCGTAGAAGACCGAGCCAGTGTAGACATACGTAGCACCGAGGCTGACCTGGCCAACCGAGTCGGGAAGCGGAAGCGTGTAATTGGCCGTGACCGAAAGCTTGTGGTTTGGCGTGAACTGCAGGCGGCTTCCCTCGACCGGAGTGCTTGCCACGAGGTTGTAGCCGCCAACCGGCTGCGTCGAGAGATCCGGCGCAATGAACTCGAGCAGCTTCGTGTTGAGATAGGCGTAGCTGGCCTGAAGCGTGAGGCCCTCGAACGGAGAGATCGATGCTTCCGCTTCGAGGCCCCAGATCCGCGCCTTGCCGGCGTTGACCACAGCCGGGCCAGAGGGCAGGTTCGGCGCGATACCGTTGGTATCGACGAACGAGACCTGCAGTTGCATGTCCTGGAAGTCGTTATAGAACCCCGAAAGATTGAAGCTGCCCGGCATCGCCCCGTGCCAACTCGTCTTGATTCCGCCTTCATAGACATCGACGCGCTCGGGCTCGTAAGTCTTGAAACCTACTGCCGCCAGCGGGCTGACCGACCCCTGCCGGTAGCCTCTTGCATACTTCGCGTAGACCATGATGTCCGGCATGATCTTGTAGTTCAGCCCGATCATCCACGTCGGCGCCTTCGAGTTCTGGCTATAGCGCTCGAGGCACGTCGCGGGTGAGCCGCCATACGTGAGGGCGGGATTGGTGCACGTGAACGTCGGGGTGTTCCAGCCGGTGGCTGCGGCATAGGACGCCACCATGTTGGTGGAACTGCCCGTCGTCTTGTCCCAGGTATAGCGGATGCCCGCATCCAGAGTCAGGGCCGAGGTCAACTTGTAGCTGCCCTGCGCATAAGCGGCCATGTTGCGGAACGCCACGCGGCCGACATTGAAGTTTCTGCTGCCCGTGGCGGTCGCCGCGCCGGTGACGGCCGAGGCATCGGTGCAGGCAAATTCCGCCCACTCCGCTTCACTGTCGCACAAGACCCCGTTCATGCTCTGCGAGCCTGCCCAGCCGAGCGGCAGGCTACGCTCATAGTAGAGGCCGGCCTGCCAGGTCAGGTTGCTGCCGAAGTTGGTGCCCTGGAACTGCAGTTCCTGCGTGAACGTCTCCTGCTGTCCGCTGTGAAGGCCCGGCGGGCTGATCGATGTATCGCTGCCCCAGCCCTTCCCGACATACTGGCTGGGCACGTTGACGGTCCTGAAATAGGGCGCGGTGCTAGTAGGGACGCGCAGCGTGTTGCCGAGCGGAACCCATACGCCGAACAGGTCGATCGCCTGGTCCTGGATGATCTGCCCATAGCTGTTGATGTTCTTGATCGTGAGATTGTCGCTGACCTGCCACTTCAGCGAATTCACGATCTGCCAGGTCTCCAGCTTCTGGTACGCCCATGGCAGGGCGTTCGTTACCGTGAGGTCGCCGGCATCGCGATCCCGCTGGATCTGCTGGCAGCTGTACCCGTTGGGACCGTTGGTGGCGACGCCCGCGGCACTGCTGGCATAACAGTCGGTCGTCCTCGAGGCCGCGCCGTTGGTCTTCGAGCGGGTGTAGGAGATGACCGTGTAGTTCTCCACGTTGTCCGAGAGGTCGGCGACCGCGCTCACCCGCGCGGCGACATAGCCCACGTCCGCGAAATCGCGAGGACCGACACCCGAGATGTTGCGCAGATAGCCGTCGCGCTCCTGCGTATCGACGCCGAAACGCAGTCGGAGGCTGTCGCCCACGGGCAGGTTGAGCACTGCCTGCACGCGCTTCATATCGTAGTTGCCTGCGGACGCCTCGACATATCCCTCGAAGTCGTAGGTCGGACGATTGGGGACGAGGACAACCGCGCCGCCGGTCGTATTGCGACCGAACAGGGTCCCCTGCGGCCCCTTGAGAACCTGGACGCTTTGCAGGTCGAACAGATGGCCCGGGCCCGCACCGTCACCCGAGGCGCTCAAAGGCGAGGAACGCGGCACGACCGCATCCGCGAAATAGACGCCAACCGAGGTCGTGGTGCGCGCCTCCTGGGTGAACCCGCGGATGGCAAAGGAGGCAAAGTCGGCCCCGTACCGCGAGTTTGCCGTCAGCGACGGCGTGTAGGTCGCGAGATCCTTCGCGGAGAACACGTTCTGGCGATCAAGCGCCTTCTGGTTGAACACCGTCATCGAGATGGGCACGTCTTGGAGGCGTTCCTCAACGCGGCGCGCGGTGACGATGATGTCGCCCGCAGAAGGAGACCCGGTGTTGTCGTCCCCGCCCTGATCCTGAGCGATAGCCGCCTGTAGCGGGGTCGTCGCAAGCGTGGTGGATGCCAGGAGCACCAGCGCGGTCTTCTTCATTGTCTCTCCCTCCGGGCAAACGCTGTCCACGCTCACCGATGATAGTTCGCCCCCGACTGATCGCGAGGCACGTTTTCCTCGTGGACCGGCTTGTTCTTCCTCACACGGACGAGGTGCGATCCATTAAGTGTCCTTTTATCTGAACAATTTATCATTAGTCAAAGCGCTGTGGCGATTTCAGGTTACTCTAACTGCAACGCGACGCAAGAAAGCACCTTGCTTTTGGCTGCATTGGGTACGGAATGGTTCGATAACGCCGCCTTATGAGTTGCTCCGGCACAGGTCCTAGCTCAAAATCAAGGTAGGAGAGCCACGCTGGGCGGGAGGCAAACCGGGGTTGATTGGGGCTCGAATTGGCTGGACATGGCGATGATCCTCAGCCGCAACTCGGGGTAGAACGAGCGTGCGCTGCATCGCTGCCTACTAGTTCACATCTTCCACCAGCTTTACGAATTTCGCCATCACTGTCGCCAGCGCTGAACAACAGCTTCGCCGGGATCGCTCCCACCTGCGTGCCAGCATTTGGCGCGCCCTAGATTTTCGGCGCAATAGCCGCCAACCTCGCGAGCGAGATCATCTTCCCGCCAGCCCTGATAGTCGGCCGTGAACAATGCGATGTTCGTTTCGGCGACGGGTAGATTGCGTCCGA
>NZ_JARVRY010000014.1:0-97878 GCF_030209485.1 Novosphingobium sp. fls2-241-R2A-195
GCTCGCCGCATCGCAAGGCCCTGATTGCCACGCCCGCAATTTTGAATCAGACACTTAGAAGCGAGCGGTCGCAGTGAAAAAATAGGATCGCGGTGCGTTCGTCTGCACTTGCGACAGCGCGTTGGGGTACATTTCCAAGAACTGTTCTTCCGTCAGTTCCGGAGGACGCGTGCCAACTTGGCTGAGCTGCGTCGGGTTCATGTCGTTGAACAGGTTGTTGACGTTGAGATTGAGAGTGACCGCCTTGCTCAGGTTGTAGCGCAGGCCGATATCGGAGAGCTTCTGCGCAGGCAGGCGGAAAGTGTCGCGAACGGTCACCGGGCGCGAACTGATGTAGCGGAAGCGGTAGTACGCCGCGAACGGTCCGAAATGAAGGTTCGCGGTTCCGTTGTAGGTGACGACGGCGGCCCGCTCCTGCGGTCCGGACAGATAGGTCGCGGTATCGTCGTCGGGAGGCAGGATTCCATTGGGGCACCTTTCAGGGGTGGGCACCCCGTTGCAGGTTCCAAGGCTGATCGAGGCGAACGAGACGGTCTTGCCCTTGTTCAAGGTCAGCACATTGCGGATGTCGAACCAGCGCGTGAAGCGGATCGCATTGTCCAGTTCCACGCCGTACGAGCGATAATGGCTGAAGAACGGGCGCGTCGTGTAGCGCGTGACGCCGTCGGCAAGCAGGCCGCTGTTGTTGCGCACCGCCACGTTCGTCAGGTCGGTGTAGAACACCACCGGATTGAAGGTCAGCCACTTGTTGCGGAACTGCAGCGACAGCTCGTACTGCTCGATCGTCGGCAGCGGGTCGAGCGAGAATTGATCTGCGAGGGTCTGGGAGACGTTGAAGCCGTCCCAGAATGCGTCGTTGTTCTTCCTTCCCTTGGTGTAGCGGGCGTAGAGCGCGGCCTGGCTGCTGATCATGTAGCTGACGGCGCCGCTGTACTGCAGGAACCTTGTGCTCTTGTCGTAGCGGAACGTCGTCGCTGCCGATTCGATCGCGTAAAGGTTGTCGTACAGGGTCAGCGGATCGCCATCGACGCCGCCGAAGGTGCGTGAGGCCGCATTCGGATTGGTCGAGTAGCGCCGGTTGACGCCCCAGCCCCGGTAGAAGGTGTAGCGGGCCCCGAAGTCGAACAGCAGGCGGCTGGTCGGCTCCCAGGTGATCCCGAACATCGGCGAAATCTCGCGGACGTTGGCCCGGTCGCGAAGCGTGAGGCCAGTGCTGCTCCCCAACGCGCCGAAGCCGGTCGGATCGGTCAGCTGGTAGACGGTGCCAGCGGCGCCACCGGCCGCGGTCGTCGTCGTGGTCTGGAAGTCGACGTCCAGCGTGGTCGGATTGTTCTGCAGCGGCATGATCCCGCGGCCCGCATAGGCGAAGTCCCGGGAGAAGCGGGTCAGGTTGAAGTAGGTGCCCGCGGTCACCGTGACCGGACCGAAGTCCTTGGTCAGGGTGAACTGGTCGGTGATGTCGCGGCTGCGGATCACGCCGCTGGCATTGGATGATCCCACCGTCAGGATGAGGTTGCTGCTGTCGATCGGGGCCTGGTTGACGATGCTCTGGTTGGGCAGGAGGTTGGGCGTGTTGCGGTCGATGCAGTAACCGTTGCTCACCGGCGTCACGCAGACCCCGTTCTGACTCGCGGCGGTGACGCGATAGACGCGGGCCAGCACCTGACCGGTGGACCGGTCGCTTAGCGTGAAGAAGCCGGGCGTGTTGGCAAGCCCTGCTGCCTGGGTTCCGAGCAGGCGGAAGGTGTCGGCGTTCAGCAGGCTCTGGTAGCCGATGTCGGTGGCGTAGGTATGGTTGACCTGATTGCGCTGGATGCGAAGGTTGTTGGTGAACGACCAGCCGCCGCCGAACTCGTGATCCCACTTGATGCCGCCGGCAATCGACTTCTCGTGGCTGAAGCTGCTGGGATTCCACTCGCGCGTGTCGCCATCGCCGCCGAAGGGCACGGTGTGCGAGAGGTTTCCGGTGGGCAGGAAGTTGACCGAATTGCCGAACTGCTCGGTGAACTGCGGATTGTCGAAGCCGTAGGCCAGCGGGCGATAATTATCGAGATTGCCGGTGTGGTCGTTGAGATACTTGAAGCTGACGAGAAAACCGCCCGATCCCAACCCCGAATCGTAGTTGACGTTGGCGTTGGCCTTGATCTGCCCGCCCCGGTTCAGCGGATAGGGAATGTCGCGGTAGCCGAAGCTGCGACGATAGTTTCCGCCAATCGAGAAGCCGAGATTGCGCTCCTCGTTGCGCCACCCGTAGTACAGGTCGAACTTCTGGTAGGGATTGTCCTCGCCCTCGATGCCCAGGCGCGCGATGGCAAGTCCGCCGGGATCCGAGAGCCCGGTTTTCGAGATGTAGTTGAACAGGCCGCCCGGAGCGTTCGGGCCGGTGACGGCGGCGGAACCGCCGCGCACCGCCTGGACCCGCTTGATGGTCGCATCGGCGCGCAGGAACATGTCCGGCTGGAAATTCGAGTACGGCGCGGGCACGACGGGCATGCCGTCCTCGAGGATCGTCGTCCAGTAATAGCCGTACGTTCCGGAGGCGGTGCCGTTGGATAGACCACGCGCATAGACAGTGTTCTTGGTCTCGCCGGCGTCACTGTTCACCACGACGCCGGGAATCTCGGTCAGCAGATCCGCGGCGCTGACCGGGACGGTATCGCGGATCTTCTCCTCACCGACCGTGGTCACCGCGACCGGCGCCTTGGAAGCGGCGGTGTCGCGCAGGACACCGGTGACGATGATCTCCTCGGTGGTTGCCTCCTCCTGGGCAGGCGCAGCGCTCGCCGCCGCGCCCTGCGCTTGCGCCGCTGCCGGTACGAGTGCGGGCAGTGCGACGCCTGCCCAAAGCATTGCAATGGTCGTGATGCGCGATCGCGTCATCATCCTCTCCTGTCGTGATGTTCTGGATTGGCAGGCGGGCCTGCTGCGAATACTGATATCGATATCAGATATTTTCGACAATAGGGTTTTTGAGATTGGTGCGATCCGCCGCCTGGGCGCGGCAAGCCGAGACGATCTCACGAAGGCAGATGGACCTCGGCACGTCGCCGAGCATGCTTGGACCCACCCAATGCGCTGCCGTCTGCGACACCCCCTCCCCACAGCGAGTCCATGCGGGCGGTCAACCGGCAACACCCCACCAAGCCGAAATCGCCTGACGCAATCTCGGCAAACGGCAATCCGCACCCCCGGATCTGCCAGCATGGCGATGATTTTATTGGCAATATCTCCGAGCACCCGCTCGAGTGAAAGATTCCGGTTGCGCAGCGTATCTGGTATCGATATCAGAATGGGTATCGATACCAGTAAGGGTTCGAGGGAGTCGAAGAAGTTCAGGGTGCCCAAAGCATCCGAACTGCCGGAGGGGATATATGAACAACATCGTACGCTTGACGTCCGCACTTCTCGCGAGCTGCATTGCCATGCCTGCACTTGCCCAGACCGAGACCGATTCAACGGAAACCGCGAGCCAGGACATCGTGGTGACCGGCATTCGCGCCAGTCTGCAAAGCGCCGTCCAGATGAAGAAGAACACGATGGAAGTCGTCGACTCCATCACCGCGCAGGACATCGGGAAACTGCCCGATCCGAACGTCGCCGAGACCCTGACGCGGGTGCCGGGCGTCCAGGCCTATCGCTTCGGCGGCGAGGCGTCGTCGCCCGTCGGCAACGGTTCGGGCCTGACCATTCGCGGCCTCACGGGCCAGACCGGATCGCGCGTTGACGGACGCGCCTACTTCACCGCGGGCAGCCGCGAATTCAACGTCGAGGGCGCGAGCCCTGGCATGGTGGCCGGCCTCGATGTGTTCAAGAACCCGTCGGCCGAGCATATCGAAGGCGCAATCGGTGGTCTGGTCAACATCCGCACGCGCAAGCCCTTCGACTTCAAGGGCCTGGCCTTATCCGCCGCAGCGGGCGGGCGTTACAACGATCTGGGCAAGAAGCTCACGCCCGAATATTTCGGGATGGTGTCGAACCGCTGGGACCTTCCAGGCGGCGGCGAGATCGGTGTGCTGCTGGCGGCAAGCTACGCCAAGAGCTTCAATCGCGGCGACAACACGCCCTCGGTCGGCGGCACCCAGTTCCGCCGGGCGATCCGCGCGGACAGCGCCGAATATGCGGCCAACGTCGGCACCGGGCTGAACCTCAATGGCGCCTATCTCGGCCGCTCGGACGTGACCTATCTGGCGGACGTCAATCCGGCCACCGTCTCGGCAAGCGATCGCCAGAACCTGCTGACGTCGGTCGGGGTGCAGAACAACATCGCCCAGGAGGACTATGCCCGCACCCGCAAGGGGCTCAACGGTGCCTTGCAATGGCGCCCGGGTCCGGGGCTCGAGTTTTACGTGGAGGGCAACTACAACTCGTACCTCTACCACCAGAACTATCGCTTCCTCAACGCGACCGACAGCCGGTACGCGCAAGGCCTGACGACAAAGGCCTTCACGATCGACGAGATGCTGGCCAACCGCAACGCAAACGGCGGGTCGAACGACCTGCTGTCCGGCCAGCGCATCACCGGCGGCACGTTCCTGAACTCCGGGCTGTCGACCACCGGCGGCGACGAGCATCGCCGGTACAAGACCTTCGTCATCGCGGGCGGCACGAAGTGGGCCGCGACCGATCACCTCGACGTCGATTTCGATTTCTCTTACGTCAAGGCCGATCAGACGCAGGACAACCGGGCCGTGACGCTGGCCTCGGCCGCCGGGCTGACCTGGGACATCACCCGTGATCTTGGCAGACCGCAACAGGTCTCGATCACCGGCCCCGACCTGTCGTCCGCGAGTTCCTGGGTATTCAACAACTACTCGAACGCGACCAACCAGGCCTGGCGTGACGACGGCATCTCCGCCGTGCTCGATCTGGTGTACAAGTTCGACGATTCCTTCCTCAAGGACATCAAGGTCGGCGCACGCTACGCCACCCAGAAGGACCGTTACCGCAACTACTCGTTCAGCAACCGCAACCTGACCACCAACGGACTGGCGCTTGCTGCCGATCGTTCGAACGCGATATCGGTGGCCTCGATGGCGGATCTCGTCGCGGCATCGCCCACCAACTTCATGAATGGCGAGGCGGGTTACTCGGGCGGCTACCTGACGTTCTCACCCGATGCCCTGCTGGGCGACAACGTACGCTCGCGTTTTGCCAACGCGGGAATACTGCCGGAGGACTCGCTGGCCGAAATCGTGCTCAATCGTCGCTACTTCAGCGAGAAGAGCTACGCTGGCTACGCCGTCGCCGACTTCGGGTTCCTCGACGACCGGATCAAGGGCAACGCCGGCGTTCGCGTGGTCAAGACCGACACGTTCGTTCGCGCGATGATCGATCCGCTCAGCACCGGCAACGTGGTTCCGAGCGAAAGCACATCCTCGTACACCTATGCGCTGCCCAGCTTCAACCTGACAGGCTACATCACGCCCGATACGCTCGTACGCTTCGGCTACGGCAAGGGGATCACCCGTCCCGAATTCTCGGCGCTCAATCCCTCCCTGATCATCAACACCGCCGCCGGCGTAGGCGCGGTAGGCAACCCGGACCTCAAGCCCCAGACCGCACAGAGCTTCGACCTCTCGTTCGAGCACTACTTCTCGCCGGTGAACTACGTCTCCGCCGCGCTGTTCTACAAGAAAATCGACGGATTCTTCAGCGGCGTGTCCTCGTGCCAGAACGTCTCCGGTGCCCCGACCCCGACGACTAATACCAGCTGCTCGGGCGACCAGTACTTCATCACCCAGACCATCAATGGCGAGAAGGGAACCGCCAAGGGTATCGAACTGGCGGGGCAGACCTTCTTCGACTACGACTTCCTGCCTGACTTCGCGCACCGCTTCGGCGTGCAGGGCTCGTTCACCTACGTCGAGACGAAGAATCCGCTGACGCTCAACGGACAGCGCATCACCACGATGCAGCCGCTGACGTCCAAGTACTCGTACTCGGTGACCGGGCTCTACGAGGACAAGACGATCTCGGCGCGCCTCGTCTACACCTGGCGCTCCAAGGCGATCCTGTTCGGCTTGGCGGCCAACCCGATCGACGGTCGCTACATCCGCAGCTTCGGACTCCTCGATGCCTCGATCAACTTCAACCTGCCTCACAACTTCTCGCTCGCGATCACCGCTTCGAACCTGACCAACCAGGCGGCCGACCGCTTCGTCGGCGAACCCGATCTCGCGACCGGGATCGAACGCCAGCATTTCATGAACGGCCGCAACTTCGGCGCGACCCTGCGCTACAATTTCGGAAGCTGACGCTTCCGGGACGAGAGGGGACTCCTCCCAATGAAACCCTCTCAAGCCTGATGGGTCGCCGGCTCCTCCGCCGGCGACCCATTTTTTACAGTGCCCGCGTTTCACCGCGGCAAGATCGAGACCCGTTCCGCGTAGGGTCCGACATCGATATCCTCGAGCGACAGGGCCCCATCCGGTCCGCCTACATCGACAAGGCTGACATCGTGCACGCTCCTGTGGGCGTCGAATCCGGCGACGACGGGGCGGTTCACGCTCCCGCGGCGCAACCGGACATGGCGCATCACGATGTTCTCGATCCCGCGCCCCGGAGCAAGGCTGTACTTCTGGTTGAAGACCACCCGGAAATTGAACAGCATGCCCTCCTCGATCCGGTCTATGCGGATGTCGTCGAACACCACGTTGCGGACCAGATTGTTGTCACCATCGGTGATCGCCAGCGCGCCCTGATAGTCGCGGTCGTCCTCGTCGTGATCGAGAATATCGATGTTGCGGAACACTAGGTTCTCGATCGTGCGCGGCTCGTCCTTGCTGCCATGAAGCCCGATGTTCACCGGATGGGCGACATCAGCCCAGAGCGTCGAGTTCTCCACGAGGTAGTTGCGCGCATTGCCGTGATAGTCCCAGCGATCGGCATAGATCGCCACGGCATCGTCGGAAGTCCGCAGGAATGCGCCGTCGATGTGGACGTCCGAGCAGGCCATCAGGTCGATGCCGTCGGTCCAGCCGCCCGCACTGAAGGTACGCAGGTTGCGGATCGTCAGCCCACGCGACTGTCCGCACATCAAGGTATAATGGCCCGGGTTGATCACGATCGGACCTTCGATCCCGATGGCTTGGGAATGGAGAACGGTTATCCCCTCCTTGCCGCCCTTGACGATGCCGGGCCCGACGATGCGCACGTCGTGCGCGTTGGCGACATCGACCTGCCCCTTGAGGATCGCGCCGCCGGCAAGGCGCACATCGGTATTCGATTTGAAGCGGAAGCTGTCCTGCCCTGGCGGCGGGACATGAATGCCGGGACCGAACGCCACGAGCTTGCGCCCTTTCGCGGGCTTGGCGGCCGGATAGATCGGATTGGCGAAGAGATGGAGGTTGTGCAGGCGATCATCGTCGAACTCGACCGACAGGTTCGCCGGGCCATCCAGCTTCAGGTAGGCGATCGCGCCAACGAGCCTGGCCGCGATGCCGCGCGACGCGGGCCGCACGGTAACGTGACGAACCGCACCGTTGTTCTTCTGGATCGCCACCTCGACCGGGACGCTGGTCCCGAAGGTGACCATCGAGGCGGGCTGCGGCTTGTCGAGATCGACCATGACGCGGTATTCGTACAGGTCCCGCCATTCCCCTCCGGGCTGTCGTACCCGCACCGTGAAAGTGTCGTCGAACGAGGTGTAGTAGTCGCTGCCCGGCGGCGGCGGGTAGACCTCGAGAACCCCGGGCGCGGCGGCCGGCGTGGCCTGTGCGGGAAGTCCAACGGCAAGCGCACCAAGCGCGACGAGCGCCAAGGGCTTCACTGTCCGATCCTCCACCAGTCGTACCGCGCGTATCCGACACTCGTCGCCACCGCGGCCGGCGTGCCGAGGGCAGCCTGCGCGAAGAGACCGATCTGGGCGCCGACCCAGCGCCCCTGCCTGGCTTCGAACGTCGATCCCAGCTCTTCATACCGCGCGCCGTCGAGACTGTAGGCGAAGCGCACCGCCATGCGGGTATCGCGCAGCATCGAGGGCCAGTAGGGCGCGAAGTCGGGGGGCGGCACATCCACCATGACCGGCCTGGCGCAGGCCCTGAGCCAGACACGGTCCTGCTTCAGCACCGGCCCGGCTATTTCGGTGATCGGCATGGCGGGACGCTCGTCATCCTTGCGGACCTGCACCACCCGAATGCCTTCGGGGCGGTTCTCCAGGCCAATCCATGCAAAGTTGACCCCGTGGACCGCCAGCCCGGCCCGCTCGCCGATCCGCAGGGGCGCAAAGCGCATCAGCGTACTCGCACAGAACGCCGGTCCGGGAAGCTTCTGTGACAGCACCGCCCCGGTCTCGTACAGGTCCGCGGATCCCGTCACCGACTTGAGGTTCAGCCATCCGTCCTCGACGCTGGCCCAGTCGTCTCCGGGGTTGCTGCCGAACTGCCAGGCGAGAGAAAAGCCTTGATCGAATTCGTCATCGGCAACCGGCGCCGCGACCTGCTGTGTCGCCACGCCGGGTTTGCGATGCACGAGCACCGGCTCGCCGCGGCCGTCGCCATCGGTGTCGGTCCCGATCACCGGCCAGCCGTCCTTCCAACGCATCGGCTGGAGGTGGACGATCCGCCCATAGGCATCGCGATCCTGGAAATGGAGGAACCAGTCCTCGCCGCCCGGCGTGTCGACCCACGCGCCCTGGTGCGGCCCGTTGATCGCCGTGCCGCCCTGATCCATCACATTGCGCCCCTCATAGGGACCGGTGATCCTGCGACTGCGGAACACGCCCTGCCAGCCGCCCTTGACGCTGCCACTGGGCACGAACACGTAGTACCAGCCACCGCGCTTGTAGAGCTTGGGCCCTTCGGTCGTCTGCCAGGGACGCGGCCCGAGGCTCGTCGCGACCTCGGGCATTCGCCCGGCGTCAATGATGATGCGTTCGTGGCCTTCGGTCCTGGTGCCTTCCGCATTCAGCCGCTTGAGCGCGATGAGGTTCGCCTTGCCCGCCCGGCTCTTCGCGAAGGCGTATGCGAGCCAGCCGGTGCCGTCATCGTCCCAGAACGGCGCCGGATCGATCGCGCCGGTGGTCCCGTCCACCAGCACCGGCTCGCTCCATGGCCCCTTCGGGTCGATCGCCGAGACCATGAAGATGCCGCGGTCCGGGTCGGGATAGTAGATCACGAAGCGACCATCGCGATGACGGATTGCGGGGGCCCACACTCCTCCTCCTCGCCGGGCGGTGCGATAATGGTCGTCAGGGGGCAGACGGCGAAGGGCATGACCGATCAGCGTCCAGTTGACGAGGTCGCGCGAGTGGAGGATCGGCAGGCCCGGTACATCCGTGAACGAGGACGACACGAGATAGAAATCGTCGCCGACCCGAACGGCATCGGGGTCCGAATAGTCGCCCGCCAGCACCGGGTTGCGATAGGTGCGGTTACCCTGGTCGGCGATCCAGCGTCCGTCACCGGCACCTGCTCCAGCGGATGCGCCTGCGGTCATACATGCGGCAAGAACCGCGAGCGAAAGCGAGCTCGTGCGAAGCATGGTCTTCTCCCAGGTCAGGCTGCGGCGTCCTCGGCGAGCAGGAAGGCCCCGACCAGTCCGGACGGCTCCCTGCATGCGGGCGACACGATCGCGCGTTCCATGTCGTCGATCGTGCGCAGCGCATGGACATAGCCGCCCAGCAATTCGAGCGTGCGCGCCCGGATCAGCGGCAGCAGGCGCTCCTGCTTCATCACCCCTCCGCCGAGCACGATGCGCTGCGGCCCGGTGGTCAGGAACAGCGAGGCACACAGCTGCGCGAGATAGCTCGCCTCGACATCCCAGAACGGATGGTCGTGAGGGACGTGGGAAGGCGTGAGATCCCAGGCCGCGGCCACGGCGGGGCCTGCCGCAAGGCCCTCGAGGCAATCCCCGTGGAAGGGGCACAGTCCAGCGAAATCGCCATGCGCCGGATGTCGCCGGACCGGGATGTGCCCGGCCTCGGGATGACCGATGCCATGGACGGTACGGCCGGCGCTCACGAGACCCACACCGATCCCGGTGCCCACCGTGACATAGGCAAGATCGCGCAGGCCCCCGCCGATCGCCGCGATCTCCGCGAGGGCGGCGGCGTTGACATCGGTATCCAGCCCGATCGGCACGTCGAGGAAACCGAGCGCGCGCGCGATCATGTCGCTTCCCTCCCAGCCCGGCTTGGGCGTCGCGAGGATGCGCCCGTACTGCGGCCCGGCCGGGTCGACGCCGACGGGCCCGAAGCTGGCGATACCCAGCCCCGCCAAGGGGCCGAGGTCCACCGCCGAGCGGAAGAACGCCTCCACGTCCGCGAAGGTGGCATCGGGATCGCGCGTCGGGATGGTGACGGTGCGCAGCGAGCCGCCACCCGAACTGCCCACCGCGCAGACGAACTTGGTGCCCCCCGCTTCGATCGCGCCGAAGATGGTCATGCGATTTTCCTTTCGCGAAATGTCTGGATGGCTGCAGGCGCAGCCGCTTCAGTCGATCGGTGCGCCGGTCGAGGCGCGTTCGACCAGTGTCAGCATCTCGCGCACATGCTTCACTTCCGGCCGTGCGCCGGTCCGTGCCTCGCGCACCTGGTCGCTCAGCAGCGCGACAGCGCGCGACGCCATATCCGAGATCGGCTGACGGATGGTGGTAAGCTCGGGCCAGATGGTGGCGGCGATCTGCGCGTCGTCGAAGCCGGCGATGCTGAGGTCGCCCGGGATCCGCAGGCCCAGGCCATGGGCAACCGCGGTGACGGCCGCCGCCATGTCGTCGTTGCTGGCGAAGATCGCGGTCGGCCGGTTGGGCTGGTCGAGCAGCTTGTGCGCGGCATCAAGCCCCGAGCGGTAGCTGAACAGCCCCGGCGCGATCCATTCGTCGCGGATCGTGAGCGATGCGCCTGCCATGGCCGCGCGGTAGCCCTGCTCGCGGCGCTGGGACGGAGAGTGCGCCGGATCGCCCTGGATGAAGCCGATCGCACGGTGCCCCTTGCCGATGAGGTAGCGCGTCATGTCGAAGGCGCCCTTGTAGTCGTCGACGATGATGGCCGAGATGCCTTCGCGGGGGATGGCCGTCGCGAAGGCGAGCGGGATCACGTCCGCGCTCGCCGCGAGATCGAGGAGCGCCTGCGAATCGCACAGCGGCGGCGGCAGGATGACCCCGCCAATGCGCGCCTCGACAAGACGATGGAGGCTGGCGATGGCTTCCGCCTCGTTCGCGCCCGGCTCGATGAGGAACTGGCAGCCGCTCTCCCCGCTCTGGCGAAACGCGCCCATGAGGAAGGTCCCCAGGTTCGACGAGGAGGGATTGGAATAGATCGCCCCTACCCGCACCGCGCTCGAAAAGCTGCGCGCATTGAGATTGGGCGAATACTCGAGTTCGGCGATCGCGGCATTCACCCGCTCGCGCATCGCCTCGCTGACATGCCGCTTGCCGGTCATCACCCGCGATACGGTCATCGACGACACACCGGCATGACGCGCCACATCATGGATCGTCACGACAGGGCGATGCGCACTCTTCGCGCCGCTATCCTTGCGCTTCGACTCATTTGCCATCAAATTGCCTCTCCAGGGCCATCACGGCCGGCGTGCACCCGATACGGTAGCGCGCTTCCCTTTCTGATATCGATAACCTCTCTTGGCCATGTGTCAAGTTAGGCCCTTGCCAAACGGGAATCGCGGCTGCATACGTGATATCGATAACAGAATGCGGCGCGTTCGCGAGATCGAAGCAGCCGCCACGCAGCGAACGAGGATGCCGTGCTTGCCAATCGACAAAGAAACTACGCGGTTCTTGGCGCCTTCCTGTTCGCGTTCTTCTTCGCGCAGGCGATGGCGATGTCGCTGCTGTCGATTTGGCTGACCCGCTCGCTGCACCTGAACGGCGCGCAGGCCGGGACGGTCTTCGCGGTCAACTCGATCGGGGCGATGCTGGCCCAGCCCGCCTACGGTTTCCTGTCCGATCGCATGGGCTTTCGCAAAGTGGTGCCGGTCATGATCGCCTCACTGGTGATCCTTGCCGGGCCGTTCTTCCTGTACGTCTATGCGCCGCTGCTGCGATGGAGCCTGATGCTGGGTGCGGCCACAGGCGGGATCTATCTCGGCTTCACCTTCATGGCCGGCAGCTATGCCCTCGAGAGCTACGTCGACCGTGTCGGCCGGCGCTACGGTTTCGAATACAGCCGCACCCGGCTGTGGGGCTCGATCGGCTTCGCGACGGCTGCGGCATTCTCCGGCCGTCTCTACAACCTTGATCCGGTGATCAACTTCTTCCTCGCCAGCCTCGCCGGCCTGGCGCTGATCCCGCTTATCCGCCTTGCCCGGATCGAACCGGACGAGGAGGCGCAACAGGCCGCCGACCAGCTGAAGCTGCGCGACACGCTCGCCCTGTTCGGCCAAGCCCGCTTCTGGCGGTTCATGATCCTGATCCTCGGCGTCACCAACCTCTACCTCGTCTACGACCAGCAGTTTCCGTTCTACTTCTCCTCGCTCTTCCCGACGCCCGAGGAAGGCAACGCGATGTTCGGCTACCTCAACGCGGCGCAGATCTTCGTCGAGGCGGGAGGAATGTTCGTGGCTCCGCTCATTGTGCGTCGGATCGGCGCCACCCGCGGACTTCTGCTGGCGGCGATGATCATGATCATTCGCATCGCCGGATCGGGCTTCGCGATCGGTCCGGTCACGATCTCTATGTGCAAGATGGCGCATGCCGTGGAACTGCCGATCCTGGCCGTCTCGATCTTCCGCTACATCGCCTATCACTTCGAGAGCCGGTTCGCCTCGACGGTCTACATGGTCGGCGTCAGCTTCGGCCATTCGCTTGGCCTCGCCATCCTCTCGCCGCTTGCGGGCATCGGATACGACTTCTTCGGCTTCCAGCACACGTATTTCCTGATCGCGGGCTTCGCGCTCTTCTTCTGGATCTGGTCGGCGTTCTCCCTTGCCCCGACCCCGCCCGAATACACGCCTGTCCCTCCCAAGGCCGGACAGGCGCACGACACCGCCGCGATCGCCTCCGCACCGGACGCTCGCCGCTACGAGGATGCTCTTTGATGAGTGAAGTTACCTTCGAGGACCTGGCTTCCCGCGCACTCGAACGCCCCGGTCCGGACCTGATCGACGCCTGGATCGCCGCGGCACTGGCGCGGGTCGATCGCATGCTGCCGCAGTTCGATACCCATTTTCCCGCGCCCTCGAGCGAGAGCGACATCTATGGCCCCATCGACAATGTCGAGTGGACCAACGGCTTCTGGACCGGGATGCTGTGGCTCTCGTGGGAATTCACGGGGGCGGACAAGTACCGCAAGATCGCGGCGCAGAACCTCGTCTCGTTCGCCAACCGGATCGACAAGCGCATCAACGTCGACCATCACGATCTCGGCTTCCTGTACACCCTGTCCTCCTGTGCCGGTCATCGCCTGACGGGCGATCGCAACGCGAGGGATGCCGGCGTTGCCGCGGCGGCACAGCTGCTGGCGCGCTTCGATCCGGTGGCGAAGGTCATCCAGGCATGGGGCGACATGGACGTGCCCGCCGAACGCGGCCGCATGATCATCGACTGCAACCTCAACGTGCCGCTGCTCTACTGGGCGACCCGCGAGACCGGCGATCCTCGCTTCGCGGCCGCGGCCGACCAGCATCTCGAGCAGGCCGCGCGCCTGCTGGTGCGCCCCGATGCCTCGACGTTCCATACCTATTACATCGACACCGTCACCGGCGAACCGCGCCACGGCAGCACGCACCAGGGCTACTCTGACGACAGCAGCTGGGCGCGCGGACAGGCCTGGGGCATCTATGGCTTCGCTCTCGCCTGGCGGCATACCGGCAAGCAGCACTACCTTGACCTCGCCTCGCGGCTGGCGAACCATTTTCTCAACCGTCTTCCCGACGATGGCATCTGCTGCTGGGACCTGATCTTTACCGAGAACGAGGGTGTCGACCGGGACAGCTCGGCAGCCGCCATCGCCGCCTGCGGCCTGCTCGAGCTGGCCCAGGCACTGCCGCTGTCCGATGCCCTTCGCGAGACCTACGAGGCCTGGGCCGTCGCGATCATGAAGACGCTTTCGGAGGATTACCTCGCGCCTGTCGATGGGTCCAACGCGCTGCTCCTTCACGGCGTCTACCACATGCCTAACAAGGCTGGCGTCGATGAAGCCTGCATCTGGGGCGATTACTTCTATCTCGAGGGCCTGATGCGCCTGCGTCGTCCCTGGTCGCCCTACTGGGCGTGACGCATGGTTTGGCGAAGCCGATCTACGCCATCCTGCAGGTGACCGACCGTAGATTTCCAGCGCTGACCCGATACCGCCGGGTCATCATCAATCCGGCGAAAGCCGTGGAAGGCAGCAGTCAATGACCGTCCATCGCCTCACTGCACGCAGTATTTCAAAGCCCTGGGGGATCACCGATGTCCCGTCCGCTTTCCAGTCCATAGCCGGAGACCGGATCGGCGAGGTCTGGTTCACCGATGCCCCGATGCATGCCTCGACACTGCTCGTGAAGTATCTGTTCACGAGCGAGAAGCTGTCGGTTCAGGTGCACCCGAACGATGCCGATGCCCGGACCGTAGGCCTGCCGCGCGGAAAGTCGGAGTGCTGGTATGTCGTCGAAGCAGAGGCGGATGCACGGCTGGGCATAGGCCTGCTCGCTGACATGGATGCCGCTGCGGTCAGGTCCGCCGCTCTCGACGGATCGCTGCAGGATCTCCTCGACTGGAAGCCGGTCAGCCCGGGCAACTTCTTCTACATTCCGGCCGGAACGATCCATGCCGTCGGAGCGGGCCTGCAGATCGTGGAAATCCAGCAGAGCGCCGACGTCACGTATCGCCTCTACGACTACGGCCGCCCCCGCGAGCTCCACCTCGAACGCGGCCTCGCCGTGGCACAGCTGGGCCCCTATTGCATGCCCGAACGGACGGTGTCCGCAAACGAGCACGAATGCCTGGTCGAACCGGGTGGCGCGCCTTTCAGCGTGGACAGCATTGTTGGGAAGGATGGCGATACGTTCACCCTCGCCGACGACGTCTCCTGGTTCGTGCCGGTCAAGGGTCACGGCCTCATCGACGGAGATCGCTGGACCGCCGGAGAGTGCTGGGTTTCCGAGGGCCCCTGCGACATTGCCGCCGAGGGGCCAATGCATGCGCTTGTCGCCCGCGTGTCGTCCTAGGGCCGAGGCTAGACCACGAATTCGAACAGCATCAGACAAACCGATACCCCAAGGAGGGAAACCAGTGTTCTGCAAGACGTACCACGCCACCCATCCGGACATGATGGAGTGTGTCTCCAACGAGGAACTGCGCGACCGCTACCTGGTCACCGGCATGTTCAAGGCGGGAGAGGTCAACCTCAACTACTCGCACAACGAGCGCTTCATCATCGGCGGCGCGGTTCCGGGCGCTGAGCCGCTTGCCCTGCCGCTGCAGACCGTCCCCAAGAGCGCGGAGGGCAAGTCCTTCTTCGAGCGCCGCGAGGCCGGCATCACCAACATTGGCGGCCCGGGCGTAATCACCATCGACGGCCAGCGCTTCGAGATGAAGAACAAGGAATGCCTCTACGTCCCCATGGGCACGAACGAGGTGATCTTCGAGGGTGAGGGCGCGCGCTTCTACATCGCCTCGGTTCCCGCTCACAAGGCGCTGCCGATCAAGCACATCACGCTCGACCAGGCCAACCCGCTGGCGCGCGGCGACCTCGCCAACTCGAACCAGCGCACGATCTACCAGCTCGTGATCCCCGGCGTGTGCGAGAGCGCGCAGCTGCTGCTCGGCTTGACCGTGCTGGAAGAAGGCTCGGTCTGGAACACGATGCCGCCGCACCTCCACGACCGCCGCTCGGAAATCTACCTGTACTTCGAGCTGCCCGAAGAGAACGACCGCATCTTCCACTACATGGGCGAGCCCGACCAGATGCGTCACATCGTCATCGCCAACGAAGAGGCCGTCATCAGCCCGCCGTGGTCGATCCACATGGGTTCGGGCACCAAGAAGTACGCCTTCATCTGGGCGATGGGCGGCGAGAACCTCGACTACACCGACATGAACGTGCTGGACATCTGCCAGCTCCAGTAAGCCTTCGCTTACCCCCTACGCTCGTCATTGCGAGGAGCGCAGCGACGAAGCAATCCATCGAGCCAGCGTCGCAACCGCCCTGGGTTGCTTCGCTGCGCTCGCAATGACGAGAGAGGGTATCATGGCAATTTCCTTCGACCTGACGGGCAAGACCGCGCTCGTCACCGGCGCCAACACCGGCATCGGCCAGGCCATCGCCGTCGCGCTGGCCGAGGCAGGCGCCGACGTCGCCGTCGCGGGCCGCTCGGAGCCGACCGAGACGCTGGCGCTGATCGCCGCGACGGGCCGCAAGGCCGTGAACATCAAGGCCGACCTGTCCAGCATCGAGCCGGTCCAGCGCGTCATCGACGAGGCGGTGGCAGGGCTGGGCAAGGTGGACATCCTCGTCAACAACGCCGGTATCATCCGCCGCGACGACCTGCTGCAGTTCTCCGAGGAGGACTGGGACGCGGTGATCGACACTAACCTCAAGACCCTGTTCTTCCTCAGCCAGGCGGCCGCGAAGGGCATGGTCGAGCGGGGAACCGGCGGCAAGATCGTCAACATCGCCTCGCTGCTGACCTTCCAGGGCGGCATCCGCGTGCCGAGCTATGCGGCGGCGAAGTCGGGCGTTTCCGGCGTCACCAAGGCGATGGCCAATGAGCTTGCGCCCAAGGGTGTGCAGGTCAACGCGATCGCGCCGGGCTACATCACCACCAACAACACCGCTGCGCTTTCCGCCGACGAGACGCGCAACCGCCAGATCCTCGAGCGCATCCCGACCGGCCGCTGGGGCCGTCCCGAGGACATTGCGGGCACCGCCGTGTTCCTCGCCTCGCAGGCATCAGACTACGTGACGGGTCAGGTCCTCGCCGTCGATGGCGGCTGGCTGGCGCGCTGATGACCAATAGCGCTTCCGGCCACGTCGTCACTTTCGGCGAAGTCCTGCTTCGCTTCGCCACGCCGGGTGCGCGGCTGACGGTGCAGTGCGATGCGCTGGACATGGTCGTCGGCGGGGCCGAGGCGAACGTCGCGGCGGGGCTCGCCTCGCTGGGCCATAACGTGAAGATGCTGACGCGCCTGCCGTCCAGCCCGCTGGGCGACAAGGCGCGCGCGGCCCTGAATGCCGCCGGGATCGATACCGCCCACGTCGGGCGCGATACCGGCCGCATGGGCCTCTACTTCCTCGAGAGCGGAGCGGGCCTGAGGCCCTCGTCGATCACTTACGATCGCGCGGGTTCCGTGTTCGCAACCTCCAAGGCGGACCAGTTCGACTTCGCCTCCGCGCTCGAGGGCGCCCGACTGCTCCACCTGTCGGGCATCACGCCGGCGCTCGGCCCCGGTGGCGTCGCGCTTGCGCAAGCCGCCGTCGCCGCGGCCAACAGCGCCGGCGTGCCTGTCTGTTTCGACGGCAATTACCGCGCACTGCTGTGGGATGCTTGGGACAGCGATCCGCGCGCCATCCTGACCGACCTGATGCAGTCGGCGACGGTCATGATCGGCAACCACCGGGATATCTCGCTGCTGCTGGGCAAGGCGTTCTCCGGCGATAGCTCCGACCGTCGGCGCGAGGCCGCGCTGGCCGCCTTCGAGGCGTTTCCGAAGCTGCAGCTGATCGCCTCGACGGCGCGTCACGTGGTGAACTCCGGCCATCACCGTATCGCCGCGCGTCTCGATGCGCGAGACGCGGCGCACCAGACCAGCGAGGTGGACGTCACCGGCATCGTCGACCGCATCGGCACCGGCGACGCCTTTGCGGCGGGCGTGCTGCACAAGTGGCTGCAGGGCGCGGACCTCGTCGCCACCGCGCAGGCGGGGCTGGCCTACACCGTGCTCAAGCATACCGTGCCGGGCGATATGTGCCTCGTCGGGCCGGGCGAACTGGAAGCGTTCTCCGCCAGCGGCGGCGACGTGCGGCGCTAGGCCAGCGCGCAAGCCGTCCGACCTCGAAACATCGGAAAGACAATCCCATGGTATCGATATCCCCTTGCACGTATCGACTGATATCGATATCATATTTGCAACAACCAGACGCCCTCGGGAGAGCGCACATGAATCGCAACGCCTCGCTCCGCTGCCGCGGACGCGTATCCACAACAGCCAGACTGGCCTCGCTGCTTCTGGCCTCGTGCTCGGCATTTCCGGCTTTTTCCCAGGACGCCGCCCCTGCGTCCCAGGCTCCACAGGATGCCTCGGCCAACGAGATTATCGTCACCGGCGTGCTCAACCGCACGGCCAAGCGTGACGCCGCCGTCGCCATCTCGACCATAGATTCAGATACGGTGCAGCGCTCGGCCCCGGTCAGCGCGGCCGACCTTCTGAAGAACGTGCCGGGTGTTTATGTGAACTCGTCGATCGGCGAGGCGCGCAACATCGTCTATGCGCGCGGCTTGTCGGTCGGAACGCAGTCCGCGACATCGGGCTACTACTTCGTTGCATTGCTCGACGATGGCCTGCCGGTGATCGGCATCCAGGGCAGCGGCTTCCAGCCCGACAGTTTCTATCGTCAGGACCTGACGCTGAAGCGCGTCGAGGCGCTGCGCGGCGGCAGCGCGACTGTTACGGGGCCCAACGCACCCGGCGGTCTGTTCAACTACATCTCCAAGAACGCCCTCACCGATCACGACGGCGGCGTGGCTTCGGTTCGCCTCGGTCTCGAAGGCAAAAGCCAGCCCTATCAGCGTGCGGACGCCTACTACGGCACCGAATTCGGTGAGAGCGGCGTCTACGGGTCGATAGGCGGGTTCTATCGCCGTTCGTTCGGCGCACGGCCGACCGCCTATCCGTTCAACCGGGGCGGGCAGATCAAGGCATCGCTGGGCTGGAACTACGGCTCCGGCTCGCTGGTCCTCTACGGCAAGTATCTCGACGATCACAACGGATCCTACGATTCCGAGCGTATCCCCTCGATCGGCTTCGACGATCCGCAAATCGCGCCCGGCCTGTCGCGCTATGACAACTACACGCTGGGCCGCAAATCGGCCTTCACCATCCCCGGATCAGGCGTCGTGGACAGCCAGCGCTTCGATCCGGACAATCTCGACCACACCGTCGCGCGGACCGTGGGCCTCAAGTGGGAGCACGATGTCGACGACACGCTCCAGATCAGCAATCACTTCCGGTACAACGACAACCGCCTGAAGCTCAATCAGAACGGCGTCGGAACGTTCGGCCTGGACAACCAGAACCTGTGGAACAACCTGGGCTTCAGCGCCGCAGGGCTCAGCCGCGTTCCGGGAACGATCACGGTGACCGGCAGCAACGGCCAGTTGCTCGCCCGCGTGGCCAGCGCCGCGAGCGGCTACACGGTGCTGACCAACAACCTGCCCAACCAGCAGGTTCTGGCCAACGGCGTCATTTCGGGGACCGGCACCTCGACCGATTTCGACGAGCAGTCGTTCATCAACCAGCTGACGATCTCCAAGCGGATCGGCCGCCTGACCATGACCGCCGGTGGCTACCTCTCGCGATCGAAGTTCGTGCGCGAACTGCTGCCCCCCGGCGGCTACATCGCCCCGATAGAGTCCGACATGGGGGCCGCGCAGGTATCCTTCACCGACGCTGCGACCGGCAATGTCTATCAGATGACCAATCCCGCCGGGTTCGGTTCGATCGGTACCGCGCCGGTCCGCAACACCGTTAAGAACCGCTCGACCTCGCTATTCGGCGGCCTCAACTGGAAGGCGACCGACCAGCTCACCCTGGATGCCGGCATCCGCTACGAGCGCTTCGGCTACAAGGGCACAAACCTGCTCGCCTCGGCGAACCCGCAGGCGCGCGACCGCACTTACGGCGGCGTCGATGGCGACCCGCTGACGATCTACGACAATCTCGTGGGCGTGCTGAACCGCGAAGTGCCCTTCGACAAGAAGTTGAGCTTCGTGAACTACACGGCGGCCGCCAACTACCGCTTCTCCGATCGCTTCTCCGCCTATGTCCGCTACGCCCGCGGAAAGAAGAACGGCGACGGGCTTTGGGGCGGGTACGACACCGTGTTCAAGGCGCAGAACCAGCCGATCACGCCGCCGCTGATCACCCAGTACGAAGCGGGCTTCAGCTATGTGAGCCCTGCTGTTCGCTTGACGCTGACCCCGTTCCTCACCCTGCTCGACAAGGTGAACGTCGTCGGCCAGGGGACCGACCTTGACGGCACGACTTACGTAACCACGCCCGCCTTCAACAAGACGAAGGTCTACGGGGTCGAGATCGAGGGCGATATCCGGGTGACGCCCCAGCTGCGGCTAACGGCGGCCGTGACGCTCCAAAAGGGCAAGGCGCTCGAATGGTACAACTGGAACATGGGGCAGACCGGCCGGGCCGACGACCAGCTGGAAGCCTATCCCAATAGCAAGCTTGAGAACCTGGCAAAGGTGCAGGGCCGCATCGGCCTGGAATACGCGACCGGTCCATTCACGGCGCTCGTCAACTTCACCTATCTGGGTTCACGCCCGTCTAGCTTCACCGGGTTGACGACCTTCCCCACCCAGACCCAGACGGACCTGTCGCTGTCCTACGATGTGTCGCCCGACTTCCGCCTCGGCTTCAACGTCAACAACGTGTTCAACGACATCGGCATCTTCTCCATCCAGAATCCGAACCTGCCCGTCTCGGGCCTGTCGCAGGCCCAGATCATCAGCATGTATCCCAATGCGACTACTGGCATCCTTACCACCCAGCCGCGCTCGTTCTTTCTGACCGGGACAGCGAATTTCTGATGCGATCGCACAGCTCAGGAGCCACTTCGATGCGCAAACCCGCGATCCTGCGCCGGACCGGCATCGGCCTTGCCGCTATCGCATTGTCCTGCGCGGCGGCCCCTGCCGTTCTCGCGGCGGACGATGCTCTGCAGGTCTATCCCGTGCCGAAGGGACTGCTCTATGCCGCGCATAACGACGACTTCACCGTCCGCGTGCGCAAGCCGGGCGGAGCATGGCAGGATCTCTACGAGTACCGCGTACAGGTCGACACGGACACGAGGCAGAATGCCTCCATGGTGTATTTCGATTTTCAGGGCACCGTGGAAATCGAAGTCCTCAAGAATAACGGCCGCTTCGATAAGATCACCGTTGCACCACTGTCGGGCGCAGTGAAGCCAGAACGCAACGGAAGTCTGGTGCGCATGACGCTGACCCGTCCGGAGAGCTTCTCGCTCCAGTTCGATGACGACCGGCTTCACAATCTGCACATCTTGGCCGGCGCCGTGCCCGCAGCCGCATCGAACGGTCCGAACGTGCGCGTTTTCGAACCCGGGCTCCATGTCCCGCCTGAGGGCAGCGACGTGTTCCCGGTAAAGTCGGGAGAGCGCATCTACCTTGCGGGCGGGGCCGTCCTGAAAGGCTCCTTCGCGCTGGAGGGGGTGAAGGACGTCAAGATATCGGGGCGAGGGATGCTCTGGGATCCCGGACGGGGTATCGACCTGGAAAAGGCGCAGAATGTCGCAATCTCGGACCTGATCATGGTCAACAGCGACCGCAAGGACGCCGCGCGGGTCATCAACATCCGCAACTCCAGCAATGTCGCGCTGCGCAATGTCACAGGCTTCACCTCGGGCAAGTGGTCGGACGGGATCAACATTTCCACCTCGCAACATGTCTCGGTGGACGGCGGCTATCTGCGCGTGTCCGATGACGCCGTGGTGGTCTATGCTGTTGCCGATTGTCCGCTGTGCCGGCAGCGGGCGGCGCAGACGGGCATTCCCGACATCGACCCGCCGGGGGACACCTTCGATATCTCGGTTCGCAACCTGCGCATCTGGAACGATGTGGCCCACGCGCTCTATATCGGGCATTTCGGCGACAATGCCGACCCGCGCACGATCCGCGACGTGACCTTCGACAACATCGACATCGCCAATCTCGACGAGGACGATCCCGACTGGGAAGGCGCGATCGCGGCCTATTCGGGCGACAGCACGCTGATCCGCAATATCACCTTCAGCAACATCCGCGTCGACAGGATCGAGGAAGGCAAGCTGATCAATATCGTCGCCGGCAACAACGCCCGCTACAACAAGGCGCCGGGACGCGGGATCGACGGAGTTACCATCCGCAACGTCACCTTCACTGGCGAAGGCATGCCGAGCCAGTCGATCATCTCGGGCCTTTCCGCGAAGACCGCGGTTCGCAACGTCACGATCGAGAACCTCAGCATAGCTGGCCAGCGCATCGACACCCCGCAGGCGGCGGATATGGTGGTGGGCAAGCATGTCGAGAGCTTGCGCATCCGCTGATGCGGTACGCCCACCGGGAGAGAGAATAAGCATGAAGACAAATCGCCGCACCATCCTGGCAAGCCTTGGCGCTGCCGCTACAGGGATAGCCGCGACCATCCCCGCGGCCCGCTCCGAGGTCGCGCCAGAGGGGCGGCGCCTGACCGTCTCATCGCCCGATGGACGCACCACGCTCGAACTGCTCGTTCCCGCATCGCGCCGCGAGCACCCGCGCTGGGCCGCCCGGCATGGCGATGCCGTCATGCTGGAACCATCGCGCTTGGCACTCGTGCTTGACGATGGCAAACGCCTCGGACCGGATGCGAAATTCCTTGGCTCGGAGATTACCGCCATCGATGGCACCTGGCAGCCGCCGTATGGGATCGCCGCGCGCTATGACGGCAGGGCTAGCCAGCTGGAAGCCCGCTTCGAGGACCGCCGGACACGCATCCGCTTCGCAATCCGCCTGTTCGCGCACAACGACGGGATCGCCTGCCGCTTCGTCCTGATCTCCGCGCCAAAGAAATCCATAACGCTGGGCGGCGAGCAGATCGAATTCCGCATGCCAACCGGAACCCGTGTGTGGACCAGCCGCGACGAAGGCGAATACGCTGTGTCCTCGCCAGGCCGCATAGCGCCTGCGCCCCATCCCGAATTGACCGCCAGCACCGACAAGGGCGCGCTGGCCGACACCCCGGCGCTGGCCCAGACACGTGCGGGCCTTGCCATGCTGCTATGCGAATCCGACCGGCTGCACTACCCGCGCATGATGTTCGCTCCGGGTGAGGACGAGCAGACCATGGTCAGCCGCCTGATGCACTTCCCCGGCCGCGCCACCGGCTATTCGGGGCCCGGCGACACCCATGCCGCTCCCCTGTTCGCCGTCGAAGCACCTTTCACGACGCCCTGGCGCGTTATCATGGTCGGCGAACGTCCCGCCGCGCTCATCGACAAGGCCGGGCTCGTCCCCACGCTCGCTACGCCGGACAGGCTGGGCTCCGACGACTGGATCCGCCCGGGCCGCGCCTTCCGGATCCGCAAGCCTTATTCGAACGCCGGCGCGATGGAAGGCATCGCCTTCGCCCACGAGCGCAAGCTCGACTACATCGAGTTCGACGCGCACTGGTATGGCGACGGCACCGACCCCAGCGATGCGACCCGCCCCATCGACGGCTTCGACATCGAGGGCATCGTTGCCGCCGCGCGCGCGAAGGGGATTGGCACCATCGTCTACGTCGACCGCGTGCCCGCGATGCGCCAGCTCGATGCCATCGTCGCGACATACCGCAAGTGGGGCATCGCCGGGATCAAGTTCGGTTTCATCTGGGAAGGACGGCAGGAGGATGTGGACTGGATCTACAACCTCGTGAAGACCTGCGGCGACAACCACCTCCTGGTCAACCTGCACGACAACCTTCGTCCCGCCGGGCTGGAGCGGACCTTGCCGAACTACGTCGCACTCGAAGGCGTGCGCGGCAACGAACAGTTCCCCACCGCAAGGCACAACGTCACCCTGCCCTTCACCCGCGCGCTTTCGGGTCCGATCGACTATACGATCTGCTACGACCACTACATGAACAAGACCACCAACGCGCACCAACTGGCGATGGCGGCCGTCTATTATAATCCGCTGACGTTCCTCTACTGGTACGACGCTCCGGCCAAGTACCGCGCCGGCAGCTGGCCCGCGCTGCAATGGTTCGACGAATGTCCCACGACCTGGGACGAAACCCGCGCGATTGGCGGCGAGCCCGGCGAATATGTGGCGGTCGCGCGGCGATGCGGCAATCGTTGGTTCCTGGGCGCGATGACGAACGAGGAGGCCCGCACGATCCAGATCCCGCTCGCCTTCCTGGGCGAAGGCAAATGGCAGGCGATGGTCTTTGCGGACGGTTCCCGAGCGCCGGAGCCCCGACGGACCAAGGTGGACATCGCCCGGCGCGAGGTGGATGCCGCTGCCATTCTGACCGTCGCGATGCAGCCGAGCGGCGGCCAGGCGATCCTCTTCGAGCGCCTGACGTGATCATGGGCCCGACAACGAACCGTGCAGCAAATTGTCCAGGCGCTACGGGCCTGGACGAGGAATGGATGAAATGATGCGAAGCGCCCTGGCCGCCATGGCCGTGATACTGTCAGCCGCGCCCGCGATGGCACAGGGCCAGGCATACGAGCAGACCGGAGCATCGCCTGCCTCCCTGGCATTCAATCCCGCCAACATCGCGCGGGTGAAGCAACTCGTCGCCAGCGACCCCGAAGCACGCGCCCGCTGGAATGCCCTGCGCAAGACGGCGGACAAGGCGCTGACTTCGACCCCGCGCGGCGACCGCGAGATCGACAGTGCTCTGGAAGCGCTAGGGCTCGCATTCCGCGTCACGGGACAGGCGAAGTACGCGCAAGGAGCCAAGGCCCTCCTGCTGCAGCGCGCGGCCAGAAAAGACTGGCTGACCGACACCCCCCTCGCGCGCCGCGATCCGCCCTGGAGATCCGATCTCGGTATGGGTTATGCCGCCGCCAGCACCGGCATTGCTTATGACGCCGTGCGCGACACGCTTTCGCAGGCCGAGCGCCAGACCATCGTCCAGGGCCTCATCCGAGGCGCTATCCTCCCGATCATGGACGACTGGATCGATGGCGCAAAGCGCATCCATGCGCTCGACACGATGGGGCATAACTGGTGGGCGCATATCGTCTTCGGCGCGGGCGTCGCCGCGCTTGCCGTGCGCGAGGACGATCCGCGCGGCCTCGAATGGGCGCGCCGCATCGACGAGGCGAGCGTGGAATGGTTCGAGTTTCCTGGCACCCGCATCGGCACTAAGCCCCCCACATTCGGAAGCGACGGTGCCTACTCGGAGACTGTCTCCTATGCCGAGCTGGCGCTGCACAGCCTGATGCTGTTCCGCCGCTCATGGACCGAGGCGATGGGCACCGAGCCCTCCCCCATCAAGGGTCTCGACAAGATCGCGGGATATTTTCTCGCCACCAGCTATCCCCGCAGCGAGGGGTGGGTGTCGCTCAACTTCGGTGACAGCCGCCCGCCCAGCTGTGGTTGCCACACGCTGGCCGACCTGTGGGCGCTCGGCGACCACAATCCCGAGTACCTGAAGTATATCGCCGGCTTCTCCGGCGTGCCCGCGAAGGATGCGTGGAAGGATGCCACCAACCTTCCCTATTTCCCTGACGCCTCGGCGCGCGCCTCAGCATCTTCGTCCACCACCACATCGCGCACGTACGTATCGCGCGACCAGGGCCTGCTGACCATGCGCAGCGACTGGTCCCCCGATGCGACGCTTCTCGGGGTCAAGTCCGGCTTCACCTGGAACCACAACCATGCCGATGCCGGCAGCTTCATCCTCTACCACAAGGGGCGCACGCTCATCGCGGATTCCGGCCATTCGGGCTACTCGACGCCGGAGTACGATGGCTACTACCGGCAAAGCGAAGCCCACAACGTCGTCACCATCGACGGCAAAGCGGAGCCCGCCAGCGACCTGTACGACGGGTCGGCTTCGATGGGCACGATCGACCATGTGCTCGATACGCCCAACATTCGCTATGCCTGGGCGGATGCCACCGGCCCGACGAGCCGATATTTTCAGCGCAACTACCGCAATATCCTTTGGGTGGGAGACACGATCCTCCTCATCGACGACTTGCGCAGCCGCGATCCCGGACAGTTTGAGTGGCTGCTGCATCATAGCGGGACGGCGACGCGCAAAGGCAGGACAGTCGAAATTCGCGACGCGGACGCCGGCGTCGACGTCACGCCGCTGTTCCCGGCGGCTCTGCCGGACGGCGGCCTGCCGACCGACTATCCTTATGCACTGCGCCTCGTCGGCCATGAGGGCCTCGCCGACGAGGACCCGAAGATAAAGCAGGCCTACCTCGGCTTCCAGCCGGTCGGGAAAAGCGATCGCGAGAAGTTTCTGGTCGCCCTGCAGCCCCACAACGATGGCATGTCCCCGTCGCGGATCGAACGCCTCGAAGGCACGAACTGGATCGGCGTGCGCATCACCGGCGCCGATCGCATCACGGAGGTCTACTTCAACCTTCTGGCAGACGGACGACTTCGCCATCGCAATGCCAACGCCACGATCGCCGGGCTCGACACTGACGCCTACATCCTGGCTGTCAGCCGCCCCCTGGGCCGCGACGAAAACACGGCTCCGGACGAGATCACAGTCGTGGACGCAAGCTATGTCCGCCGCTCAGGCGCGGTCCTTGTCGACTCGCTGGCGAAGGTCACCGCCCATCTCGCGATGGGATCCAGCACCCAGGTTCAGTTCAGCGGCACCCACGGGACCGTGCGCATCGCCTGCTCGGCGCCCGTGCAAGTGGCAGGCATGGAAGGGACGGCCGCTTGCGCAAACGGCCAGGCCGTATTGCCCAGAACGAATTGACCACCTTACCCCCGCGACACTCATGGAGAGGAAAGTCAATGAGCAAGGCGTCGTCGAAAGGCCCTTCTCCGCGTTGAACAACTTAAGAAATCTTTTCTATCTCGGGACCGTGGCGGCGGGCGCTTAGCAATCCTTTCTGCGGCCGACCCTTCCCGGTCGTTCAGCACCCAATTTTACGCGCCCAAGTGCCGACCGACTGCTTTCCCATTCTGAACGCTCAAGACTGGCCGATTGAGGAATGTCCGTTTCGGAGCCGGGTCTCGTGGATAGCTGACGTTCACGCAGGATCGGTTGCCAATCTATTCTGGCTGCTCTGCCAAAGCGTACTCGCTCCGAAGCATTGATAGTCCGCCTTCTCTCAAGGCAACGATGACGCGCCTTCATCCCGATAACGCTGATGAGCGAATAACCGGCTTCGTTGTGTTTTCGAGCTAGAACCTGCCGGCAATCGCCTGCCGGCCTTCCTGTGCCAGCCAATGGACGAATTCCATAAGGGTGCTGTGCGGGGGCGCGTAGTCCGGCACCACCGCGACGTACCCCGTCCGTTGGACGACGATATGGGGAAGCGGGGTCGCAAGCCTTCCTGCCGCGATGTCGATCGCCAACATGGGTAATGGGCCAATTCCAATACCCAGCCCATCCTCGACAGCCTGGCGTGTGACGTAGAAATGGTCGAAGGTCTGGCGGGCGTGCCCCGTCATGTGCGACAGGCCTGCGGCGTCGAGCCAATCGATCCAGTCGCCGGCGCGCGTTTCGCTTGCCAGCAGAGTGTGCCCCTCGATGTCGGCAGGACACCCGATGGGCTTCTTGTCGAGAAGCGCCGGGCTCGCAATTAGCGTGTCAACGTCCTCTAGCACCGCAACAGCATAGTGGTTCGGCCAAGCATTGTCGCGAGCCGGACCACGGCGGATCGCGACATCGAAACCGCCGCGCAGGTCTTCCAGCATCGTCGATACGGTGCTCACAACGACCTCGACATGCGGATGATCTGAATGGAACTGCTCAAGGCGCGGGATGAGCCACCGCATGGCGAAACTGGTCGGTGCGTTGACCCGCAGGATACGACGTGCCGTTGGCCGTCCATATGCCTGCGCACCCCGCGCGATACGATCGAATGCCTGACCGACCTCGGCTGCGAACAAAGCACCCTGTGGCGTCGCGACCATCCTGCGCCCGTCCCGGCGGAACAGAGGCTGGCCGATCCAGGCTTCCAGGGTCGCGACATGACGGCTTACGGCGCCATGCGTGAGGCCAAGTTCGGTCGCGGCAGCGGCGTAGCTGCCGGTTCGCGCCGCCACCTCGAAAACCCGAAGAGCGTTGAGTGGAGGCAGGGATCGCATATCAGGTGAGTAAAACTCACAGGTGTCGTGATCAAGCACCGTCTGTTTCTGGAAATGGCGCGGGTCTACATCTGAGGCTGGAGGTTCGATGGACACCGCCCACACACTCGCCACCCCGGCCTCGCCTAACGGGGCCACGTTGAAGAAGCCGCGCAACCTGCTGGCTGCCTGCCTCGTCCATGCTCTGCATGATGGCTATACCGACGGGCTCTACGCCTTCCTGCCGATCTGGCAGAGCCATTTCGGCCTCTCGTACGCCGGCCTCGCACTGGTGCGGGCACTCTATTACGGAACGATGGGCGCGCTTCAGATCCCTGCCGATCGCGTGCTGCATGGTACGGCCCCACGGACCGCGCTCACCCTGGCCACGCTTATCGCTGTTGCCGGATTTGCCATCATGGTCTTGCCCCTGGGCTTCGTCGGCCTTTGCGTAGGCCTCTTCGGTGCAGGCATCGGGTCCAGCATCCAGCATCCCCGCGGATCGATCCTGGTTACCGATACTTATGGGCCTGCATCACGGCGACCGCTTGGCGTCTACAACTTCGCAGGCGATCTGGGGAAAGCCTCCCTCCCGGCACTGGCGGCCCTCCTCTTGCCGGTGCTTTCCTGGCGCCCGGTCATTGGTGCCATGGCGCTGCTGGGCATTGTCGTCACCGGAGCCCTAGTTGCGCTGGCACCTTCTGTATCATCACGGGAAAAGGTTGACCCAGCTTCGTGGCGGGTAGGGCAAGCTCGATCCGGCTTCGCAGTGCTGACGCTCATTGGCGGTCTCGATACCGCCACGCGTATGGGCTACCTGCTGTTTTTGCCCTTCCTGGTGCACAGTCGCGGCGGCGGGTCTGCGAACGTCGGGCTTGCGCTTGCCCTGCTGTTCATCGGCGGAGCATTCGGCAAGGCAACCTGCAACAGGCTAAGCGAGCATTTTGGCATCTTGGCAAGTGTCGTCGCAACCGAGACCGCCACGGCGTTTCTGATCATTGCCACGCTGTTCACGCCGCTGCGGCCGACATTATGCATTCTGCCGGTGCTCGGGATCGTCCTGAATGGCACGTCCTCGATACTCTATGGCACGGTTCCTGATGTTGCGCCGAAGGGTGATACGAGCCGTGGCTTCGCGATCTTCTACACCGCCGTGATCGGGGCGGGCGGCGCTGCGCCGGTCCTTTACGGCATCATTGCTGATCATAGCAGTCAAGGCTTCGCGATCGTGGCGGCGGCACTGACTGCTATGGCAATCGTTCCGCTCATGGTGGTTCTTCGGCCATCCCTGCGAGCGGTCATTCAGGGAAATAGATCATGACCAATCCCTCGGACAAGATGGGCGGTGCCTGCCATTGCGGAGCTGTGCAGTTCGAAGCAGCGCTCATTGATGGTTTCGCCACGATCCGCCGTTGCACCTGCTCCTATTGCCGCATGCGGGGGGCAGTCGTGGTCGCGGCCAAGATGGGCGGTGTCCGCATTCTCGAAGGCGAGGATCTGCTCACCAGCTATCGGTTCAACACCGGCGCAGCACAGCATTTCTTCTGTTCGCGTTGCGGGATCTACACACACCATCAACGCCGCTCGGACCCAAACCAATTTGGCGTGAACGTCGCCTGCCTGGAGGGCATCAGCCCCTTCGATTTCGAAGAAGTGCCCGTCGTCGACGGCATACAGCATCCCAACGATACGGGCGGACCCGCACGACTTGCCGGCATGCTTCGGTTCATCTCGGAACGCTAACCGGGCATCAGAGCTTGCGCGAGCCCTTCTTCGACACCTTCACGTTCTGCACGCCGGGCATTTCCTTCAACCTGGCCGCACCTGCGCGGATGTCGGCCTGCGAGACCCGGACCAGCAGGATGGTGGTGTCGTCCAGATCGTCTTCGACGCTCTGGACCTCGATCCTTTTCACCTGACCGCCACGTACGCGCAGCACCTTCTTGAGCTGGTCGAACGGCACCGCGCCGCGCTCTGAGCGCATTCGAAAGGTGCAACTCTGGATGCGTGCACGATAGGCCTCCTCAAGCGGTTTCATGCCCGCGAGGATGACCAGAATGATGCCGGTGCAGACGCTGGCCGCGAAGTAGAGACCGCCGCCGGCAGCGAGGCCAAGCCCCGCAACCGACCAGATACTGGCAGCGGTCGTCATCCCGCGCACGGAGTTTCCCCGCAGGAGGATCGATCCGGCCCCCAGAAAGCCGATGCCCGATACCACCTGCGCTGCCATGCGCGCCGGATCCAGCACGGTGTGAGGCTGCTGAATGGAATTCTGGAATCCGTAAGCCGACACGATCATCGTCAGACAGGCGCCTACGCTGACGAGCATGTGCGTGCGGATACCGGCGGCCCAAAGCAGGCGCTCGCGCTCCATCCCCACCAGACTGCCGAGAAGCGCGGCCACCAGCAGCCGCATGACGGTTTCGTATTGGGATATCATCTTTGCCCAGTGAACCTTTCGGTGAGGATTTCGAGCGGGCCGTTACAGGACCAGGCAGCAAAGGATGCCGCTTGGTCCTGCCCGACAGCACGAGGTCAGTCGTAATCGCGCTCCACCTTGGTCAGACGTCCGGTGCGCGGATCGGCATGAAAATCATAGACCCTGCCTGCCTTGGTCATCTCGCCTTCCCAGTGGCCATCGTCCGCTTCGACCTTGGTCATGTGGTATCCCTGGCGTTCGATAACCTTTGCCAATGCGGCCACCGGGATCCAGCCTCGCCCGGGCTGGTCAGCGAGGGCAGGCGTAGCGGCGAACGCGCAAAGGGCTGCGCCGATCATTATCATTCTCATGTCGATCTCCTCGTTTCGATCAGATCGGGATAGCGAAGGCTTCCTGACACTAACCCGGCACCTGCCGTCAGGTCGGCGTCAGCGAGCGGATGCTACGGCGATGGAATGGCACGCAATCGCTATTTCCTGATGTTCGTCGCAGTTCTCTATGTGGTGGTTCTGGAGATGTCCGGCGCGAACGAGGCCTTTGGCCAGCAGCATGATCCCCGCGACATCCAGGCCGCCGTCAGACGCGGCGAGGTTCTGCCGCTCCCACGCATTCTCGATCTTGCCCAGAAGCGCGTGCCGGGCGAAGTGCTCGAAGTGGAACTTGAAAAGGACGACGGCAGGTTCGTTTATGAGGTCAAGATGCTGACACCGGATGGCCGGGTGCGTGAGGTGACCATAGATGCCCATTCCGGCAAGATCCTCACGGTGGAGGACGATTGATGCGGGTTCTGGTAGTCGAGGACGATCCCGACGTCGGGGAAGACCTGAGCCGGGCACTGGTCGATGCCGGCTATGTGGTCGAGCTTGTCGATGCGGGTGATGAGGCCTGGTTCCGCGGAGACACCGAGGACTATGCTGCTGCCATTCTCGATCTCGGGCTGCCGCGGCTCGATGGCCTCAGCGTCTTGCGCCGATGGCGAGAGAGTGGTCGACGCTTCCCGGTGCTAATCCTGACCGCGCGGGGCGACTGGACCGAGAAGGTCGAAGGGATCGATGCCGGGGCGGACGATTACATGGCAAAACCATTTGCGATGGGCGAGCTGGTCGCCCGTCTGCGCGGCCTGATCCGGCGCGCCGGTGGTCATCTATCCTCGGCCATCAACGTCGGGCGTCTGAGCCTTGATACGGGACGCGTTGCCGCTGTCGTCGAGGGACGCACCGTGCGTCTGTCGCCTCTGGAATACCGCTTCCTTGAAATTCTCAGCCACCGGCCGGGTCAGCCGGTGGCCGCGCATGAAATTGCAGAACACATCTACGGCACGGCCGAGGCCGGAGACACCAACGCGATCGAGGCATTGGTGACCCGTCTGCGCCGCAAGCTCGGCGCTGGGATCATCGAAACCCGCCGGGGGCTGGGCTATATGCTGGCAGACGATTGAGTGCGCTTCGCTCGCTCTATTCACTCGCGTCTGCTCATCGGTGGAGGCCTCGCCATCTGCCTGGCGCTGGCGATTGCCGGCGCCGGTCTTGTCCTGCTGTTCCAGCGCCATGTGGAGCACCGTGAGGCCCTGTCGATGGAAGCCAAGGCACGCGAACTGCTTCCCATGCTGCGGATCGATGCCATGGGCCGACCAATGGCGGCGGGCTTTCCGAGCGATGGCCGGTTCTGGCGGGCGGCTTCGGGGCTATACTGGCAGGCGTCGACGAACTCAGGTGCGATCCGCTCGACGTCCCTCTGGGATCAGCGGCTGTCGGCACCTGCCGAGCCATCGCGCGAAGCGTGGAGCCTCAGTCGCACCAACGGTCCCTTCGGGCATCGACTGATCGTCATTTCCCGGATCATCCGGCCAGCCGGAAGCAATGAGCCGGTGCTCGTCCAGTTCGCTTCGGATGATGATGCCCTGGTGCTCTCGCTGCGCGAATTCCGCAATGAAACGGCGCTTGCCCTGGTACTGCTCTGGCTCGTGCTTCTGGTCGCTGCCGGCGTGCAGATCAGGCTTGGCCTGCGGCCGCTTCTGCGCGTACAGGGGCAAGTCGAGAGGCTGCGAGGGAATCCATCCGCGCGACTGTCGAATGACCACCCCCGTGAGATCGCGCACCTCGTCGAAGCTATCAACGCCTTGGCGGATGCGCGGGCAGCTGACGTGCAGCGAGCACGCCACCGGGCTGCGGATCTCGCCCACAGCCTGAAGACGCCGCTTGCAGCCATGGCCGCGCAGAGCCGCCGGGCGCGCAGTGAAGGTGCTCCCGATGCTGCTGACGCCATCGATCGTACTCTTGCAGTCGCGCGTGCCGCGCTGGAAACGGAGCTGGCGCGCGCCAGAAGCGCATTGGCGCGTGGTTCCAACGGCGAGACCGCCGATCTGACCGATGTCGTCGACAACGTCATCTCGGTACTGGAGCAGACCGAAAAGGGCGGAAGTCTGGTCTACGATGTCCACGTCGATGACGGCCTTGCCGTTCCCGTGGCTGCGCCTGAGACCACGGAAGTCATCGGCGCGCTGATGGAGAATGCTGTCCGGTTCGCCCGCCGGGGAGTTGCGATCAGCTGCATCGCCGAGGCCGGGAAGATCTGTGTCTTCATTGATGACGATGGCCCCGGTATGGATGCCGGGCGAATCGATGATGCCCTGGCGCGAGGTGCGCGCCTAGATGAGGCGGGTTCGGGCCACGGCTTCGGGCTGGCCATCGTCAAGGAACTGGTCGATGCGACGGGGGGCACGATGGCGTTTGCCGAAGCGCCTATCGGAGGCCTGCGGGTGGCTCTGAACTGGACCTCAGCGGCTTAGCCGGTTGGATCTGACGGGCGTGGGGCGTGGGAAAACATTGCCGAAAAAGCAGCGAGGGCACGCAGCGTCCCTTCATCTTGCAATCGTGCCCGCGCTTCCGGGACCGAGAACCAGGCACGCTGTCGCACGGCCTTTTCCGGCCACTGGTCCAGTTCCTCCAGCACCGCGAGCGGATAGATCTGCGCTCGACTGGGATCTGCCAGTGAGGATGCCAACAGGGGCTCGGCCGAGACCGAGCCGCGTACTCCGGCTTCCTCAAACGCTTCGATGGCAGCACGTTGCGCCGCCGTTTCCCCCGCCTCTATCTTTCCCTTTGGCAGGATCCACTTGCCCTTGCGGCGAGACGTCACCAGCAGGATCTCGAGGCCGTCGCTTGTCCGGCGGTAAGGAAGGGCGTGCGTCTGAAGAGGCATTTTTCAACTCTGTAACGCCGTCGACGCAATCCTAAGCGGGTCACGCCAAGGCAGGCAACAGCGAAGCGTGGGTGAGCTTAACTTCAAAAGCGCGGCATGACCCGCTGATTCAGCAGTGATGCTTCCGCTTCGCAGCCGGTGGGCTTTTCACCGGTCTGGCGCAGGGCGTCGAGTTCCGCTTTTGCAGCGGCACGGTCAGCCTGATATTCCGGCTTGGTCTGCACCAGCGCCATCGTGGCGGTTGCCGATAGCATGCCCGCCTCGACTGCGCTTTCGTTGTGGGCGCCGCACACAAAGCGGCTGTCGCCGTAGGCCCGGCCGCGTTCGAGGATCGGCTGCGCACGATCGGGCGCGATGCTGGAAAGAACGAGAGCCCAGGTCCACCCCCAGGTCGTATGACCTGAGGGATAATCATAGCTCATCCGGTGCTTCTTTTCATCGTAGAGCTCGGATTCTGGCTGGCAGATCCGGCCCTTGTCGATCGTGAAGGGACGGTGCCGCTGATAAACCGCCTTGGCCTTGCCGGACTGCGCACCCGTGTCCGACCCTGCGCGCTCGATCAGCATCATGAGCTTCGGGGCATTCTGCGGCGTGAGCTTGATGCCGACCGCGCAGCTGAAATCGCGCGCCAGCGCCGGCACGCTATAATTGGCATCCTGTGTGGCCAGCTGCCAGCGCGGGGTATCAGCGAGCTTGCGCGTTGCCTTGAATATCTTGCGGTCGGTTTCGTAGCGCGGATCGCCGGGGCGCGGTGCTGGCTCGACGACGTGCGTCACGTCGAATTCGCCGGGTGCCAGATAGCCCTTGGGTCTTTCGTTCGATGCTGCGGATGCGGCGATGAGCACGGATGCGGTCACTGCGGCGGCAATCGACAGTTTGAACTTCAAGGCAGGTCTCCAATCTTCGAAGAGCTAGGCCGAGCATTCCCGAAACGTCAATATGACAGTTATGTGACAGCGCGGATCTTTGGCGAACAAGGAGCGCCCACCGCCATCCGTGAGCAGCATGATCATGCCTTGCAGCGATATTCCGCCAGCGTCCTGACGAGTTGCCCGTTCGCGTCAACGATCCCCAGACAAATACCTGCCACCCGGCCCTCGGCGCGGCGGACGGGAGGCAACGTCCGCCATATACTTGCCTAGGTCTGGATTGGCCTCGTTCGCAAGAAGGGTCAGGTGGGGATCAAACTGCATGAACACGTTCGGCGACCCATAGCGGTCGAAAGCGGGCAGCTTTGCAGGGTATTCCATCATCGACGATGGCGGGGCTAGGTTGTGCGATCGCAATAGTTCTGCCGCCAACGTCATCTCATCTGCCAGCCTTTGCAGAGCGGCCGATCTCTCGACCTTCAAGAACAGCCAGTTCGAGGCAGTCCTTTGCAGGCCGGTGACCGTGAGCGGGAATGACCTACACGCCTTCGCGGCCTTGGCGACAGCAGCTTTCAGCGCAGGCGCCGCGGATGCCGGGTATTGCGTCAGGTAAAGCGTGACGTGTGCCGGATGGCCTTACGCGTGAAACATGGTCATCCCCCTTGCAGCGAGACCGACGCTCGCTTCCGTTACCGCATCAACGATGGACGGTGAGGGGATCGCATAAATGTCGATGCTGAGCGTGTCCTCTGCTTGCGAGGGGTAGGCCGTAGCCAAGGCTGCGATCAGGGCAATCGGGGGGTATTCGCGACATAGGAATGAGCTCGGGCCGGGGGAAATGGAGGGGTCGCTATTTAGCGGCGCCTTCGACGGATCGGCAAATTCTTCCGCACAAGACACGTGCTGGAATCTGCGAATCCGACGACGCCAGGTTCCTCAGATCAAACCCGCCGGTACTGGATGTCTACGTACCCGGCATGGCTGCGCTCGCGATCGGGCAGGAAACAGAAGGTGACGCGGCGGCCGTCGCTCGGTCTGGCGGTGATGGTGTATTCCCCATCGGGCACGTCGATCGGCTTGTGCGGCACGTCGTTGAAGCCAGCGAAGCCGAGCGCAACGGCCTCGGCCTGGGACATGATGGGATGCTCTGTGGAAGCGGTCATGACAGTATCCTTTCGCGATGGGTCAGGCGCGGCGGCGCTGGTCGATGAGGTCGGCAAAACGCTCCCGCACGGCGCGGGCGGTCGGGAAGCGGTTGGCGAGTTGGTGGCGCGCAAGGATCGGCGCGCGGGCCTTGGCAATAGCCGCGGCCTCGGACATGGTCGGCAAGCGCGGCGGCCAGCCTTTCACGTAGCGCAGGCCCTTGGGCATCACGCCCTCGGTCTCGCGCCGGTCCTGGGCGTCGATCTTGGCGGCCGCGATGCGGATCTGAAGGTCGCGCGGGAGAAGATCGGGCGCGGTATCTGCAAGCCAGCGTGCGGGCTGAAACGAAAAGGTGGATTGCGCCTCGAGGCCGCATAGGTGGATCAGCGCATCGCGATTAGCAGGAGCGCTGGCTGAAGCGCGCGCATCGGCGATCGACTGCAGGACGCAGAACCGGCAAGAAAGGCGCGAACTGGAGTAGCAGGTATAGGCTTCGTGAAGCGGGATGCCGAGATGGTCATGGGCCGCAAAGACTTCGGCCGTGCTCCACTCGACGATGGGATGCCAGAGCATCATGCGCGTGCCATGGGCATTGCCGGCACTGGCGTAGCGCGTGTCGGCCATCCATTCCGGCGCCTTCGATCGAGCGGTACTTTCGTCGCGGCGGATGCCGAGCACGTTGATGATCGTTTCGCCGCGCAGCGTGCGGGCCAGGTGCGGGCCGATCACATGGGCCTTGGCCTCGGAGGTGCAGAAGCGCAGCGAGGCCGATGACCACGGCCCGATCAGGTTGTAGGTTTCAAGGGCCTCGTAGCGGCGCTTGCCGTTCTCGAAGCGCTGCGCCCAGCGGTCGAACAGGTCGCCGGCACTGCGACGCACGACGCGGAGCGGAAGATCCGCAAGCGCTGCGAGCCGTTCGACCATGGCGGGTGTACTGTCCCACTCGGCACGGCCGAGGTCGGCATGGATAACCAGGCGGCGGCTTCGGGGATGGCCGAGCTGATCGAGCACGATCGAGACGGCGAACATTGCGGCGGAGGAATCCTTGCCGCCCGAGACGTTGAAGACGATCCAGGCCCCAGTCTTGATCGCGGCGCGGATCTCGGCAGGCAGGGCGAGCGAAGGCAGTCCTGCCGGCGTGGCACCGGCAGGCTGCAGATGCTGGTGCAGCATAGGATCAGTGCGTCGTCAGATGGGAGGTTATCGCGGCTTCCTCGACGACGGGAAGCCTGCTGGCCATGTCACGCGCAATCGCTTCGGGATAGGCGACTGCCATCCACACCTCGGGCGGGTATCCTCGATATTCCTTGCCGGCCAGCTCGATCTTGTCGCCATACTGCTCGATGCGCTGGCCGTTGTAGCAGACGAGGATTTCCCATTGGGTATGGCTGAAGCGCTTCTGCTCGATGGAGACGAGCGCCGGGTCGAATACCGGCTTGGGGGTCTCGGAGGGACCGGCGCCGGTGCCGAGTACCCGTCCGATGATCCCGGTCGTGCTGTGAAAGTCGATTCCGGCTTCGGTGATGATGACGCAGCCGCCGCCGAACTCGTCGGGCCGCAAGGCATCGCAAATGTATGCCCATGAGAATGCGCAGGGGAGTGCGGATTTGCATGCGGCGAAAATCAGGTTCGCCACCTGATCGACGCCAAATTGGTTGCCGCTGAAGCTGACTTTGCAGTGGCCCTCGGTATCGGGTTCGCTGATGACGATGCTGCAGTCGAACGTCGGAAAGTCGGGATCGTCGAAGAGGTCGAGGAAACTGCCGAAATCGTCATCGTCCTTAGGCGGGAAGAGTGCGGCGAAGCGCGGTCCAAGGTCGGCGTATTCGAGGTCGCGTCCGGTATCGCCTATACAGGGATTTTCGACGATCTCGCTCGCGCGCTGCGCCAGCCTGACCATTTCGGCATCGTCGGCGGTCATCTCGAGGATGAAGGAACTGGAGAGGTAGTTATTCGCCATGATGGATCTCCTGCGCGCTCAGGCGGCATCGCCAGCGAGGCGCGCGCGGGCGGCCTCGGCGAGCTTGGGGAATGCGGCCGAAAGGTTGGTGTGGATGGTCTCAAACGCGGGGATCGCGAAACGGCCGTTGGCGCCGGGGCGCGTGGTCAGCAGAGCCCCGATCGTCACCTCGTCGAGTTCGGGCCTCGGAATGGTGCCGACATTGCCGTCATATTCGACGGGGCACGCAATCGCGGCCTCGATCCAGGAGCCAAGCCCGTCTTCTACGGCCTCGGCATAGGCGGCGACCGCAGGGTCATTCTCGTCGTCGATGTGCAGGACGAGAGTGCGGTAGGTGCCGAAATCGTGGCGATTGGGCTTGCTGGTGAGGCGGCAGCCTTCAGGGGGAAGGCCATGGATCGCGATGATGCCGATGCGGTAGGCGTCGATCTCGAAGCGATTGACCCGCTCGAAATCAGGGGTCTGGCCAAGTTGGGCGCAGTGGGCGTTCGCGGGCGCCGCGCCAATGTCGATGGTGTAGGACAAGGGAACCTCCGTCGATCCCAAATGGATCGACGAGCCCTTTCCCCCTCAACTCAAAGGCTATGGGATGCCCTTGGGGTCTATCGAAGCGGTATCAAGCCGCCTCAATGTCGGTCTGCGGGAAGTCGTCGCCTTTAAAGAGAAGGGGCACGCCGGCGACACGCGCGCAGGCATAGGCAAAGCAGTCCCCGAAATTGAGCGCGGCAGGATGTCGGGACTTGCCGTAACGGTCGTAAGCCTCGACCGCCTGCCGGTGTGCCTCGGCGGGAACGGGCGTGACCTCGATACCAGCAAGGCGCATGAACTCCTCGACCGCCTCGTGTGCGGCAGCGATCTCCAGATCGAGGATGCGCCGCACCGCCAAGACCGACTCCCAGATGGCCAGCGGCGAAGTGATGCGCACGCGCGCAATATGGAGACGGCCGAGCAGATCTGCCGCATCGCTCTCGCCTGCGAGGATGGCGGTGATTGCCGATGCATCGACGAACATCATTCGTCTCCGTAGAGGCCGTCGATGAAAGCCTTGTCGGCGGGCTTGCCCGCATTGGGACCGGCTTTGGCGCGCAGCGCACGTGCAAATTCAAGGCCCTGGTCGACAAGGGTAGGCGTGTGCTCCTCGCGCTCAAGCTCGTGCAGCAGCGCACGCCGCACCGCTTCGGTCTTGCTCACGCGCTGCATCGCGGCAAGGCGCTGCGCCATGCGGTTGACCTCGGCGTCTTTGACGTAAAGAGACATCAGGATATCCTCCATGAAGTTTGGATATACTCTATCGGGCGGGATATTCCAACCGCCCTCGCGTCACTCCAGCTCGATGCAGAAATTCCAGCCATGGATTTGAAGCATTTCGTTCTCGCTGCGGTCGAACGCGAGGAAGGTGGAATCGAGGTCGGTATCCGGATCGATCAGCGATTCAAGCGTGTGGTGTACGCTGTCTGCCACGACGGCACGGGTATAACCGGCCTCGCGGGCTTCGGCCTCGGTATGGATGGCCAGAGGCGATGTCTGGATCAGGGGTTTCGTGGCCAACTGAGCGGGGCCGTCGAAGGTGCCAAGCGTCTTCATACGATCGGTTTCAAGCATCGCACCAAGATCGTTGGGCAGATCGGCGTATTCGGCCGCCACAGCGATTGCGGCTGCAGCCGTTGGAAGCTCGCCGGGGGTCGCGCCCTTCCAGATATAGATTGTTTCCTCGCCCTCGATGCGCGGATGCGGTTGCATGACCTGGACAAAGAATGTGGACAGGGGCCGGTCCCATCCGATGGCAACGCTGCTCGCGACGCCCTTTCCGGCGAAATCGTATCGGCTCACGAGGATGGATCTCCGGTCAGTTCACCAGTGCCAGCCATTCCGCATGCCAGGGGCGCGGGAACGGATTGTAGCGGATGAAGGTAGGGACAAGGGGCATGCCCATTGCAGCAAGGCTTTCCGCCATGGAAACCCGCTGGAGGGCTTCGGCAAGGTCATCTTCCAGCATGAAGTCCAGCATGGCAGCATCATGGACCTGATCACAAGTGAGCATTGTCCAGTCCAGCGCATCGAGGAAAGTCTCGCGGCGCTGCACGAAGCGCTCGATCCGTGCGGCATCGCTGCGGACCTGATCGACAACCTGTTGGGTGGTGAGCATGGGATGTCTCCCTAAGCGGCGATGGGTTCGCGGGTGATCGGGGCCGTGGTCTCGACGGGTGAGGGCGATGGCACAATGGCATCGAGGCGCAGATCGCGATGGATGCGTGCGGCAAAGCGTGCACGCCGGACGAAATCGCGCATGGGGGCAAAGCGCAGTTTCTGACCGGCTGCAGGACCGCGCTTGGCGAAGTATTGCACCTCGTTGCCTTCATGGAGCGGGCCCACGCTGAGCATGATCGAAATATCATCGCTCGACAGCGCGACATATCCTGCGATCGCGGGATCGCTGGGCGTGGAGCTGATGGTGAAGCTGCCGGGGGCGAGGCCGATTTCCAGCGCGAGCGCCTTCATGGCCTTACGCCCGTCGGCGTGGAATCGCTCCTTGGCTACCCGGTCATGGGCAACGCCGCGCACCGCCAGGGTGAGAAGCGCGGGGAAGCGTTCGAGTTCGGCCATACGGCGGCTGCAGGCGAAGCGCAGACTTTCATCATCGCCGCGGTTGGCGGTGACAGTCGCGAAATGGCGCGCGAGCAGCGCGATCGCCGGGTCGTGGTCGGGATCGACGCCAGCAATGCGGCAATCTTCCGTGGCCCGATTGATGGCATGAAGTGTTGCGGTGATCGTGGTCAGGCTGCTGGGGTCGATCGCCTGCATGTGACGGAACGGGACGTCGTAGGTCATGGTAGGGCTCCGGGTCAGACCGAGCGCATTCCCGCGCTCGATCTTTCCTTTCCCCCTCCCCTCTGCAGCCTTGGGCCCTCGGACCTCTCGTGATTGCTAACCTATCTGGTCGCGAACGAATCTCGCTCTTTCCGGCACAGTAATCAGAGGGAGTTCGACGAGCTCGTATCCCAGGCTTGAATAGGTATCGACCATCGCGAGGTAAGTATCTTCGGCTTCCGCCAACGTCTGCTTCCGTTCAGCGTCCTGCGTAAAAATCTCCGGCCAGGGTGGAGCGATGAACACCCTGCTCGCATATCGAAACAGCTCGGCAGCTTTCAGCGTGGAGGCCGGCACAGGCAACCCGCACAGCCGCAGAAATCCGATGACGTCGGGGATGCCACGATCGAAGACGATAGGGCCGCGTGCGCTTACCGTTTCACGAAAGGAGCGCATCTCCCACGCCAACATCAGGGTCGCGAATGCTTCCTTATCGGCCCATGGTAGAGCAGTGCCGCCAATGGCCACCTGATCCTGGATGATTGCTCTGCCAGCCTCAGGCATGCGATGAAGGCCTTGGCTGGCCAGCGCGTCCACCAAACTCGTCTTGCCCGATCCTGGACCGCCTGTGATGATGTGAAGGTGGTCAGTCATTCTGCATGACCTCGGCCATGTAGCCGTTCGGAGCTAGACCGGTGCGCCCGTTTCCGAGCGCCACAAGTGGACCAGATCGCCCATAGCCTCTCGCTCACCAAAGGCGTCTGCATAGACCGCCCCGGGGTGATCTGCGAGATAAGCGACGATCGTGGCGATATCGATGGCAATCTCGCGGTCGACGCCGAAGAGGTCCGAAATCGGGAAATGCCCCCAATCGTCGCCATTCCACCACGCCAAAAGGAAATTGGCCACTCTGGCCGATTGCCCGGTGTCCGATCTGGCTACGTCGATCAGGCGAGTGAGAGCCGCGGCGGCGCTGGCGTGATCGACACTGATGGTAGTCATAACGATCTCCTTCAAGCTGAAGCGTATGTGAGGAAACGAATAGAAGCTACAGGCAAACCGCGTTGGGGCGAGCGCGGTAGAGGTCGGCCGCCCATGTCTCGATCCATGCAGCGGTCACTTCGTCGTGAGCCAATTCGCCGGATTCGATGAGCGCTCGGATCTCGGCCTATGCTTGCTGGATGGCGGCTTCCCATGGATCGGACGGCATCTGTGAAGGTGCAGGTTCGAGGGTGATGGCCATCGGGCGATGAGGTTCGCGAAGTCGATCGAGCTGGGTGATGGTCCAGTGTTCCATGTGATCGGCCGCAAGAGCGTCGGTTTTCGATACCTGTCGGCGCCGGGCATCGCGCCGCGCCGCGGTGCCCCATGCCTGGGAATCGAGCGAGGCGACGCGATGGGCGTAGGGCTGAAGGTAGGGGATGGCCGCTCCCTTCACGCCGAACAGGTGGAGGCGATGACCGACGAACAGTTGGTCGATGCATGGGATAAAGTCGAAGACGGCGAAAACCTGTCTGAGTTCGAACAGGCGGTGATCGATGAAATCGAGCGCCGGAATATCGATCTTTAGGGGGTCGTTAGAATTATGATGATTTGATCCATCGGCTGACCGCCGACTTGATCTAAACCCAATAGATGTTAAGGCGCCCGGAGGCGGCGGGCTAAACGCGACCGGCCTGTCGCCGGCAACTTATTTCAAGCGAGCAGTAAGCCTGCCGCGATCAAAATTACACCCGCCAGACGCAACGACCATTTCCCCAACGGGGTTAGGCCAAAGTTGCCGATGATCGTCGCGGCTACGACGATGATACCGAAGGCGCTGATGGTCAGGAATGAGGCCGTTTGCATAGACCTCATTCCGTCCGGTGCGTGATCTTCACCCGGCGCGCAAGGATGTTGGCAGCGACCTGGCGGTAGATTTTCTCGGGCATGGCGCCAATTACCGGGGTGCCGTTGGCGCCGGATCGAACGTCAGGCCCTACCCATGTGAATTCATTCACATCGTTCCAGACGATACGGCTGCGCGTATCCAGGCGAAGATGCTCGATCACGCGCGGGGTAAGTTCGAGTGAGTGCTCGGGCGAATAATCCCGCGTCGTCAGCGGCACTGTGATGACGCGCAAGCGCCCATGCTTCAGGTACGTGCCAACGACCATGCATGGCCGAATTTTACGGCCCTCTTCCTCGCCCCGGTCGTGCTCGTGCCGCCAGAGGTAAAGATAATTGATGACCTCGCCGGGACGCGGCTCAGTCCAGGAGCTTGTTGGCATCGTAGGACTCGGGCACAGGCTGGGCATTGGCGATCGCGTTGAACGCATCGTCGCTCAGTTCTTCGGGAGCGAGCGCGATGTGATCAAGGCGCGCCAAGCGTTCGTACTCTGCGGCAGGAAGCATCACGACACGCGCGGCGCCATTGCGTTCGACCGCGATCGGGTGGGTCATGGCTTCATCGTAGTAGAAGCCGAAGCGCTTCGAGACTTCGCTCGAGCGGAAGGTTTCGATGGACAAGCTCATGGCCAGATCTCCTGCTATCGCGCAGATACCGCGCAATCCGTACAATTATCGGTATTCCGTATAATACGGAATGCGCGAAATTGCAATTGCTGTTCAAATGTCCTTGCGGGCGTTGATCGTTAATGCTCCGCAGCATTGAAGCACTCGATCAAGTTGAGCATGCCCGGGTGCTCGTCTAATCCTCGCCTTCCCTTTCCCTTTCAGGGCGTCGGCATGATTCAGGATGTCAGCAAGTGTCCGAGGTTTTGCCTCCCAAGCGCTACGGCCGAAGACTAGAGGCTACTACCTGCCCATATTTGCGCATCTGGGGGAGCTAATGTTGCAGCGCAAAAGCTTTGCTCGTTTTCGATCAAAATATTCAATTCAGCGGATAAATCCCCTGCAGCACCGTATCGAAATGGTCCTCGATGGTTGTGGTGCAGTCGCACGCGGTATCGCGCAGTACCTGCTCATCCCTGACGATGAACACACCGCGGCGAGTCTCGATCGTTCCGGCCTCCCGCAGCTTTGAAATGACACGGGTCACAAATGATCGACCCACGCCCAGCATTTCCGCGAGTTGCTCGTGCGTGATGGCAAATTCGGCTGAATGCGTTCGGCTGATCGCTGCAAGCAGCCATTTTGCTGTACGCTGCGCGATTGTATGGGTGGCATTACAGGCGGCGGTCTGAAAGACCTGTGCCAGCAGACAGTCCGAGTAGCGGGAGAACCAATGGCGTAAGGTCAAAGAGTCCAGCTTGGCTTGTTCCAGCGCGGCCGTCTTGATGCGCAAAAAGCGCCCACCATACATGACCTGCGCAGTCGCAAAAGCGGGGACATTCCCATTTGACACGATGCCGCCGATAGCCCCTTCCCTGCCAACCAGCGCGACCTCGACGGCCGGACCGTCTTTCAGCCTGACACAGAAGGCCGCCATCGCCGGGCCACACGGGAACCATGTGTCCACGACTTCACCCCCTGCCTTTTGCAGCACCGCATGTGGCTCGAGGTCAAAGACCAGCATGTGCGGCATTAGACGCTCGCGATCACTATCGCTCAGAGTTGCTAGTAGGGCATTGCCTGCCAATTCTTCCGGGGTAGGCGCCGACATGGTCTCTCCTGATCAATCTGCATTAACATTGGGCGCCTTGGTGCACTTATGCACAAAGCTCATGGTTGACCAATGTTACTCGCACACATAACTCGCGTTATGAGCTTTTTCGGTGAATGGCTGTGGAGTGTGCATTCCCCTGCCCGTGGCCGGAAACGCCACCCAGCTCGGATCTAGAAGTGCCTCCTTTTACAGACAAATTTGCAGCGGCGTTTGACATCGAAACGACCTATGTCGTTTTTCGTTTCCCCGTGATGCTTATCGTAGCCAACGCGTTCCAACGCGCACAAGGGGCCGATTGATATGGCGAAGCTACCTGCCATGACCGTCGATCTGACAAACTGTGATCGGGAACCGATCCAGATTCCCGGCAGCATCCAGCCCCACGGAGTTATGCTGGTGGTGTCACCGACAGATTTCACGCTCTTGTTTGCGTCTGTGAACGCTGGCGACCTTCTTGGCAATGGCGCAACAATCAAGCCCGGTATGCCCCTGGCAGAGATCATTGGGGCCGAAGCTGCCCATTCGGTCCGGAATGCCAGTGCCAAGGCCGGCGGTAGCGAGATTGCCGGCGTCGAGCTTGGCATGACGGTGCTTCATGGCACCGATCCAGTCGACATGATCGTCCATAGCCATAAAGACAGGTTGATCGTAGAGTTCGAGCCCTCGCTGGATGGCGCGAAAAGCGCAAAAGACGCGCTCGACCTGACTCAAGGGCTGATGCGGCGGGTGAATGTGGAGACCGAGGTCGGCGCCTTGGCGAAATCCGGTGCCCGCCTAGTTCGGGCGATGCTCGGTTTCGACCGCGTCATGGTCTATCAGTTTTTGCATAATGGTGCCGGGCGCGTCATCGCCGAGGCGAAGCAGCCAGAGCTTGAGAGCTTTATGGGGCAGCATTTCCCCGCGTCAGACATCCCCTACCAAGCGCGGCGACTCTACAAGCTCAATACAATCCGGACCATCGCAGACGCCAGCTACGCGCCGGTGCCCTTGGAGCCGGCGATCAAGCCAGGCGAACTGCCGATTGATATGTCGTTCGCGCAGCTGCGATCCGTGTCGCCCATACACTGCCAGTATCTGCAGAACATGGGTGTTCACGCCTCCATGTCGATCTCAATTTTGATCGATGGCGAACTTTGGGGTCTCATCTCTTGCCACCATGAGAGCCCCAAAGTGGTTCCGGTTCCTTTGAGAGTCGGCGCCGAGCTGTTTGGGCATTATTTTTCCCTGCAAATCTCCGTCGCCGAGCGGCGCGCCCACATCGTTGCTTCAAGCGTAGCCCGTGAACGGCTCGACAAGATCCTCGCTGGACTGGCGGTTGATGAAACCCTGATGGAAGGGTTGCGTGACCATCTGGACGCCTTCTCCGAGCTTTTCGACTGCGATGGCGTCGGTCTGTGGGCGGAAAACCAATGGACGGCCAGTGGCGTCACTCCGACGCATGATGAAGCGCTCGAACTGGTGCGTTATCTCGCTGGGGAGGAGCAGGTGCATCCGCGCTCCGCGTCATCGCAGCTGGCCCTTTGGCATACCCAGCACTTGCGTAAGCTCACAGGACAGGTCAATTTCGGACAATCGGTTGCTGGCGTCATTGCTATTCCGCTGACCTCGATGCCGCGTGATTATCTCTTGATTTTCCGTAGCGAAGAGGCCCATGAAATTAAGTGGGCGGGCAAACCTACCAAGCTCGTCATCGATACTCCGGACGGGCAGCGGCTGACCCCACGCGGAAGCTTCGAGACATGGCGCGAAGAGGTACGGGGACAAAGCCGTCCCTGGAGCGAAACTGATTTGACCGCAGCCGATACCGTGCGGACCTATTTGCGCGATGTTTTCCTGAAGCAAAACGAAATCACTGCCGAAGAACGCGGGCGGCTCGATCAGCGGCGACGGATGCTGAATGACGAACTTAATCATCGCGTCAAGAATATCATCACGCTGATCAAGTCTATTGCGGTGCAGACTGGCGCCCATGCCGGTTCGGTCGAGGATTACTCCTCGTCGTTCGAAGGGCGCCTGCGCGCACTTGCCTTTGCGCATGACCAGTCGCTGAGTGCTGCTGTGGGCGGCGATCTTGCAACCTTAATAGAGGCGGAGGCCGGGTTGCATCGCTATGGTTCTGAAACAGAGCGGGTGATCGCCGCAGGCGCAAAAGTTCGGCTCAACGATCGGGCTTTCGGAACCCTGGCATTGGTGGTCCACGAACTGATGACCAATGCGGCGAAATATGGCGCGTTGTCAGTACCCACAGGTCGCCTCGACATTAGCTGGACGTTCTCAGAAAGCGAAGGGTGCGAGATCCGCTGGAGCGAAACAGGCGGGCCGCCAACGCTCGCTCCTAGTCGCCAGGGGTTTGGCTCGAAGCTCATTCAAACGACGATGGTCTATGATCTTGGCGGTCTGGTCGATCTTGATTATCTGGAAAGCGGCCTAGTCGCTCGACTGGTCATTCCTCCGAAATTTGCTTCTCTGGTTGCCGAGGGATCTCTGCCAGCACCATCGGAAGCTGTGGACGCTGGAACGGGCGCGGCGGTACCCGGACTGGATGGTCTTTCCATCCTTCTGGTCGAGGATCAGTCTCTGATCGCGCTGGATACCGAAGAACTGTTGCGCCAGCTTGGCGCGAAAGAAGTGCGCTTATCGCCGGATGCTGCGCACGCCATGCGCAGCTTAGGTTCTTACAAACCGGATGCCGCTGTCCTGGACTTCAACCTGGGCGACGACACGTCGGAGCCGATTGCGGATCATCTTGTCGCACTGGGGATCCCATTTGTCTTTGCGACAGGTTATGGGGACAATGTCATGATCCCCGAACATCTGCGCGATGTTCCAGTTGTGAGAAAGCCTGCCGGCGCAAAAAGCCTCCTCAATCAGCTTGCGGAAGCCTATGAGAATCTGAGGACTGGCGAATAAAGTGCTTCGCGATGGCGACTTCGGCCTCGTTCCGAGCAACTCGGTTTCGATAAGTCTGAGTTAGCGCCCGAGGTCTCAAGGCCGCTCTTGTCGAGGCCCGCATGGCAAGCGCGCATTTCGTAGCACGTTGCTTCCGGATGCGGTGCGGCGATGCGGCCATCATCATAATTGAGGATGGAGGAGGCAGGCTACACGCTCTACAAGATCGGTGAAGACAGGGCATGGCGTGTCAACCTCGAGGCACCACCCTTCGCGGATTGGTCGAGGGAGATTAACAAGTCCCCGCCTGCCGATTGAAACAGAAAGATCGGGGCCGGTTGAGGCCGGCCCCGATACTGTCAGTAGTCCATGGCCGGCATCGGCGCGGCCTTCTCCTCTTTCGGCAGCTCGGCGACGAGCGCCTCGGTCGTGATCAGCAGCGATGCGACCGAGGCCGCGTCTTGAAGCGCAGTACGCACCACTTTCGCCGGATCGATGACGCCCGCCTCGACGAGGTCCTGATACTCAGCGGTGGCCGCATTGAAGCCCCAATTATAGTCGGAGCTTTCGAGCAGCTTGCCGACGATATAGGCGCCGTCCTCGCCGGCATTCTCGGCGATCTGCCGCGCGGGCGCGCGCAGCGCCCGGCGTATGATGTCGATGCCGGACTGCTGGTCGTCATTGGCGGCATTAAGCCCATCGAGCGCCTTGATCGCACGGAGCAGCGCGATGCCGCCGCCCGGCAGGATGCCTTCTTCTACCGCAGCCCGCGTCGCATGGAGCGCGTCGTCGACGCGATCCTTCTTCTCCTTGACCTCGACCTCGGTTGCGCCGCCGACGCGGATCACCGCGACACCGCCAGCAAGCTTGGCCACTCGCTCCTGCAGCTTCTCGCGGTCGTAGTCGGACGTGGTGGTCTCGATCTGCTGGCGTAACTGCGCCACGCGGCCGTCGATATCGTCCTTCTGGCCCACCCCGTCGATGATGGTGGTGTTGTCCTTGTCGATCGTCACCCTCTTGGCGCGGCCGAGCATATCGATAGTGACGGTCTCGAGCTTGATGCCGAGATCCTCGGAGACCACGTTGCCGCCCGTCAGTATCGCGATATCCTCCAGCATGGCCTTGCGGCGGTCGCCGAAGCCCGGCGCCTTGACCGCAGCGATCTTGAGCCCGCCGCGCAGCTTGTTGACGACGAGCGTCGCGAGCGCCTCGCCCTCGACATCCTCGGCGATGATCAGCAGCGGCCGTCCCGACTGCACGACCTTCTCGAGCAGGGGCACGAGCGCCTGCAGGTTCGAGAGCTTCTTCTCGTGGATGAGGATATAAGGATCGTCGAGCTCGACCTTGAGCTTCTCGGCATTGGTGATGAAATAGGGCGAGAGATAGCCGCGGTCGAACTGCATGCCCTCGACCGTCTCGAGTTCCGTCTCGAGGCTCTTGGCCTCCTCGACCGTGATCACGCCCTCGTTGCCAACCTTCTCCATCGCCTCGGCGAGGATGCGACCGACTTCCTCGTCGCCATTTGCGGAAATGGTGGCAACCTGCGCGATCTCACTGTTGGCGCCGACCTTCTTGGCGTGGCTCTCAAGATCCTTGATGACCGCGCCCACCGCGAGATCGATGCCGCGCTTTACGTCCATCGGGTTCATGCCGGCGGCGACAGCCTTCGAGCCCTCGCGCACGATCGCCTGGGCGAGCACGGTGGCGGTGGTGGTGCCATCGCCCGCCTTGTCGTTCTGCTTGTTGGCGACCTCGCGCAGCATCTGCGCGCCCATATTCTCGATCTTGTCGGCAAGCTCGATTTCCTTGGCGACAGTCACGCCGTCCTTGGTGATACGGGGAGCCCCAAAGCTCTTCTCGATGACGACGTTTCGGCCCTTGGGACCAAGCGTCACCTTCACGGCATTTGCCAGCGTATCCACGCCGCGCAGCATACGGTCCCGTGCGTCCGACGCAAACTTCACTTCCTTGGCAGCCATCGCTGCTACTCCTTTCTATGTCCTTCCTGAATGTTCGAGGGATAAGGGCGGTCGATCAGGCCGCCTGCTTGAGAGGCACGACGGTGTCGATCACGCCAAGGATGTCGCTCTCCTTCATAATGAGCAGATCCTCGCCATCTATCTTGACCTCGGTGCCCGACCATTTGCCGAATAGGATGCGGTCGCCGACTTTGACGGACAACTCGACCAACTGGCCGCTGTCGTCGCGGGCGCCGGGTCCGACGGCGACGACTTCGCCTTCCTGCGGCTTTTCCTTGGCGGTGTCAGGGATGATGATGCCGCCCGAGGTCTTCTCCTCGGCTTCGATGCGACGGACGACCACACGGTCGTGCAAGGGGCGGAAATGCATGGCAAAACCTCCAGATGCAAAACAGGTTGTGATGTCCCTGCCGTTCATCTGAACGACAGGTTCCCGTGAACTAGGAAATGAGATTTTTTGGGTCAAGAGGGCGACCGAAATTTTTTGGCACTCATCTCTTCTGAGTGCCAATCCAGCCATTCTAGGTGACGTCCGATGGCATCATCCCTCTTGACGCGACTCGGATCAGCACCAAAATCTTGAGCCTCGTGCGGGACCGCACGCATGAGAAAGGAGCGACACAAGGAAAGGAGCCACGGCCATGTCGCAGCCATTTTCGCGTTTCTTGCACCCCTTCGACGTTGCGCGCCACCCGAGCCTTGAGCCGGAGGTCAAACGCGCCATCCTCGCCTCCTGGGCATCCGACCACTCTGCGGTAAAGAACCTGCCCTTGATGCGAAAGCCTCCCGGCGCCAGGCAAGCCGTTTCGATCGATGAGGTGTTCGCCGCCATGCGATCACTTGACGAACCACGAAATGATAGTCGGTCGCTTCAATGAGCGATCGCGGATTCATCGCTCAGCTGGAGGGCTACGGTCTCACCACCGCCGAGATCCATTACTACCGGCCCGATGCGCCGTCGCTTCTCCAGCTGTTCATATGGCAGGAATACGATCTTGCGCCTGATTTCCCCATCTTGTTCGATTTCCTGGGTCACTGGCGACTTGAAGTCGAGGCCGCGCTCCATTCGGTAAGGATCGCCCATGGCCGACTGGTCGGACCCACCGAATGGCGTGCGGTCGATCGCATCATCCCACTGCAATGACGAACGGTCTTGGCGAGCGCTGGCGCGGGCGGGGCGGACGGACGGTCCGCCTCGTCCTCGCCTTCGACGACATCATGGAATTCGCGCTCGCCCTGCTGTCGGTGCCACCCGATGAGCTGGAAGCGCTGGGCTGGAGTTTTGCCGACCGCAAGCGACTCCTCGATCATTTCCTGCGCTCCGGCAAGGCAGCCCAGCGCGTGCCCCGGGATGCGCTGGGGCAAAGCCTGATCACGCTGCGACTGCCGCGACGGGACCTCACACCGCTTCAGCGCTTCGCCCGCCGCGAACTGCCCAAGGCCGCTTCGAACGCCGCCATGCTCGACCGGGTGCTTCGGGTGCTCGACGAGGCCGCATAGCGGCTGATTCAGCCAGCCAGGAACGGCGCAGCCGCGAGACCGTCGAAGACGAACTGGACGGCGAGGCCGGCGAGAAGCACGCCGGAGATGCGGCCGACGACGTCGGCACCGGTGCTGCCGAGCAGAAGGACAAGGCGGTCGGCCGCGAGCATCGCGAGCCAGGTCGACAGCATACAAACCATGATCATCGCGAGCACGCAGCCGCCCTCGATCCAGTTCTCGGTGCGGCCCATGACGAGCACGGCGGCCGAAAGGCTTCCGGGGCCCGCGATCAAGGGAAACGCCAGCGGAAAGACCGCAATGTCGCCAGGCCCTTCGGCTTCCTGACGCTCGCCTTCGCTGATGGATGAGAGTCCAGGACTGGAAAAGGTGAGCGTCAAAGCCTGAAGGAACAGGAGCACGCCGCCTGCCACCCGGAATGCGGGCAGCGAGATATGCAGGAGCGAAAGAACGACGCCGCCCGCAACAGCAAACAGCAGCAGCACGCCAGTGGCGATCGTGACCGAGCGCGTGGCGAGACTGATCCGCTCGCTGCGGTGAATTCCGGCCGTCAGGCCGGCGAAGACCACCGCCGTCTCGATCGGACCGATGGTGACGAGCAGGGTGATAAAGGTGGAAAGGATGCTGGGTGATATGTGCATGGGTCAGGCAACGGAAACTTGCAAAGGGAGCGGCGGCCACGCCGCCCCCTTATGACTCAGGTGGCTTTGAATGAGCTATCGGGATGGCCGACAGCAAGCTGCGTCATGTGCGGCGCATTGCGTCCGTTCGGTTCGGATGCGCGGCAGCCGCTGGCGGCGCTTCGCGGCAGTCAGCGGAATTGTGCGACACGACCTTCGGTGGCTGCCCCGAGCCAAGGGATATGACCTGAACGCTGCAGCTGCAGGTGCTTCCCCCATTGGTCGTCGAGACGAAGCTGTAGCTGGCAGTCCCCGGAGGCAGGCTGCGCAACGCCGTAAGGTCGATCTTCCCGCCATCGGCCATTGCCGGAAGCGGCAAGGCGCGAACCTGACGCATCATCAGGTCGTTCTGCCAGTCCATGTCCGCCGCAATCCGATCGAACGCCGCGAATGCCGCCGGCTCGAATGGATCGAGCCAAGTGATCGGTGGAACGCTGGAGGCAGGCGTGACCGTGACCTTGGGCGCGACATCTCCCTCATATTCTATGCGGGCGACCGCACCGTCCGGCAGGCCGACCTTCATAATATGGCTGCCATGGCTCGCCGCCAGCGCGGTGCCGATGGCGGCGACCGCCGCCACGCCGGCCAGGACGGCTGTACGAATTTTTCGCATCAAACGTCTCCTCTGATCATGGTGAATGTGAAAATGCCATCCCCCCGACGCCAGCCGCGCTTCCCGAGCCCAGCGCGCTTTCAAGCGCGGCGGGATAGCGGCCGCAGCATCGAGCGTGCGGACCTGTCGGCCAGCAGCACAGCACAGGCGTCGGTTCCGCTGGCAGGCGACTGGGAAGCGGGCGCGGGCGACCCGGCGCACCATGCAGCGAGAAGTCCAATCCCTGACGCTGACAGTAGCTCCCCGCGGTCTCTGCGTCTAAAAAGCGCAGCTCGATCTTCTCGAGCGGATCGCCGCAGCCGGTCGATCCGGTCAGGGGATCGGTCACGCGCCGCCAGCGCGGCGAAGCGCACCCGCTATTGTCCACGCTAAGCGCGTCCAACCTGGTTGGTCGCACTCGGCGCTGGCTCGATCACGGGTCGCGCATCTGGCGGTAGCGCGCTCTCCGCGCTTGGTCCGGTGAGGTTATCGTTGACGGATGGCCCGGAACCGAAGTCCCGGGCCAGATCGTCATGCCGCCTTGCCATTGACCTGAATGCGGCGGACATTTTCGTTCGCCGCCTCCGTCTTCGGCAGGGTGACCGTCAGCACGCCGTTCCTGAAGGTTGCGGCGGCGTGGTCACGGTCGATTCCCTGAGGCCGTCCGATACGGCGTTCAAAGCGGCCGTAGCTGCGCTCGGTATAGCCACGGTCCTTGTCTTCGACCTCGGAGCGCTTCTCACCACGAAGCGTCAACGCTCCGTCTTCGACGGTGATTTCGACGTCTTTCTCGTCGAGACCCGGCAGTTCGGCCGTGACGCGGATTTCTTTGTCAGTCTCGCCGAGCTCGACATGCGGCCAGCCGGCAGCGCGGTCGAACCCGGTTAATGCGGGCACGCCGAAGCAGCGGAGTGTATCGTCGAACAGCCGGTTCATCTCGCGGTGGAGCGAGAGCAAAGAGTGGGTATTAGTGTCGCGGTCGCGCTCGGCGCTGACCGGGACGGGAAGCCGGTTTTCCTGCCGGCTCCAGGGAATGAGATCACGAAAAGCCATGATGGTCATCTCCTTTTCTGGCTGGAAGGGTGAAGGCCTGCCGGCCCGGCGGGGGGCGGTGCCGGCAAACCTTTTAATCATGGATCAGGCCGCTTCGCGGGCCTCATCCCTTGGCGCTTCGATCTGATCCTGGGCAGCCTTGCCGCCGCTGATCTCGATTCTGCGCGGCTTCATTGCCTCGGGCACGACTCGCTTGAGCGCGATGCTCAGTAGGCCGTTCTCGAAACGGGCGTCCCCGGCTTCCACGAAGTCGGCGAGCTGAAAGCGCCGCTCGAACGCGCGTGTGGCAATGCCGCGATGCAGATATTCGCCCTGCCCGTTGTCGTCGGCTCGCTTGCCGGTGACGGTGAGCAGGTTCTGTTGGGCCACCACCTCGATATCCTCAGGGTGGAAGCCAGCCACCGCCAGCGTTACGCGGTAGCTGTCATCGCTTTCTCTCAGAATGTCGAAGGGCGGATAGCCGTCATCTTCGCGGGTGCCGGCTTCGAGCAGATTGAACAGCCGATCGAAGCCCACGGTTGAGCGCCGATAAGGTGCAAAGTCAAAAGCAGTGGTTCTCATTTCCAAATCCTCCTATTGAGCAATTCGGGCATGAGACGTGCCGGAGAGAGCCGGCACTCTCAATGTCCACCAGACCCGGTTTTCAGCGTCCGGCGAGAAAAAGTTAAGAAGAGAGGATGGGGTTTCAAGAGATTTTTTTGGGCAGGTCCGGCTCCTCCCCCCGTCTGCCGTGCGGCGATCCAGCGCTCGCTTCGGTCCATTGAAATCCTCACCTCCAGATCAAGAAATCTCGTGCTTACTGGGCCCTCCTGACGGTTGGTGCCTTTCTGTCTTAGCCCTGATCGCCCCCCAGGATTGCGCCATTGGGAAAGGTCTCAATCAAGGCCTCGGCTTCGCAGGCATTTTGAACTTGCGCGCTGGTCAGCCTCAGGCTGTCAGCGCATCCTTCAGTATCGACAAGAGCGGAGAGTTTACTGGCAGGGATCGGACGATCACGAGAGGTCCGCTTCGGCACCAACGCACAAGCGCCAAGAAGGATGGCTAATCGACCACGACACGAACAGGCTGACAGGCGTCGATGGCATCCGCCTATATTTATAATGTCCTTGACGCCCACTGCTGCGCCTCACATGTGGCCAGCCAACACGTTTTTTGAAATGGCCACTGGCAAGTTCGCTAACGAGGGAACGTGAGGCATTCGACGATGTATGATCCCAAATTCGACGCCGGTTTGTGGCTTTCCTCGGTGGTGGACAATTCCGGCGACGCCATCCTCAGCAAAACGCTCGACGGCGTCATCACCAGCTGGAATGCGGGAGCCGAAAAGCTGTTCGGATTCACCGCCGCAGAGGCGATCGGCCAGCCCATTACGCTCATCATCCCCGAGGACCGGCTCCAGGAGGAAGCCGACATCATTGGCAAACTGCGGGCAGGCGAACGCATTGATCGCCTCGAAACGGTGCGCCGGCGCAGTGATGGTGAACTTGTCTATATTGAGGTTACCATCTCGCCGGTGCGCAACGCCGCGGGCGAGATCATTGGCGCGTCGAAGATCGCGCGTGATATCGGCGAGCGCCTTCGTCATGCTGAGAATCAACGAATCCTTGTTTGCGAGATGCATCACCGCATCAAGAACCTGCTTTCGATCGTGCAAGGGTTGGTCGGAGTTGGCCGCCGAAGGGCCGACGATGTCGATCACTTTGCTGACGACCTGAGCAGTCGGATCACCGCACTAGGCGCTGCGCAGCAACTTTTACTCGGCCTTCCTGGCGAGGAGCGACCCAGTGCGGCGCTAAGCGAGGTCATCGGCGCGGTACTGGAGCCCTATCGAAACGGGGCTCAGATCACCGTCGCGCAGTGCGACGCCCCCGTCGGCGCTAACGCCTCGACGTCACTGGCGCTGCTTCTGCACGAACTCGCCACCAACGCCGTCAAATATGGCGCTCTTTCCCATTCCGACGGCCAACTCACGGTCGATATCACCGTGGCGAATGCAACCATCACTATCGCCTGGCGCGAATACGGTGGCAGTGATGACAATGGCGATCAGGGCTTCGGAACAGAGCTGATGTGCGCGGCTCTGCGTGGACTCGGCGGGACGATCGAAAAAGCGTGGCATGGCGGCGAGCGGGTCGTGACCATATGCCTCGCCCGCGACCAGCTCGCTCACTGACCAACGAATTGTTTACGGTCAGTCGAGACCGAGGTTCGCCTTGATCATGTCGATGCGTTTTGACGCTTCGGCCTTGCTGAGGTCGGCAGGCGGCGGCGCTTGGCCTGCTTCCTCGCACAGCGTGGTCAAATAGGAGCCTTGCGCCCCCGTCATCGGATCGTCGCCGGACACCCAGTCTTCGGGATTCTTTTCGGTGTTCGAGCCGGGATGCTCGTCGAGCTTGGGATTGTGCAGCTGTTCGGTCATGGCAATATCATGTTCCCATATTGTTCTTTTTAAGAACGGCGTCATGAACCGCCGGTTCCCGTGGCGGCATCTGCGGCGAAGTGAGGGCGCAAATTTGCCAGTTGTTCGTTCTCGCAAAATTCGGGGATTAGTGTTCAGGAGAGTAGCAATGCCGCAGGGCGACAAGTCGAGCTACACGGGCAAGCAGAAGCGCAAGGCCGAACATATCGAGGAAGGCTATGAGGAACGCGGTGTCGGCAAGAAGGAAGCCGAACGCCGTGCGTGGGCGACGGTGAACAAGGAATCAGGTGGCGGAAACAAGTCCGGATCGGGGCGAGGCAAGCCCGAGAACCACAGCGCGTCACGCAAGGGCGGTCGCAAAAGCGGATCGTCCCAGGGCCATGAGAAACGGTCAGCCGCCGCAAAGAAAGGCTGGGAAACGCGCCGCAAGCAATCGCGTGGTTAGACTTTCGCGATCGCCTTAATCGTCAGCCTTCAGACCGGCATACCAGTCGGCATAGGGACCGGTGTGCGCCATCTGGCGGTTGAGATCGGGGGCGCCGTCGCTCCACCAAACCGGGCCGCGCTCGCCTAGCGCGCGTTTCACCTGATCGACAGCGCCGTGGGCCGCATCCTCGGCCGCCATATCCCCATCCCTTCTGGCCTTCGCGACCGCGCGCCGGGCTGCCATCAGTTGCCGAACCATCTGCTCGCGCTCGTTGGGGTCGAGTGATGGATCGGAGGTGCGCCAAAGCCGTCCGCGCACGACGAAATAGCGTCCGTCAGGCGTGACGGGATGATGCCCGGCCTTGGCAGGCGATGATCGTTCGTTCGCCATGCTCACTTTCACGACTCCTCTCGCGAAACCCTCTCCGCGCCGAAGGCGTTCCTCAACCGGACAGGAGCGACGGTGATGACCGCGGAGTCTTTCAAACCCAACCTGAGAATGGTCATAGCGTCCAGCCTGTCGAGATTGCGCCGATCTGCGTGCTGTTGAAACTAGTTTTTTTGGGGCCACAAGGGGCCTTGGCGTTGCCGGACGCCCGTTTTCCGGGGCAGGTAGCGCTCCTTTTCGCATTCGCTTACGAGAGGGAGGACGAGAGTGTCTCAGGCCGAAGATGAAAAGTGGATGCGCAAGGCCATCGAGATTGCACGGTCCAAAGGATCCAATCCCTCTACCTCCCCCTTGGGCTGCGTGATTGTTCTGAATGGCAAGATCATTGCCGGCGAGCGCAACCAGACCGAGGAATTACCCGACGCTACCGCGCACGCAGAGATGATGGCGATCAGGCGAGGATGCGAAGACACGGGTGAAATGGAGCTGCGCGGTGCAACGCTTTACTCGACGCTTCAGCCATGCGGGATGTGTACGATGGCGTAGATCTGGTCGAAAGTAGGCCGGGTTGTCTATGGCGCAGGGCGTGACGATGTGCATGAAATGTATTTCGAAGCCCGGCATGTCGATACGCTGGCTTTCATCACGGACGCCTATCGCGATGACATCGTGATCGAAGGCGGGTGCCTGCGCACTGAATGCGCTGCCCTTTATTACCCCCCCGATGCCGATGTGCCGCTAGAGAAGCAAGGCAACCTATGACGCTGATCAATGTGAATACCGCGACCGCTGACGAGCTCGATGCAATACCCCGGCTCAAGGGCCATGGTTTTGAGATCGTGCGCTACCGTGAAGATCGCGGCGCGTTCACCGCGCTGCGTCAGTTGGAAGAAGTTCCGGGAATGGCCGGGAATGCGGATGGGCTGGATGATGCCCTGACGATCTGATCCATTTTGTCAGATACAACGACGCCGCCCCGTGAGGAGCGGCGTCCTGAAGATCGATAGAGACTTATTCCTTGGCGCCGGTGCCAGGCTCGGTCGTCTTGGGCGCCTTGCCGTCTTCGACGCGACCTTCGTTGCGCAGATCGCGGCCTTCCTGGGCCTTCTTCTTCGCTTCGGGGGTGTCGCCGTGTTCGTTCATCTCTTCCTTGACGAACCCGGCAGCTTCCTTGGCTTTGCCTTCAATGCTCATGATGCTCTCCTTGAAATGGAATGACTGTAAAACTCGTGCTGAAGTGAGGTGTTCCCAATCGATGCCTATGCCAGCATGCGGACCTTCGGTTCGCGCGCCCAGATGCGGGTCGCAGCAGTTTTGATGAAGGTCGCACCTAGGTCGGTGATGCCATCGTCGGGTTCAACGCCCGCCTTGTCGAGCAATGGCTGTGCCTCTGCCGTATGGCCGATGGCCTTGAGATGCCCGAAAGCATCCATCACGAACTGAACGGCAGCCGCCTCTTTAAGAAGCTGCGTGCAGCCCTCGTCCGAAAGGACGATGGCAACGGCATCGAACAGCACAGAGGGACCGCCAGCGAGCTGAAAATCCGCTTCCAGCACCGAACCATCGGACATCTTCGCGCCGCCGATCTTGGGTGCGACGATTACAGGGCGCCCCCCGGCATCCCCGATCTGACTGGTCAGTTCATCGACAACGCCCGCATCAGAACCGTCGGCAATAAGGATTGCGATGGTGCGCCCCTCAATCGAGTTCGGCGCCCGCGGACCATCGATGATGCGCAGCGCCGGCGAAGGCTCCATGTCCTTGACCGGCGCTGCGGATGGTGATGCCTCAGGAACTTCCATATTGAGCCCGTCCGCAACGCGCTCGGCGAGCTTTGGATCGACATTTACAAGATTGGCCATCATTCGCGTGCGCACATGCGCCAAGCCGACCTTGCTGAGTTCGAAGACCAGGGCTGAGGCCAGATGCGCCTGCTCCGGCTCGGCGAGGGAACGGAAAAACAGCCTCGCCTGGCTATAATGGTCGGCAAAGCTCTCGGCGCGAATACGAAGCTTGCCGCCTTCCTCGTCCGGCCCGGTTGCAGCGGCAATGCTGCGATAGCCGGTGACGGGGCATTCGCGCGGCCCGGGCTCATCTCCGGGCCGCGTCTCGGCACCTTCAGACAGGCCATTGGGCTCGTAATTCGTGCGACCCTTCGGCACCGCCATCTGAAATTGGCCGTCGCGCTGGAAATTCATCACCGGGCATTTGGGAGCGTTCACCGGAAGCTGGTGGAAATTGGCCGTGCCAAGCCGTGACTTTTGGGTGTCGAGGTATGAGAAGAGCCGGCCCTGCAGCAGCGGATCATTGGAAAAGCCAATGCCGGGCACGATGTTGCCCGGGCAATAGGCGACCTGCTCGGTCTCCGCGAAGAAATTATCGGGATAGCGATCGAGAACCATGCGGCCGATCACACGCACCGGCAGCATTTCTTCCGGAATGATCTTGGTGGAATCGAGCACATCGAAATCGAGGCTGTCGGCAAACGCTTTGTCGAAAGCCTGGATGCCCAGCTCCCATTCCGGGAAGTCGCCCCGGTCGATCCGCTCGAACAGATCACGGCGTTGATGATCGGGATCGGCGCCGGCAATCTTCACCGTCTCGTCCCAGATCGTCGACTGGAGGCCGGCCTTGGGCTTCCAGTGGAATTTCACGAATGTCACGTCTCCCGCTTCGTTTTCCATCTGGAACGTGTGGATGCCAAAGCCTTCCATCGTGGCGAACGATGCCGGCAGAGTGCGATCACTCATTGCCCACATGATCATGTGGGTGGATTCGGGCATTAGGCTGATGAAGTCCCAGAAGGTGTCGTGGGCCGTCGCCGCCTGGGGATAGCCGGTCTGGGCTTCCATTTTGGCGGCATGGATCAAATCAGGAAACTTGATCGCGTCCTGGATGAAGAACACCGGGATGTTGTTGCCGACCAGATCCCAATTGCCCTCGGTCGTGTAGAACTTGACCGCAAAGCCCCGCACGTCGCGCGGGGTATCGACCGAACCTGCGCCGCCCGCGACCGTCGAGAAGCGCGTAAAGACCGGAGTCTTGGTGCCCTTGGCAAAGACCGCTGCCTTGCAGATGTCGGAGATGTCGTCGGTCGCCTCGAAATAGCCGTGAGCCGCAGAGCCACGGGCATGGACGATGCGTTCGGGAATGCGTTCATGGTCAAAATGGAAAATCTTTTCGCGCAGAGCGAAATCCTCCAGCAAGACCGGGCCGCGCGCGCCGGCCTTGAGCTGGTTCTGGTTGTCGGAAATTCGGATGCCCTGGTTGGTGGTCAGGACATTATCGTCGCTCGCTTGCTGATGCGTTTCCCCGCCACTTCCCGTGCTGTTTTCGATTGCGTTCTTACTGGCCATGTCGGTCCCTTTCGCGCTGATCGTGATATGGTCCACTCACAACGCATCAGGGCGAAAAAAGTCGGCATCTGAAAATCGTAGTCGGAAGAGATTGTCCTTGATGGTCCACCGGCAAGCTGGCGAGTTGCAAATTATACTTTAGAAATAACAGGATGTTTTATCACGTCCGCTAGCGGACTATAATGGTCATATAGTCAACAATCTTTTTCAGCTATTATCATCCGTATGTAAAATGACCCCATGTGGAGATCTGATTTTTTCCTATTGGCCGCAAAAGTCAGCGACCACTATATTGACCGAAGTTAAGCTGCACTCGTTGCAGAAAAACCCTGCTACATCCGGGAAATAAACCTTCATATAAGCGTTAACGGCTTGGCGATTGCGAAACATGTGCATCGTCGCTGGGAGCCCGTTGAATGCGCATTGCCATCATAGCCCATTTGAAGTTTCCCATAAGTGAGCCGTTTGCAGGCGGGCTGGAGATGCACACCCACATGCTTGCGCGGTCACTGCGCGAACGCGGGCACGACGTCACGCTCTTTGCTTCGACGCGCTCCGATCCCGCACTGGGGGTGGAAGCGATCTGCGATGAGACCTCGCTTCTCGAAACGGGCATTGCCGAAGCCAATGATGTTGCCTTCTTCCGCGAACACCATGCGTATCTCGGGCTGATGACCGAATTGCGGTCGCGATCGTTTGACGTGATCCACAACAATTCGCTGCACTATCTCCCCGTCAGCATGGCCGAGACGCTTGATACCCCTGTCCTTACCACGCTCCACACCCCGCCCTTTTGCTGGCTGGAAAGCGGGGTCCGGCTCAACCGCGGACCGATGACCTATGTCGCCGTTTCGCAGGCGACGGCCGACATGTGGAGCCACGTGGCCAGGACCGATCATGTCATTCCCAACGGCATCGATCTCACACACTTCCCGTACCAGCCTGTCGCAAGCGAAACGCCGTATCTGGTCTGGTATGGCCGGATCGTCCCGGAAAAGGGACTGGATTACGCGATTGATGCGGCGCGGCTTGCAGGATTGCCGCTGCGTATCGCCGGCCCCGTCTCGAACCAGAGTTATTTCGATGAGGCGATCGCACCGCGCCTCGGTACGAACGTTGAGTATGTCGGGCATCTATCGCACCGCGAACTCGCCCGTCTGGTGGGAGGGGCCATCGCCGCGCTTTGCACTCCGCGATGGGAAGAGCCCTATGGCCTGGTCATGGCTGAGGCGCTGGCTTGCGGCACCCCCGTCGCCGCGTTCCGGCGCGGCGGAGTGCCTGCGCTCTTGAATGAAGATTGCGGCGTTCTTGCGCAGCCGGACGATGTCGCATCGCTCGCAGCAGCGGCGTTGGCCGCTTCCGTGCTGAGCCGCAGCGCCTGCAGGGCTCATGCGGAGCGATATTGCGACGCGCAGCGGATGGTCGATGAGTATGAAGCCGTGTACCGTCAGCTCGCGCTTGCCTCGGTTGTCGCCCACGAGCCGCAGACTGCACCTCTCATTGCCAGCGTCGCATGAGGCCACCAGTCTGCGTCTGCATACCGGCTCGTAACGAGGCGGAGCATATCGGTCGCCTGATCGAAGCTTTGGCACAGCAAACCGTTCAGACCTTCGCTGTCGCGATATGCGTCAACAACAGTAGCGATGCCACCCATGCGAAAGCCGTTGAGGCTACGCTTCGCTCCAATGCCGGGTTTGCGCTTCACATCAATCAGCGCGTGTTCGAGCCGGAACTTGCCCACGCTGGATCTGCCCGCCGCGCGGCGATGGACATGGGCGCTGATCTTCTGACGCCCGGCGGCCTATTGCTTTCCACGGATGCGGATTGCCGACCTCCCGCCGATTGGATCGAGGCCAACCTGGCACATTTTTCGTCGGAGCGGATCATTGGCGGTCGCATCGAACTGGACGAACTGGAAGCGGACATGGCCCCGGCGATCTTCAGGCTGCGCCGCCGGTTCGATGCCTATTGGGAAGCCGTGCGCGCGATCGAGGACAAGATCGATCCCGTCGCGTGGGATATGCCGCCCCGACACGGCGATCATACGGGGGCCAGCCTTGCGCTCTCCGTCGGCCTTTATCACCGCGCGGGCGGCGTTCCGCTTCTGCCGACCGGCGAGGATCGTGCCTTGGTCGAAGCGGCCATCAAGGCGGGTGGCAAGCTCGTCCACCCGAATGCGGTGTGGACCCGGGCATCTTCACGGACAGCAGGACGTGCCAATGGCGGCATGGCGGCCGACATGCAGCGGTGGATCGCTTGCGCCGCAAGCGGTGATGTTCCTATGGTCCCTGCTTTCTCCCATTGGGAGGAGCGCGCAGGCTGGCGGCTTTTGACGAGGGCTGAGATGGGCGTAGCGGCCTGTCTGGAAGCAGACCGCGCCTTACCCCCCATGCCGTGCGACATGCCGCTTCCCGACATGGCGGAAGCCGAAATGACAGCCGTCCGATGAACCGCCCGATCGGATATTATGTCCATCATCACGGCGACGGCCATCGCCAGCGCGCCATCGCGATCGGTCAATCGCTGGACAATGTAATGCTCATGGGGAGCGGGCTTGCCGGCAGAACCGGAAACCTCCCCTTCCTCGATTTGCCTGACGACCGTCTCGACGACAGCTTCGCCGGCATCGATCATGTCGAGCGTCCTTCTTCCCTGCACTATGCGCCGCTCGATCATGAAGGTCTCCGCCAGCGCTCTGCGCAAATGACAGGCTGGATCGCTGAGGCGCGTCCGCGCCTGATGGTGGTGGATGTCTCGGCCGAGGTGGCGATGCTGGCGCGGCTTGCATCGGTGCCGACGGTTTATGTCCGGTTGAGCGGGCGCCGGCTCGATGCTGCCCATCTGGACGCCTTTCGCGCAGCTACCGCTCTGCTCGCTCCTTTCCACGATGCGCTCGACGATGACGAAACCCCAGGCTGGGTGCGCGAGAAGACCTTCTACGCCCCTGGCATCGTCCGATCTGCCAGCAAGAATATCAGCGCGAATGATGACATTGTGCTGGTCGTCCTCGGGCGCGGGGGCGCGATATCCAATGGAGAGCACTGGGCAGCCGCAGCCCGAGCAGCGCCCGCATGGCAATGGCGCGTCATCGGTCCCTGCACCGTACCCGCTGATTTGCCACCCAATCTTGAATTGCGCGGGTGGGTCGGTGATGCGGACGCGCAGATTGCTGCGGCCAGGGTCGTCATTGGCGCTGCAGGCGATGGCGTCGTCAGCGCAGTTCTGTCGGCGCGGCGCCCATTCATTTGCTTGCCCGAACCCCGTCCGTTCGACGAGCAGGCATCGAAGGCCAACAGGCTGGCAGCAGTGGGCGCAGCAATTGTGCGGCATGACTGGCCCCATTCTCAGGAATGGCCTGGCCTTATCGGTCGGGCGATCGCGCAAAACCAGCATTGGCCCGCTTGCCTTGAGTGTGAAAGCGGGCCGGTACGGGTCGCGCGTTGGCTCGATGACCTTTGTGCCCCGGCAGTCTCAAACAGGAGCCATATCGCGTGATCCCCGATCCTCAGGACCAAGTCATTGACTCGACCGACATCGTCGATCGCGTTGCAATGCTTGGCGCGCGCTATGACGCCGCACCTAATTTCCCCAGTGATAGCTTGGCAGCGCTGATCCAGAGCGGTCATCATCGCCGGTTCGCACCGCAACTATGTGGAGGGAGTGCTTTTGAAAATGAGGTGGCCCGTGCACGCACGATGGCAAAGGCCTTGCGCCAGGTCGGGCGCGGAGATCTCAGTATCGGTCGCTTGTATGAAGGCCATGTCAACGCAATGTCCCTGTTCGACTGGTACGGATCGCCTGACCAGCTTGAGTGGCTGACGCAGGTGCTGGATCGCGGTGCGTGGTTCGGTGTGTGGGCGACCGAGCCGGCGCCCGGTGTCCGGCTCGCTGGCAATACCGCCCTCTCGCTGATCGGCGACAAGATGTTCGCAAGCGGAGCCGGCGGTCTCGATTATGCCCTCATCACGGCCGCCGGCGAGGACACCGCGCGGCGCCTGGTCATCGTCCCCGCCAATGATAAGGCGCGGACGGACCTGTCAGGTTGGCGTGTTCGCGGAATGCGCGCGAGCGTCAGTGGTCGCTACTCGCTCGACAACGTGGCCGTCGAGCCGCTTATGCTGCTGGGGGAACCGGGCGACTATGACCGTGATCCACGCTTTACCGCTGGCGCCTGGCGCTTCTGCGCGGCGCAACTTGGCGGCATCGAGGCGCTTGTCTCTGAAATCCGCACGGCCATGCGCGATAGCGCCCGCGAAGATCCGCTACAGCGAGCACGGTTTGCCGATGCCGTCGTAGCGGTGCGAACCGCAGGCTTCTGGGTGGACGCAGCAGCGCAGCGCTTCGCTTCGGGTGATGCGGATGCCGTTGCTGTCGCCCGGCTGACACGCGGGGTCGTCGAAAATGCCGGGTTCACCGTGATGGAGGCCGCTGCGCGCATCCTTGGCACGCGCAGCGCCTTTGACGGGGAACGCGCGGACAAGATCATCCGCGACCTTTCCCTCTACCTGCGTCAGGCCGGACCCGATCATGCGCGGGACGAGGCTGCCCGGACGCTTCTTGACCATGACATCTGGGAAGAAAGCGACCGGCTGTGGTGAAAGGAGAGCCCTTGGTCCAAAGCCGCTGGGCACAAGCGCGCTGGCTCGTGCTTGCCCCCATCCCGACGACGAGACGCTCGGCACGGGTGCCTTGATCACACACTGCGCCGCTCATGACCGGCTCGGAGGCATCGTCTTCCTGACCGATGGCACTGGCTCCCACCCCGAGGGTACGCCCCGCGTTGCTGCGACCCGGCGCAAGGAAGCCCGCAATGCGGTTGGCAGGCTAGGCGCCAAAGCGATCCCGACGATCTGGATGGGATGGCGCGATGCTCACCCCTATTCTTTCGACAGTAAAGCATTCGCGCGGGGGGCCGATCGGCTTGCTGCGCTGCTGCGCTGGCACCGGTTCGATGCCATTGCCGTCTCGGATAAGAGCGAGGCCCATTGCGACCATGTTGCGGCGTACAGGCTGGCCGAAGCGGCCTTGCGAAGGGCGAGGCGGCCGATCGCCCTGTTCGCCTATCATGTCTGGAGCGATACGCCGCGCCGTGCGCGACGTATCGCAACGCCGGCCATGCCGGTCGGGCGGCGGCGCCATGCCCTTCTGGCCCATCGCAGCCAGCTCTCGCCGGTGATCGGCGAGGGTTTCCGCCTTCCACCGGAGAAGTTGCGCATGGCTGCGCAAGACGTTCTGACATTGAGAAGGGATTACCGATGACCGGCGCCAGCCTGACCGCACGATATTTCGATGACATTTTCGGATCGGACGATGATCCATGGAATCTTGCGTCGAGCGAGTATGAGGCGGCCAAATTTGCCCACACGCATGATGTTCTGGCCGACCGACGATATGCCCGCGCACTGGAGATAGGCTGCGCACATGGCGTACTGACCGGGCATCTGGCTCCCATGTGCGACAGCCTGCTTGCCGTCGACATCAGCACAAAGGCATTGGCAAAAGCACGGGAACGCGTCGGCGATCGTCCTGGCGTGTCGTTGGCCCACATGGCGTTTCCCCGCGAAACTCCTGAAATCGAAGATTTCGACCTCGTTGTGCTGTCCGAAGTGGCGTATTATTGGGGTCTGGTTGATCTCGAGCGTGCAAGCGAATGGCTTCGCGGTCACGTCTCTCCCGGCGGCCGGATCATCCTTGTCCATTACACAGGCGAAACCGACTATCCGCAAAGTGGCGATGAGGCGGTCCAAGCCTTATTGACCGAACTTGTTGCGGACTTTGACGTTGAGCTCGCCGAACGCCGAGACAAATATCGTCTCGATTTGTGGAAGCGCCGCTGATGGGCGTCTCGGTCCTGACTATTGTCCGTAACCGGAGCGCACACTTGGCGCAGCTCGTCGAGGGCCTGCGTCGGAGCGACCGCCGACCCGATGAGCTGATTGTCGTCGATATGAGTGACGATCCGGTCACAGTGGGACCGATAAGCTTTCCCGTCCGCATCGAGCGGTTCGAGACGGTCGGGCTTCCATTGGCCGCCGCCCGCAACCGCGCGGCGGCCTTGGCCAATCACGATATGCTGGTGTTCCTCGATGTCGATTGCATTCCACTGCGTGATTGCGTTGGCCTCCTGGGCAAGACACTCACCGAGCATGACAGCTTGGTCTGCGCGGATATTCGCTATCTTGGCCCCGATGATGCGCGCGGATCTTGGGAAGAAACCGACTTGCTCAAGCATGGCCGGGCGCATCCCGTGCGGACGTTTCCCACCCAAGGCGTGCGTGAGGAAACGAATGCCGGGCTTTTCTGGTCGCTTGCCTTCGCGCTGCGTCGATCGACATTCGTGGCCCTGGGCGGGTTTGATGAAGGATTCACCGGCTACGGCGCCGAAGATACCGATTTTGGTTTCCGGGCTGCTGCTGCCGGATTGAAGCTGCTATTCGTCGGACAGGCGATTGCCTGTCATCAGTATCATGACAGCTACGATCCACCCGTGCAGCACGTTGTTGACATTGTGCGCAACGCACGGGTGTTCCAGGCGCGCTGGAATCGGTGGCCAATGGAAGGCTGGCTTGCAGACTTCGAACGGCTCGGACTCGTGCGCTGGGAGGAGAACGCTCTTGATTTTTTGCGCCTGCCGACAGCATGCGAAATGGCTGCCGCCCGCGTTGAACCAGCAAGTTGGTGCAGAGCAGAAGACGATACCGCGATCAAACGAACGCTGGCAGGAACTGAGCCGCCACACCTTCATTTCCAATCCCAATCTCAACCGTCAGGCAGGGGCCCGTAGATGACCATGGACGTATGAGGCATGGATAAGAACCGGATATGATCTCCGGATGGGGGGGGTGGAGAGGCGGGAACGTGGCTCAAGTTGGAGATGCTTCTCTATCAATACCCAAGATCGGAACCCGTAGCCGTAAATAAGGGTTGCGCTATCGTCACAATTGGTAGGCGAGAGGTGTCCTATGGCAGACGATAAATCCCAGCGCGGCGAACCCGATCGCAGCAGGGTCGCGGGCGACGAGGAGTATGAGGTGGACTATTTCGCGCAAAAGCATGGGCTGACGCGCGATCAGGCTCAGGAGCTTATCAATCGCCACGGCAACAATCGTGAAAAGCTGGACGCAGAAGCCGCCAAGATCGCAAAAGGATAGGAATAATATGGCCGCCTGCTTAGCGCGGATGGGCATTATCCTTGTAACTTCATGGCCAAAACAAACCGCAATAGCTCGATCAAGCCTGCTGAATTAAGCAACCCGGGCCTGCTCATTCTCGACATGGTCAACTGCTTCGATTTCGAAGGGGCCGGTGATCTCGAACCCGCAGCCCGGGCCGCTGCGAAATGCGTCCATCGCTTGCGAGCCGCATTCCGCGAGCGAGGTTGGCCGGTCATTTACGTGAACGACAATTTTGGCGAGTGGCACTCGGAAGCTTCCAGCCTTGTCGCCCGTGCGCTTGAAGAGCGAAATCCGGTCACTGAGCTGCTCAAGCCGGGGCCGAGTGATTATTTCATCATAAAGCCGCAATTCTCCGGCTTCTATGCGACAAACCTGCCGGTGCTTTTGCCCCAGCTTGGCGTCAGCAAGCTGGTCCTGAGCGGGATCGCCACGGACATATGCGTCCTATTCACGGCGGCGGACGCCCATATGCGCGAATATGATCTTTGGGTGCCGCGGGATGCTGTCGCTGCGGAGAGCGAAGAACGCGGGCGGTGGGCTTTGGAGATCATGGCGCAAAGCATGAGCGCGCAGACGTCGGCCACTTCCGACCTCACGATCGACGAATGGCTCAATAGCTTAAAGCGCTAAAGCTGGCCCCGCTCCGAACCGGATTGTTTCCCATGCGTTACTATGGGCGATTAGAAGGATTGGGAGGCGTTGATGCGGTGGCTGAAGGATAACGGGCTGACGATCGCGCTCCTTTCCCTCTTTGCAATTTGCATTGTCGGGCAATGGATTTCAGGATGGCATGTCGCATTGGAGGATGCCCGAAGGCACGCGCAGCCCGGCCTGTCCCTATTTGCCTATGCCGCCAGTCCGCAATTTCTATCCTCAGTTTTCGAGAACTGGGAGAGCGAGTTTCTGCAAATGGCGGCCTATGTCGTGCTTACGGCCTTCCTGATCCAGCACGGTTCGGCTGAATCCAAGGATCCTGCCGATCCCGATCGCGACGCAAACCTGGAACGTCAGGCTTATCAGCCCGGTGCCCCAGCCATCCTGCGCAAAGGGCCGGTCTGGCGGGCTCTGTACGCACGATCCCTCGGCCTCGCGCTCGCGCTGCTGTTTGTGGCGTCCTTCGTCATGCACTGGGTGCACAGTGCGCGCGCTGCGGCAGACGAGGCATTGGAGCATGGTGAGGCGCCGCTATCAGTCCTGGCCTATCTCGGCGACGCGCAACTGTGGTTCGAGTCATTCCAGAACTGGCAAAGCGAGTTCCTTTCAACCGCAGTGCTGGTCGTCCTTTCGATATTCCTGCGCCAGCGCGAATCCCCTGAATCCAAGGCTGTCGCGGCGCCGAACCGGCAGACAGGCGAATAGGGGAACGGGCGCACCGTCCTGCGGATTGAAGAAGTCTCGATCGGAGCGGACATGGCAAAAGCTTCAAAAGCAAAAACGACATCGACAGCGGCAGAAAAGCGTCTCGCGAAGTATCGCGAAAAGCGCGATTTCTCGCGAACCGCTGAACCCGCAGGAGCATCCACGCCGACAGCGGGCAACGGATTTGTCGTCCAGAAGCATGCCGCGAGCCGCCTTCACTATGATTTCCGCCTCGAACTGGACGGTACATTGGTCAGCTGGGCGGTGACACGGGGCCCAAGCCCCAATCCTGACGACAAGCGCCTGGCAGTCCGCACGGAAGATCATCCCCTCGACTATGCGCGTTTTGAGGGTACGATCCCGAAAGGGGAATATGGCGGCGGCACCGTGATGCTGTGGGACAATGGCACCTGGGAGCCAGTCGAGGGTAAGGATCCGGGTAAGACATTGGTCGAAGGCCATCTGCACTTTACCCTGCATGGACGCCGGATGCGGGGCGAGTGGATCATGTTCCGTCTCAAGCCTCGCGGGCGCGAAAAGGGCGAAAACTGGATTCTGCGCAAGATCGAGGATGAGTTCGCGGGTGGCTCGGATGATCTTATCGGGCTGCATCTCACCAGTGTGGACAGTGGCCGCACGATGGAAGAGATCGCCGAAGGCAAACCGATCGCGAAACCAAATGCGAAGGCTAAAGCTGCGGAGAGTAAGCCGTTGCAGGGTGCCGCCGCACCGAGCCGACGCAAAAAGAAGGGCAAGCTGCCGCCCTTCCAACCAGTCCAGCTTGCAGCTCTCGTCGATCACGTGCCGTCAGGCGACCGTTGGCTGCACGAGCTTAAATATGACGGCTACCGAACCCTCATCGCCGTCGGCGGCGGCGAAGGTCGTGCCTATACCCGATCGGGGCTCGACTGGTCGGATCGCTTTGCGGGTCTAATCGCCGAGGCAACCCTGCTCAACGTCGATAGTGCGCTGATCGACGGAGAAGCGGTGGTGACGCTGGCCGATGGTCGCACCAGCTTCCAGGCGCTGCAGGCCGCGCTCAAGGATAATCCCGGCGCGATCGACTATTTTGCCTTCGATCTACTGGAGCTGAACGGCGAGGATCTGACTGGTTTGCCGCTGATCGACCGCAAGGAAAAACTGGCTGAACTCCTCGCCGGTCAAAAGGGACGCCTTCGCTACTCCGACCATATCGTTGGCAATGGCGAAAAGCTGCTGACCAGCTTTTGCGATGCCGGATTGGAGGGAGTGATCTCGAAACGCGCCGATGCACGATACAGCGGCTCTCGCAGCGGCAGCTGGGTGAAGACCAAGTGCATACGCCGGCAGGAATTCGTCATCGTTGGCTGGACGCCTTCAGACAAGCAGCGCGGATTCCGCTCGCTGCTCCTCGGCGTCAACGAGGATGGCCAGCTTCGTTATGCGGGGAAGGTGGGCACCGGCTTCACTGCCGACGAGATCGAGCGCCTATTGGAAATCATGGCCCCGCTCGCGCGAAAGGAGCCAACTGTCGAGGCCCCGCGCGCCGCCGTGCGCGGAGCGCGCTGGATCGAGCCGAAGCTTGTCGCGGAAATCGCATATATGGAGTTCACCGATGAAGGCTTCTTGCGTCACCCCAGCTATCTTGGGCTGCGCGAGGATAAGAAACCGGAAGCGGTGGTGATCGAGAAAGAAGCAGCGGTGGACGTGGCCACCGCTGCGCCCGCCAGCACGGTGAAGATCAGCAACCGCGAACGCGTGATCTTTCCAGAAGGCAGGCTCACCAAGGGCCAGCTGGCAGACTATTACGAGATCGTCGCGCCGATCATGCTGCCATGGGCGGGGAGCCGCCCGATCAGTCTGGTACGGTGCCCGCAAGGCCGGGCGAAAAAGTGCTTTTTCCAGAAGCATGACGCCGGCAGCTTTGGCGAAGCAGTAAAGCAGGTGGGTATCCGGGAGAAGGACGGGCATCAGGAAGCCTATTTCTTCGTTGATACGCCCGCTGGCCTGCTGACGTGCGTACAGATGGGCACCATCGAATTCCATGGCTGGGGCGCGCGGATCGAGGACATCGAGAAAGCGGACAGGCTTGTTTTCGACCTCGATCCTGACGAGGGCCTTGGGTTCAAGGATGTCGTTTCAGCCGCGTTCCATGTGCGTGATCTTTTGGCCGAAATGGGACTTACGACATTCCCGATGGTAACTGGCGGGAAAGGCGTACACGTCATCGCGCCCCTCACCCCGTCGGCGGAGTGGCCGACGGTGAAGGACTTTGCCCACCGCTTTGCCATGGCGCTGGAGCAAACGGAGCCGGCCCGTTTCACCGCCGCCCTTTCAAAAGCCAGACGGACCGGACGTATTTTCATCGACTATCTACGAAACCAGCGCGGCGCTACTGCAGTCATGCCCTACAGCGCGCGCAACCGCGAACATGCGCCGATTGCGGTACCGGTAAGTTGGGACGAACTACGCGATCTGGATAAGCCATCACGATGGCATATCGGCGACGGCGCTGAAATGCTGCAGCGCGCATCCTCAAAAAATCTAGCACTGTGGGGGCGGGCCGATCAATTGCTTCCTGATCTTTAGGAGAACCAGGCAAGGCGAAAGAAAAAGGCCGGCAAAGCCGGCCTGAAGTCTGGGAGAGGATGCCTGAAAGGCTTTGCCATATTGCACCTGCGAAGGCGTTTGTGCAAGTGCGAAATGCCTGATTGTCGAAAGGCACCGATAACATCCGTGATTTCGGCGGATGGAGTTCAATACGGAACGCTCTGACGCTGGGCCGCTATCAACCCCCTCGCCAGTGGAACCGGAAAGGCTTCGCGCCTCTTTAGTTTTTGGCTCCCGCTTGTGAAAGGCGGGCTAAATCCAAACGACAGGAGCGTTCATGAACGACCGCCTTGCACTGCAAGATCCGCGCACACAGTATCCGCAGCCGCCCTTCCCAAAGCAGCCGCAGGCGGCACCGGGTATTGCCGCAGAAATGCACCCCAAACCTGACCACGGCGAGGACAGCTATGTCGGTGCGGGCAAGCTCAAAGGGTGAAAAGCCCTGATCACTGGCGGAGATTCTGGTATCGGGCGTGCCGCCGCGATCGCCTATGCCCGTGAGGGGGCGGATGTCGCCATTGCCTATCTGCCCGACGAGGAAAAGGACGCGCAGGACGTCATTGCCCTCATCGAGGCAGAAGGCCGCAAGGCCGTGGCTTTGGTCACTGGCCTGATGGCACGTTCGGCGGCGTTGTTGTCGAGCTCGATCCGTCCGTCGTCGAGGAACCGACTGAAGCCCGCCCAACGTTTAAGCGCATATTTCATCGCGTCACTTGTCGCCGAGCCAGCCATGATGCGGGGGCTGATGGCGGTGAACCAGGCGTGGAGCTGCTCGACCAGCGGACGGCTTCGCTCCTGCCGTACAGCGAGGCGTTCCTCGGGCGGGCGACCACGGAGGTCCTTTTCGATGCCGTAGATCCTGGCGATGCGCTGCAACGCATCCTGCGCGATCGGAGCATCACTGCCCGCGTCGACAAACTTACGTCGCAGGTGCGCCCAGCAGTAGGATTTCCAGACGCCAGCATTGGCGCGGTCATCCTTGCCGAACTGGTCGTAGGCTTGCCAGGCATCGACCTGCAGGATGCCCTGATAGGCTCCCAACAGCTGTCTGGCCCACATGGCCCCGCGGCCGGGCATATAGGTGTAGAGCGCCAGCGGCGGATCGGCACCGCCATGGGGCCGGTCGTCACAGACGATGACCCACATGTAGCCGGTTTTGGTCTTGCCGGTCCCCGGTGCGAGCACCTTGACGGTGGTTTCGTCTACGAACAGCCGTGATCGTGCAAGTGCATCCACGCGCATCCGGTCGACGATCGGCAGCAGCGCCGCAATGCCCCGGTCAACCCAGTTGGCCAGCGTGGCACGGCTGACCTCGATGCCTTGCCGCGCGAAGATCTTCGACTGGCGGTAAAGTGGAAGGTGGTCGCAGTATTTGTTGATGAGAACATTGGCGATCAGCGCTTCGGTCGGCAAGCCGCCCGGCACCACGCGCGCCGGTGCCGGGGCCTGGTGTACGCCATCGGTACAGCACCGGCATGCATAGCGGGGCCGGATCGTCACCATGACGCGGTGCTGCGCCGGGATGATGTCGAGCCGTTCCGCACGGTCCTCACCGATCTTGTGCAGCGCCTCGCCACAGGCGCATTCCAGGCTATCGGGTTCGATCACCACCTCGAAGCGCGGCAGATGCGCCGGCAGCGATGCGCGCTGCGTGTCGGCGGGGCGGCGTTTGCGAGGCACGAGGCCATGACGCTCGGTTTCTTCGTGTATCTTATCCTGCAGGCCTTGGGCCTCACCAAGGGCCACGGCCTGGTCTTCCAGCGTCAGTGCGAGCTGATCGGCAGGAAGCTTCTCCGAACGCTTGCCGAAGGTCGTGCGGTTGATCAGTTTGAGGATATGCTCGAGCCGCGCTGCGCGGGCGCGCTCGGCCAGCAGCATCGCCTTGAGCTGCCCGACATCGTCGGGAAGCTCGTCGTATCCGGCTTCTGCGCCGGTCGCTGCGGGGAGTTCTGGATGCGCCGCCACGCCTGCATTCTAGCGGATTTTGCCTCGCGAGGAACAGCCTTGCGCCAAGCAGAATCACGCATGCGGCCTACTGCGCATGGAGCGGTTTGGGTACGCGCGGCACGTGCACGCGCGACCAGTCCAACCCCTCGATCAGCGCCGAGGCTTGCGCCGCCGACAGCTTCATCACCCCGTCGCCCGGGCGTGGCCAACGGAACTTCCCATCGTGCAGGCGTTTGGTCACCAGCACCAGCCCGGTGCCGTCCCAAACCAGAAGTTTGATCCGGTCCGCCCTGCGCGCCCGGAAGATAAACAGCATGCCTGAGAAGGGATCGAGTCTGAGCTCGCGCTCGACCAGCGAGGCAAGGCCCACCATCCCTTTCCTGAAGTCCACGGGCTGCGTTGCGACCAGTACCTTCAGGGGGCCGGGCGGGATGATCACGCGCTCACCCGCGCGGCCAACAACACCCGCTCGATGTGATCCGCGCTCACGTCGGGCGGAATGCGGATCAACAGCCCGCTTGCCTCGACGATGATCTGGCCGCTCACTGGTGCCACTGCCGCGCTGGACAACTCGTCGACCTTTCCGCGCTCGACCATCGCAGGCACAAAGGTCATCGCCTCTGCGCGCTCCCGCAATCCGCGTCGCCATGTGTACAACTGCTGCGGAAACATCCCGTGGCGGCGCGCCACCGCTGACACATTGGCGCCCGGCTCCAGACTTTCCGCGATGATCTGCGCTCGCGCCTCGGGCGTCCAGTGTCGCTTGCCCCGCGGGCTTTCGATCACGTCAAGCCGCTGCACCTGACCCGGGGCGTTCGTTTCGAAACATGTTTCGAAATTAGTTTCATCACTCACTGGTAACCTCGCCATTCATTGCGGCGAAACTACCAACCTCGGAGCATCTGAAAATGTGGGGGATTTTTACCGCTTACATTTATTACTGGAGCCCCAATCGTCCTGCGTGTCCCTTGTCCCGGAACCGACGCTCCGTGACATGAGGCGATCCACATGGCGCGCATGTCGGAAAACCCAATTATCGTGATATCCGTGCCAGCGCCCAATCCGTCAGTGTTTGTCGGACATTGTGAGTGATCGGGGGCCGCGTGATCATATGTGCAGCAGGATCGTCGCGCGATTGTGGTCGGCCCTGACCGGAATCATGTGTTTTGCGGCAGTCGGCTACGCGCCCATCCCGGTCACTTAACTGCTCGGACACGGCCCCCAGAAGCGGTCGCTCGCTGAGGGACGAGATCGACAACCAGGAAGGACGGGGCTTGGGACGAAGCTGTCGTTCGCAGGTCCAGCGGCGAACGTCGGCTCTCGGCTGAAGCGGACAAGAGAGGCGCGACGGACCTCGATCGGGGAACGACAAGGGTTGGCCGGTCGGCGACCGTCCGGTTAGGAGTCGGGTTGTTAGAATAGCTGACGCTCGCGCGGCGTCGGCCCAGACCAGAGCCAGTCGCTCAGATTAAGCACCGTGAACCACCGCTTCTGACAGAAACTGCTACTCATGCAGTTTCATCAGAATCAATTCTATGCCTGCGAGATATTGGCACGGCGCTATGCCAGTTTGGGAGACGGACACCATCTGTTTTCCGTCTTTTGGGATTGATCAGGCTGTCACTTCTATCGCGTTGCTTGGGATATCTAACTTTACGCGTTGGTCTGCCGAGAGTTGAAGCGTAGCACCTCCGAGATTGCTCTGCGCTTGCCCCAATGTGCGGGGCCCGATGATCGGCACGGCGCCATGGCCCATGGTCCAGGCAATAGCGACCCGGTCCGGGCTGGCGCCGAGTTCCTGCGCGATTGCCAGCAGAGCATCGACCGTTCCAGTACGCACTGCGCTATTTTCCGCCTGGAAGACGCGACCGCCAAAGCCTTCCTTCCGGCCGGTCTCGCCCTTGCGATACTTGCCGGTCAGCACGCCGCCGCCTAGCGGCGACCAAGTCACCGGTGCGATTCCCAGCGCCTGACACGCAGGGAATAGATCGGCCTCCGGTTTGCGATGCACCAGACTGTGCTCGAACTGGGCAGCAGCAACCGGCACCGCATTTGTAAGAGCGGCGATAGTGGCGGCGTGGGCCAGTCGCCACGCGGGGAAATTGGAGAGCCCGGCATAGAGGATCTTGCCTGCGCGGGCTAAATCGTCGAGGCCGCGCACGATCTCTTCCGATGGCGTGGCCGTATCGGGATGGTGGACCCAGTATAGGTCAATCCGGTCGGTCTTGAGGCGCTTGAGACTGGCTTCGACCGAGGCGACCATCGCCTTGCGACTGTTGCCCGTGACGAGGCGGTTCGGCGCAGGCACGGCGCCGTTGGCGAACTTGGTTGCCAACACGAAATCTTCGCGGCGCCCCTTCAGCAGGTCGCCGACGATCTCTTCGGACTGGCCGAACTGATAGACATCGGCGGTGTCGATGAAATTTCCCCCCGCATCGACATAGGCATCGAAGATCGTGCGGGCGGCGTCAGCGTCGGCGCCATAACCCCAGCCCGTCCCGAAATTGCCGGTGCCAAGTGCAAGGCTAGAAACCTGAAGGCCGGTGCGGCCGAACGTCACATAGTCCATGTTCGTATCTCCGTGTCGACCGCTCAAGCGGCGAGGAAGGCCCTGACCTTTTCGAGGAAGGCCTCATGATACTGAAAGATGCCGCCGTGCCCGGCATCGGGGTACAGCACGAGATCGGCATTCGAGATGCGCCGCGCGAGTTCGCGTGAATTTTCGGTAGGGACCATGATGTCATGATCGCCATTGGCCACGAGAACAGGCCGGCGGATCGTCTCCAACGGTTGCGGCGCCTGACGCCCCCACGCCTCGATCGCCTTGAGCTGGCGTGCGAACGCGCTGAGCCCAACCGTCTTGTCGCGGTCCGCCTTGCGCATCTTCAAGCGTTTCAGAAAAGCCTTGGCAGCGCTGTGGCTCTGCCTGCTCGCCGTGAAGAACAGATAGGTCTTGGGGGCACGGAAGGTGAGAAGTCCCTTCAGGATCAAGGGCCAGGAAACCGAGCCGACCTTTCCAATGCCGACGCCGCCGGCCGGCCCGGTGCCGGCTGATATCGCCCGCCGCACCAGATCTGGTGCATCGAGCAGGATCTGCTGTGCGACGAAGCCGCCGAGCGAAAAACCGATCAGATCGACCTGTTCGAGGCCGAGCGCCCGGATCGCTGCGACCATGTCCGCTGCCATTGCGGCAACGGTCAGCGGCGGTTCTCCGCCCGATGCGCCAATGCCGCGATAATTCATGGCATAGACCGGCCTGTCGGGGGCTAATCCCGTGACAATCGGCGGATCGAAATTGTCGAGGTTCCCCCCCCAGTGGTTGAGCATCACGACCGGCACGCCGGCTTCCGGTCCGAGACGGCGATAGGCAAAGCGTGTTCCTGCCGCCTCGAGATGGCGGGTCTGCACGGTGTTCCAGTCATCCCGGCGCTGTGTCATGATCCGGCGGTGCCCTGCAGACTGACGACGACCTTCCCCTTAGCGTGGCCTCTGTCGACATAAGTCATGGCGTCATTCAACTTCCCGAACGGAAAAGTACGATCGACCACCGGACGGATTGCCCCATCCTCGATCAATTTGGTAATCTCGCCGAGTTGCGCGCCATCGGCGCGCATGAACAAGAACGAATAATCGACACCCACACGCCTGGCTTTTCGGCGAATACCGGCGCTCATCAGGCGTAGGACCAGACGAAGCACTGCGTTTAGCCCCTGTGCCTGCGCAAAGGCGGGGTCGGGCGGCCCCGAAATCGAGATCAGTTGGCCGCCGGGTTTGAGCACCTTAAGCGACGCCTCCAGTGTCTTGGCATCAAGGCTGTTGAGCACGACATCGTAGCCCGACAGCAGCGCCGAGAAATCCTGGGTCCTGTAATCGATCACCACGTCCGCGCCGAGGCTACGCACCAAGTCGGCATTGGCCGCGCTGGTGGTGGTCGCGACGGTGGCGCCAAGATGTTTGGCAAGCTGGATCGCGATCGTGCCGACGCCGCCCGACCCGGCGTGGATCAGGATTTTCTGCCCGGCCTTTAACTGCGCCTGTTCGACCAGCACCTGCCAGACGGTGAGCGCGACCAGTGGCAGTGAGGCCGCGTCCTCCATCGAAAGGTTGGCAGGCTTGTGGGCCAGATCGGCTTCGTTGACCGCGATGCGCTCTGCAAACGTGCCGATCTTACCATCGCGAGGGCGCGCATAGACGGCATCACCCGCCTTGAAGCGTCGCACATTCGAGCCGACCGACAGGACGACCCCGGCCAAATCGTGACCCAACACGAAAGGGGGCTTGTACGGCAGGATCGGTTTGAACGCACCGTCGCGAATCTTGCCGTCGAGCTGGTTGAGCCCGGTCGCCTGGATTTCGACCAGCACTTCGTCCGCGCTGGGTACCGGATCGGGCAGATCGCCGAGACGAAGGGTCTGCCCCTTACGGTAGCGATCCAGAATATAGCCCTTCATGGCATCTTCCCCTTGTGGTCGATCACGCCGCCGTATCGGCGTTCGCTACAGGGTAATCGATGTACCCCTTTGCGCCGCCACCGTAGAGGGTGGCGGGATCGAGATCGGCCAGCGCAGCGCCGGATTTCAGGCGTTCGACCAGGTCGGGATTGGCGATGAAAGGCCGCCCGAAAGCGATCACGTCGGCTTCGCCCTTCGCCAGATGCGCCTCGGCCAGCGCGTGATCGAAGCCGTTGTTGGCAATGTAGGTGTTGCGGAACGCTTTGCGCAGTGCTGCGAAATCGAACGGAGCGACGTCGCGCGAGCCACCGGTCGCGCCTTCGACGACATGGATATAGGCAATGTCCAGCTTATCCAACTGGGCGACAATATAGTCGAATTGCGCCTGCGGATCGCTGGACGAGATACCGTTAGCGGGCGACACGGGAGACAGGCGGATACCGGTGCGGTTCGCGCCGATCTCTCCGGCCACCGCCGCTACGACCTCGAGCATCAACCGGGCCCGGTTCTCGACCGAGCCGCCATAGCTGTCGCTGCGCTGGTTGGCGCCGTCCTTGGCGAACTGGTCGAGCAGATAGCCGTTGGCGCCGTGAATTTCCACGCCGTCGAAGCCGGCCGAGATCGCATTGGCGGCGGCCTGACGGAAGCTCTCGATGATGCCTGGGATCTCAGCGAGTTCCAGCGCGCGCGGCTCGGACACATCGGCAAAGCCGTTATTCACGAATGTCTTGGCATCCGCCCGGATCGCCGAAGGCGCTACAGGCGCTTCGCCGCCATGGAGATCGACATGGCTGACCCGCCCAACATGCCACAGTTGCACGAAGATACGGCCGCCCTTGGCATGGACGGCATCGGTCACCTTGCGCCAAGCGGCGATCTGTTCGGGCGTGTAGAGGCCGGGGGTATCCTGATAGCCTTGGGCCTGCGCTGACACCTGCGTCGCCTCGGTGATGATTAGCCCGGCGCTGGCGCGCTGGGCATAGTACTCAGCCGCAAATTCGCTTGGCACCAAGCCTGCACCTGCGCGATTGCGGGTCAGCGGGGCCATCACGATGCGGTTGGCGAGCGTGATACCGCCAAGGTCATAGGTCGAGAAAAGTGAGGTGCCGGTCATAAGTGGTCGTCCCTTCGTGTCGATATGGCGAAAGTTCAGGCGACGTAGCGCGATGCGGGCTGCGTCGTGCCGAAGCCGGGGAGCATCGCCTTGCGGGCGCCATCAAAGGCATCCCACAACGTGCCATCATGCAAAGGCGGGATGGTGACGCCCTCGCGCTTGTCGAAGCCGACCAGCGCCGCATCGACCAGATCGTTCACGTCCATCATCGGCGGCAGGTTCGCCTCGTCGGCACCGGCACGCCCCCACAATTCCGTGCGGGTCGCGGCGGGAAGTACCGCCTGAACATACACGCCCTTTGGCCCAAGCTCCAACGCCAGTCCCTGCGACAGGAACAACACGAACGCCTTGGTTGCCCCGTAGACTGACATACCCAGTTCCGGCGCCAGTCCCACGACCGAACCGATGTTGATGATCGCGCCATCCCCGCGTGCGGCCAGGCGGGGGGCCACTGCACTGGCGAGGCGCGTCACAGATGTGGTGTTGAGCGCGATCAACTGTGTGATCGTGTCCGTGGGCTGATCGACGAAGCTGCCGTTCAGACCAGCACCTGCGTTGTTCAGGAGGATGCCGATCCGATCGTCATCGCGCAGCCGCGCCTCCACCGCTGCGATCTCGTCGGCGCGGGTCAGGTCGGCAGGCAAGATGTCGATCGACACGCCGTTCTGCGCGCGCAGGCCGGTTGCCATCGCCTCCATGCGGGCGACGTCGCGCGCAACCAACACCAAATCGTGGCCGCGCCGGGCGAACCGATCGGCATATGTGGCACCGATCCCGGTCGAAGCGCCGGTGATAAGAACTGCAGGTTTGGTCATCGCATTGCCCTTTTTCAGAAGGTCACTATATTTATGATGGTCATCGCGTTTCCATAAATGTGATGATCATCATGAAAGTGTCAATGGGGATCGCGGAGATTTTTCGATGAGGGTCAGTCGTGAGCAGATGGTGGAAAATCGCGCACGCATCCTGCGTGAGGCTAGCCGCTTGTTCCGCGAGCACGGCTTCGCTGCCGTTACGGTAGCGGATGTGATGAAGGCTGCAGGACAGACCCATGGCGGTTTCTACAGCCACTTCGCGTCGAAGGATGATCTGATCGCAGCAACGGTCGCCGCGGCGATGACGGGCGAACGCAGCGGCATGGCGGATCTGGAGACATGGACGGATGCCTATCTCTCGACCCTACACCGCGATCATCCCGAACAGGGGTGCCCGACCGCAAGCCTTGCTGGGCTGATGCGGCAACAAGCGCCTGCAGCGCGTGGTGCGATGGCAGTGGGACTGGAAGCGCAAATTGAACGTTTTGCGGCGGCGCTCCCCGGCGGCGATCATGCCGAACGCCGCCGCGACGCGATTGGTCGATGGTCGGCGATGGTCGGCGCAGTGGTTTTGGCGCGTGCGGTGGACGATCCGGCACTTTCGGATGAACTGCTTGCCGAGACGCGCGCCTGGCTCTCCGAGAAGGCCACGGGATAAGGAAGACCGACATGAACGTGACGCAGGATCTCGTCGACCTTGATGGCCATGACCAGCTGGCAGCGTTGATGGTAGCAAACCGCCATCCACCGATCGGAGAGACGCTTGAATTTTGGCTGGTCGAATTGGAGCGAGGACGCGTGGTCTTCGAAGGCTCACCATCGCGTAAGGTGTTCAATCCGATCGGCTCGGTTCACGGCGGCTATGCTGCCACCTTGCTCGACAGTGCCTGTGGCTGTGCCGTGCATTCCAGTCTTCCCGTCGGACAGGGCTACACGACGCTGGAACTCAAGGTCGCCTATCACCGCGCGCTCAGCGAAACGAGCGGCCCGGTTCGCGCAGAAGGAAAGCTGGTATCGCTGGGACGCCGTGTGGGCTTCTCCGAGGCGCGACTGGTCGATGCGCAGGGCAGGTTATGCGCCTCTGCTACCTCAACATTGCTGGTGTTTCCGATCAGGCGCGAAGAGCGCGAAGATTGATGTCCAGCGCTCCGGGCTGGCCACTTTTCCAGTCTGGCGCCAGCTCCTTTCGGTTCATTTTTCTTGCCCACGCCAAAGCCGACTATGGCACGCGTGCAAGGCCGGTACGTCCGTCCGCGACAAAAGCCGCAATTAGAGTGGCTATCTGGGAACGACGGCTTCGTCCCAGCCCCGGCCATAACCGGACTGACCGCTCGCAGGCGCGAGACTTTTCCAATTGAGCGGCTTGGATGGGCGCACAGCAGCCGCTACGCTGTAAGCCCTGGGTCCTTGCCGTTGCAAGGACCCAGGACAGTCTCAGATTTCAGTGCCCTCTGCGAGCGTCAAAGCATCCTCCACGTCCACGCCAAGGTATCTGACCGTGCTTTCGATCTTCGTGTGCCCAAGCAAAATCTAGACGGCGCGGAGATTTCCAGTCGCCTTGTAGATGATCGACGCCTTGGTTCGGCGCAGAAAGTGGGTGCCATAATCTTCGCCAGGCAGTCCGATCCCCGTGACCCATTCGTCAACGAGGCGAGCATATTGCCTGGTGCTGATGTGGGCTGCGTGATCGGTACGGCTAGGAAACGCAAAATCCTCCAAGGATCCACCTCTCAGTTCCAGCCATTTGAGCAGGCTCGCGCGAGCATCGGTCATCAGTTCAAACTGAACCGGTCTGCCGGTCTTTTGCTGTACGACCGTGGCCCGTGTGCGAATTTTCCGATCACAAACGATATCGCTGATCCTGATCTTCACCAGATCGCATCCGCGAAGCTTGCTATCGATGGCCAGGTCAAAGAGGGCACGGTCGCGGACCCGCCCATGCTGGTCGAGAAAGAAGCGGATGGCCCATATCTGACGGGGCTTTAGCGCTCGCTTCGCACCAACCTTGCGCCCGGCGTTCCAAGATACCCGCTCGCGAGCGGCGGGATCAAACTCTGATAATCCCATGACACATCTCCTATGGCCCTGACGGCCATAGGTAGAACGCTTCAGGAGATGCCGACCCATTGCAGACTCTCAGCGGTGATATTTCGCTATCGAGTTGCGGACGGGCAGCTTTTCATTTTCTGGAGGTCCCAGACTCGCCGATAGGGACCTCCGGCTTCAAAGCCCGGACCGCGCTGAAGCCCGCTTTCAACGCATCAAATTCTCCAGCGGAGACGCCAGACGTCCTGAGTGGGAATACATTATGTGGACCCCGGGAGCACTGCGCTCCTGCCAAGCACAATACGCTGACACTGTTCAGCTGCGAATGTGTGGCGCCGTGACCAATGAGGGCAACTGCGAGGTGGTGCAGGTTTTTTTTGCAGCTGCCCTCCGGTTAGTGCGATCAGAAGCGGAAACTGCTGGTCACCATGACGCTCTGGGTGTCGAACTTATCGCCACGATTGATGCTCGCCCCGCCCGAGGGGGTGATGCGGAAGGGATTGGTCGCAGGCGCGGTGCCAGCGCCCACATCGACGCGGTAATCGTCGGCATTGTAGCGGGTATAGAGGTAGCGCGCGCCGATCGAGAAGTTGCGCGCGACCTTGGCTTCAACGCCGCCGCCGACGTTCCAGCCCCAGGCATCTTCCTTGCGGTTCACTTCAGTGAAGCTGTTCGCCCCGTTGCTGGTGGTGAAGCTGTTCTGCACCTTGGCGTAGGACAATCCGCCAGTGACATAGGGCATGATGCCGCTGCGCGTGGTCACGCCCAGTCGGGCACGCAAGTTGCCGTTCCAGTCGATCTGACGGCGCATGGTGTAGTATGCCGGTGTCGTCGAGTATTCGCTCACCGCGTCGTCGATGTACGTCTTGCCTGCTTCGGCGACCACGCCTGCCACGATGCTGCCGAACTGGCGGTCGTAGCCGACATGGCCCATCCAGCTCAGTGCGTCCTTGTCGCCCCGGCAGCCGCTGGCCGGTGTCGATCCACGCGCTGCGCCGCCGCACGTGCCCGGCGAGAACGCGTTCGCACCAGTGGTCGTCGTGACCGTGTCGTTGAAGCTGCCGTCGGCATTGGTGTCGAAGCGAAGATGCTCGTTGTTGTCGCTCTTCTGGAACGTGTAGCCGATCGAGCCGCCGACATACGGGCCGCTCCAGTCCACCGCGTCCCCGTCCTGCGCAAAAGCTGGCGCGGTAAGAGCGAGCGCCATCGCGCCCAACGGCGCAAAGTACAGTGCCCTCATGGAAATCCTCCTTATCAGACGGCCAACTCAGCCGCTGTCGGAAGGGCAAACTGCGAGGGCCAAAGTTTGGTTGCGCCGGCTTACCGTGACGTTTTGTTGCCCATGTGCCATTGTGTGCACAGCCGATGGCACGCCTCAGCCGAACGTGAATGCGTAGGCCTGAACGCCCGGGTCGAGGAACTCGATCGCGAAAGTCCGCTCAGCCGTGCTGTCCTGCATCCTGATCAACTGGTAGAGCCGCTGGCCATCGACCACGCCGTTGCCACCCGGATCGACATCGGTGCCGTGGTCTGCGCCGGGCGCCTTGCCGTCGACGGTCACCCGGAACCGTACCCGTTGCCCCGACCGCGCCGGGCCGAGCACGAGATGTACGTCGCGCGCTTGAAAGCGATAGACGATGCGTCCTCCCGCAGCATCGAGCGATGCCTTTTCGCGACCGGCCGTCCATGTCCCGGCTAGGCCCCAGGCGTCGCGCTGCGGGGAGACGGGAGCGGCGTAGTCGTGACGGGCGTCGCGAACCAAACCGCCCGGCGAAGCGAACCGCAGCGCCTTTCCATAGCCAAGATAGGTTTCCGGCGATCGTGCCCTCCCCTGTCCCGCAGCGGCCCCGGCTCCGGTCGCCGACACGGTGACCGTCCCGGTATTGCCCAGCGCATTTCCGTTCTCCGCCAGCAGCCGCTGGATCACCCGTTCCGACTGCGCGTAATCGCCTTCGCCGAAGTGGTGGTAGCGGATGCGGCCCTTGCCATCGATGAAGTAGTGCGCGGGCCAGTAGCGGTTGCGGAACGCGCGCCAGACGTCGTGGTCGTTGTCGATCGCGACCGGATAGGCGATGCCGAGATCGCGCACCGCCTTGCGGACGTTGGCGGGGTCCTTCTCGAACGCGAACTCTGGCGTGTGGACGCCGATCACGACCAGACCCTGGTCGCGGTACTTCTCCGCCCAGGCCCGCACGTAAGGCAGCGAGCGCAGGCAGTTGATGCAGCTGTAGGTCCAGAAATCGACCAGCACGACCTTCCCGCGCAGCGATGCCGGGGTCAGCGGCGGCGAATTGATCCATTCGTTCGCTCCCGCCAGCGATGGGAACGCACCTTCGTCGGCCAGTTGCCCGCCTTTGCCCATCCCAGCCGAAGGCATCGCTTCGTCAGGATGGAAACGGTCGAGCAGGCCCTGTTCGAAACGCGCGGTGCCTGACAGCGAAAGGCGCGTCAGCAGTCCGGTGTCCAGCCCCAGCGCGATCGCGGCGACACCAACCAGAACGGCGACGCCCAGCACCTTGCGGATACGCTCACCCACGCCGATCGAGCGCTTCATCGCCGCGAAGACCTTGCCGCCCACCAGCAAGGCCAGCGCCAGCGAAGTCGCGGCGCCCGCCGCGTAAGCCAGCAGCAGCAGGCTCGTATGCGCGCTCGCGCCCTGCAGCGCCGCCCCGGTGAGCATGAGGCCAAGCACCGGCCCCGCACAGGGCGCCCACAGCAAGCCGGTGGCGACGCCCAGCAGGAGCGAGGCGAAGAAACTCGACGCGCCGCGATCCGCACGGTCCGCACGGTCCGCACGGTCCGCACGGTCCGCAGACTGCGACAGCCTTCCTCCCAATGCCACCAGCGGGCGCGTCGCCCGATCGGCAAGGGACGGAAACAGCAGCAGCAACCCGAACGCCGCAAGCACGGCCAGCGCTGCGATTCGGCCATAGGCGTTCGCCTGGACGGCCCACCCTCCGCCTACCGCCGCCAGCGTCGCGACGGCGGCAAAAGTCATCGCCATGCCCAGCAGCAACGGCAGCCCGCTGCGCAGAAATGGCTTGTCCGCGCGCGCGAAGACGAAGGGCAGGACCGGCAGGATGCAGGGACTGATGATCGTCAGCACACCGCCCAGATACGCCAGAAGGAAGAGGATCATGTGTTGTCGCCGCCTTGCCGCAGATGCAGAAGCGCGCGGCGCTCCGATGCGTCGGCGGATCCGGTGTTGCGGTTCATAAACGCCTCGGCACCATAATGATGCATGAATGACGCCAGCGTGCATCCTTTCGCCGGTTCGCGTCGTATATTCCCACAGGAACCACGAAGCCGGAAAGTCCCTGTCCATGAAGCGGATCACCAGCACCGCCATGCTCGTCGTCACCCTCACCGCAGGTATAGTGGGGGGCGCCGCGCTCCTGCGCCAGAACAGTGCTCAAGCCGCCGCGACCCAGGCCGTATTCCGCATCCCGGCACCGGCGTTCCAGGCCCCCGAGGCAGGCAAACGCGAAACCGCCGTTTTCGCGGGCGGGTGCTTCTGGGGCGTGCAGGGCGTGTTCCAGCATGTTCGGGGCGTCAGCAGCGCGGTATCGGGCTACGCGGGCGGCGATCGGGGAAGCGCGCAATACGCCGTGGTCTCGCGCGGAGGCACCGGCCATGCCGAGGCGGTGAAGGTGACCTACGATCCGCGGCAAGTCAGCTACGGACAATTGCTGCACGTGTTCTTCTCGGTGGTCGCAGACCCCACGATGCTCAATGCACAGGGACCGGATCGCGGCACTCAATATCGCAGCGCCCTGTTCCCCCAGGCAGACGGCCAGCGCGAGACCGCCGAACGCTACATCGCGCAACTGGGCAAGGCAGGCGCGTGGAAGCGCCCCATCGTCACGCGGGTGGAGCCGTTCAAGGGCTTCTACCCGGCGGAAGCCTATCATCAGGATTACCTGACCCTGCACCCGGATTCGGCTTATATCCGCCGCAACGACCTCCCGAAGGTCGCCGCGCTGAAAGTGACCTTCCCGGCGCTCTATCGCAGCAATCCCGTTCTCGTATCCGGGCCGGGCACAAGTTCTGCGCAGGATCGTTGATGCTTCGGCGTAGCAGGGACGAGACCGGCGAATGCATGAAGCGAACTCTGCGGCACGGTCGGAAAATCGGACAGTCCTGGTCTCGGCCATCCACCTTGCCGCCAGCGGCGATGCTGCCGGATTGCACCGCGTCTACGATCTCACCTCCGCCAAGCTGTTCGGCATTTGTCTTCGCATCTGCGCGGACCGGGAAGCCGCGGAGGATGTGCTCCAGGATGTCTACGTGAAGGTCTGGAGACGGGCTGCGTCGTTCGACGACACTCGGGCCAGTCCCATAAGTTGGCTCGCCACGATCGCGCGCAATGCAGCTGTCGACTGGCGCCGGGCCGAACATCGCCATGACGCCGTGCCCGACGAGGCGATGGCCGGAATCGCCGACGATGCGCCGCTGGCCGATGTGATTATGGAAGGCGATGAGGAAAGACGTAGGCTGCTTGTCTGCATCGAAGGCCTTCCCAGCGATCAGTCCGGGGCGATCCGCAGCGCGTTCCTTCAGGGCATGACCTACCAGCAACTGGCGGAGCGCAGCGGCACACCGCTCGGCACGGTGAAGAGCTGGATCCGGCGCGGCATGCTCAGACTGAAAGACTGCCTTGGCCATGGTTGACGCAGCCGAAGAACAGGATCGCGGTGCTCTCGCCGCCGAACTCGCGCTGGGGTTGCTGGAAGGAGCCGAGCGCGCACAAGCCTTACGCTTGTGCCTCTCCGACCCGGTCTTTGCACGCGAGGTGGAAGGATGGAGCACAAGGCTGTCGCCCTTGCTCGATACGCTCCCGCCCTCCCTGCCTTCGTCCCGGGTCTGGGATGCGGTCGCGGCGCGCGTCGGCGCGCGCCCGGAGGCGCCAAGCATGAAGCCCCTGCGTGTCTGGCGCGCGGGCGCGCTAATTTCGGGAGCCGTCGCGGCCGCGCTGGCCCTGTTCATCGTACTGCGCCCGGTCGAGCCACCGGCACGCATGCCGATGGCCGTCTCCCAACTCACGGGGAACGGCGAAGCGCAAGTTCTCGCCGTCAGCTACGACCCGCAAAATGGCATGCTGCAGGTCGGCTCGCTGGAGAGGCCCGGCGACGGCAAACGCCCCGAACTATGGATTATCCCGCAGGACGGCGTGCCACGCTCACTGGGCATGATGGCGCACGAAGGAGGCGCGATGCCCGTCGATCCCGCGATGCGTCCGCTCCTTGCTGCGGATGCGACGCTCGCCATTACCATGGAAGATCCCGCCACCGCGCCCCATGCCGCGCCGAGCAGCCTGCCGGTGATGACAGGAAAAATCTCGATAATCTGATTCCTTGCTGCATCCGGATCAGCGCGCGCTCCGTATCTTCGGGGCACTCCAAACACGAGAGTGCACGAAAGAGGATGCCTGACATGCAAGCATTACCCCGCAAGTTCGCCTCCGGCCTCGCCGCCGCCCTGTTGCTGACCGGAGGCGTGGCCATCGCGGCCAAGAACCCGATGGTGGGCGGCGCTGCGATGTATTCGACCAAGGACATCATCGACAACGCTGTTAACTCCAGGGATCACACCACGCTCGTCGCCGCGGTTAAGGCGGCCGGGCTCGTCGATACGCTCAAGGGCCCCGGTCCGTTCACCGTCTTCGCGCCCACCAACGCCGCATTCAGCAAGCTGCCCAAGGGCACCGTGGATTCGCTGCTGAAGCCTGAGAACAAGGCGATGCTCACGAAAGTGCTGACCTATCACGTCGTCGCGGGCCGCATGACAGCCGCCGACATCGCCGCCAACGCCAAGGCCCACGGCGGCAAGGCCATGCTGACGACGGTCGAGGGCGAGAATCTGACCGCCTGGAAGGACAAGACCGGAGCCTGGTGGCTAACCGACGCCAAGGGCGGCAAGGCGAAGATCACCATCGCCAACGTCATGCAGTCGAACGGTGTCATCCACGTGGTCGACACCGTGCTGATGCCCTGACCACGATTTCAACGACACATGGGGCTTGTGGGCCGTTGGCCCGCACCCCCATGTATCGCCTGAATAGTTCAAGCGAGGGGATTATAGAGGCCATGACGCCCAGCACTGTCTCCCTGAACCGCCGCGTCTTTACGGCAACGCTGCTTGTTGCAGGTGCAGTTGTACTGACCGGGGGCGTCGCTATCGCCGCTCCGGCGCAAGGCCTCAGCCTGCCGGACGCGGAATGGCGAAAACGTCTGCCCCCTCAAACCTATGCTGTATTGCGTCAGGGACGCACCGAGCGGCCCTATTCGAGCCTGCTGGTCAAAGAGCACCGTAAGGGTCGCTTCTTCTGCGCGGGCTGCGACCTGCCGCTGTTCTCGTCTTCCACCAAGTTCGATAGCGGAACCGGCTGGCCCAGTTTCTGGAACCATTTTCCCGGCGCGGTGCAGATCGTCACCGATCGCTCCATGGGCATGGTTCGCAATGAGGTGCGCTGCGCCCGCTGCGACGGGCACCTTGGCCACGTCTTCGACGACGGGCCGCCCCCTACCGAGCTGCGTTACTGCATGAATGGTGCTGCGTTGTCGTTCCGGCCCGCCTGACTCGCACCACCGGGATGGTCAGGTCTGCTGTCGGAATGGCCAGGCCGTAACATTCGCCGCCCATAGCGGCCACCAGATGAGCACCGGCTGAAAGGCGAGCCGCGGTAGGTGGTACGCAAGCCCGAGACCATGCTCAGGCTTCGCAAGGTCGAGCAGCATGTGCTGGACGTTCGCTGGCCACACGCACAGGGCGTAGGCCGAAAGACCGCATCCCGCAGCGATGCGGAGCCGGGGCGCCCAAGACTGCCCGATACCAGCAGCTCCAGCGATTTCCGCAAGACCGGTTAGCATTACAACCGAGGCAGGCGCAGGAACCCAATCCGGGACAATGGCGACGAATGGTGCCGGGATGATCAGATGTAGCGCACCGGCAAGAGCATACAGCATCGCCAGCATTGCACAGGAATATCTACGGACTCTCATGCGTGCATGATCGTACAAGCTACGGAATTAGTCACGAGCGGCATTGTCCTGCAGCCAAGGGTTAGGTGCTTGGCAGCCGCTCCTGCACCCGACCCTTGTCGGTCATTCGATGCAAAATTGTCGAACCTCAAATGCAGCCGGTCCGCTATCCGAAGACAGTTGTTCTGATAATAGATGTTCCGGCGCGACCCCCTTCCTCAAAACTGAGTTTTCGCTCATGCCGCGTGACAATGCAGTGAAAAAGTTGCTTGGGCCCACGATTTGATAGTGCCATCGATTCAATGGCATGGAAGGAAGCGCTGCTGGCGACGTGGCTCACGGGAACACGGCGACCACGCACGCCATCCGAGCCTGCAAGATAGCGAACTCGCGCATTTGGCCGGCGCTCTGGCGGCACCCTTATAAGTCCGGATCGAGCTTGCGCAGGATCGTGAGCGAGATCAGTTCGAAGCATGCCGGGATCACCGCTCCGCACAGGATGATGGCCAATCGCGCCGATGCGGGTTGCTCGGTTCCCGGCGTCATCCCCTCGACATAGCCGAAGACCGACAGCATCAGGCCCATTACGAAGATGGCGAGCGCGGACGACGCGGTTTCAAGGAACGAGACCGCGCCCGCGAACAACCCGCCGCGCTGCCGACCCGTCAGCTTCGCGTCATGCTCGATTACATCGGGCAGGAGCGACTGCGTGAGCATGTAGACGCCCCCTCCGAACACGCCGAGCGCGCAGGCCTGCGCCACCAGCAGCGCCGTGGAGTCGGCATTGAAAGCCAGCGTCAGGTGGAAGCTCGCAAGCCCCGCGAAGGCAACCGTCAGCGCCCGCCGCTTGCCGAACCGCCCCGCCAGCCAGACCCAACCCGGCTGCGACAGCAGCGACATGGCGACCAGCGCCAGCGTGAAGATGCCCAACCAGTAGTCCGATACGCCGATCACCCAGCGCGTCAGCATGGCCAGCGCCGCTCCGTTAAAGCCAAGGCCGAAATAGAGCGCCGCCTTAAGCGACAGCAGCGTCACGAAAGGCCGGTTGGCCAGCAGGCTGCGCCACTGCGCTCGTTCACCCGCTGGCGAGCGCGCAGGAAGGGCCGTGCGGGCGACACCGCGCGTCGCGATCACGGTGATGAGCGTACCGCAAAAGCACAGGCCACCCAGCCCCCAGCCGAGCAGCCCATATCCCATCGCTCCAGCCCCGACGGCAGCCAGCAGCATAGGACCGATCGAAGTCGCCAGTCCCTGCCCCACCGAGGAGAACGCCACGCGCCAGGCCATCATGCCGGTGCGGGCCTGAACGCTCGGCGTGACCTCGGGCGGCATCGCCAACCAGGGAATGGCGAAGACCATATAGCCCGTCGCGAACGCGAAGTACCCCGCCGCCGCCCACGCCATCCGCGCGGCGTAGGACGCCTCGACCGGGATGTTGAAGCAGGCGACCAGCGATGCCGCCATGGCCAGCCCACCCGCCAGCATCCAAGGGCGGCGGCGTCCCATCGGCGTGTCGATCCGGTCGGTCAGGTGGCCGATGCCCGGCGCGATCAGCGCGTCGTAGAACTTCGACGCGCCGATGATCGTGCCCACCAGCGCCGCCTCCAGCCCGACCGTATCGGTCAGGTAGCGGAAGAACAACACCGCGAAGGCGTTGAAGGCGATGGCCTGCGGGAACGCGCCGGATGCCCAAGCGATGCCCCGCGCGCCTGCGCGCTTGCTCACTTCAGGCCGTCCAGCAGGGTGTTGGCGAAGCGCACGTCGTCCCACTTGTAGTCCACGCGCCCGGTCCGGTACGCCACGAGGCCGCGCGACGGCACTATGTAGAGCCGCTGCCCGCCGTGTCCCTCGAAGTAGTAGAGGTCGTCAGCGTGGAACCCGGTATTGGGATCGCCCGGCTTTCCGTTCGGGTTGGCCACCTGCATGAACATCCCGAATGCTGGGCTCCGCGGCGCGGGGATGGCAAGCAGGCGCGCGTTGCGTTCGGAGAGGATGCGCCGCCCCGCGAACCTGCCCCCGTTCGCCAGCATCACGCCGATGCGCAGCCAGTTGCGCGGGGTGTTGACGAAGCAGCAGACCGTGCGCGCCTCTCCCCCTTCATGGTCCAGCGCCACCATCGCGTCGCGCAGGCCCAGCGGCTTCCACAAGTGGCGCGACAGGAACGCGGCGTAGCGCATGCCGCTGGCCGCGACGAGAACGTCGTGCAGGGCCTGCGCGTTCATGTGGTTGAACTCGAACGCCTCGCCCGGCGGACGGGCCAGTGGTGCGCTAGCGACGAATGGCTTGATGTCGAGCCCGATAAACATGTCGAGCACCGGGTTGTTGGGCTTGACCTCGAAGCTGCCGATGGCGAGCCCACTCTGCATCCACAGCAGGTCGCCCACCGTGATCGCCTTGCGCCCGTCGTAACGCCATGCGGAGATATAGCGCGATGCCGGATCGTCGAGCCGCAGATAGCCCTTGTCGACGCCGATCATCACCGCAAGGGCGAGCAGCCCCTTGGCGCTGGAATAGCTGTCGAACTGCGAGGCGGCCGAGAAGCCCGGCCCGTATTCCTCCATCTGCACTCTGCCGTGCGCATAGACCAGCAGCGCCATCGTGTGGGAGGCGTCTGCCTGCGCCTTCGCGGCGGCGAGCGCTTCAGGGCGGATGCTGAGATGATCGGGGCGCGCCGTGGAGAGCGGGCGGCCCGTCGCACCTTCGACCCTCTCGGTCGGTAGGTACTTGTCCCAGCGCGCCACGCGGTCGAGCGAGCCGTCCTGCGTGTCGAAGTTGCGCTTGTAGGCGGGCGGCATGTCTTGCGCGGCAGCGGCGCCTGCCGAGAGGGCGAGGAGAAGAGCGGCAACGGTCCTCATGCGACGGCTCCTTCGGGCTCGCGCTCAAGGCGAAACCGGGTCAGTAGCAGGATGCCCGCCAGTTCAGCCACGGCGGGCAGCACGCAGGCGCACCAGCGGATCGCCTCGATCGCCTGCGGCGGTTGCCCAGCCCGTCCCGCCACGCCCGCAAGGTAGCCGCCCGCCGACAGGGCAAGGCCGAGCACGAACAGCGCGAGCGCCGAAGATCCGGTTTCCAGCAGCGATACGACGCCCGCGAAGGCCCCGCCCCGGCGCAGGCCGGTGCGGCGGTAATCGTGCTCGATCACGTCGGGCAGCAGCGCTTGGCTGAGCATGAAGACGCCCCCTCCGCCCGCGCCCAGCAGCAGCGCCTGCACCATCAGTAGCGGCACCGAACCGGCGTTGAAGAACAGCGAGAGCTGCGAGAGGCCATGGAGTGCGAAAGCGCAGGCCAGCGCGCCGCGCGTCGCCAGCCTGCCGCTCAGCCACAGCCACACGGGTTGGGAGGCGAGTAGCGCCAGCGTGCTCACCATCGTGTAGATGCCCAGCCAGTAGTCGCTGAAGGCGAAGACCCAGCGCGTCAGCAGCGCCATGCCGGATGCGGCCACGGCCAGCCCGAAGTAGAGGCACACCTTCACCCCTACCAGCACCAGGAACGGGCGGTTGGTCAGCAGCAGCCCGAACTGCGCGCCCAGCGCCGGGCGGGCGCCGCTCTCGACCACCCGCGTGCGCGCGTGGCGGGTGAAGATCACCGTGCCGAGCGCGCCCGCCAGGCACAGCGCGCCCATCGTCCAGCCCATCGCGCCATAGGCCGCCGCGCCCATGCCAAGCGCCGCCAGCAGCATCGGCCCGCTGAGCGATGCCGCGCCCTGTGCCAGCGAGGAGAAGCCCACGCGCCACGCCATCATCTGCGTGCGCTGCCGCCCGCTGCCCGAAATCTCTTGGGGCATCGCCAGCCAGGGGATCGCGAAAAGCGCGAAGCCCGTGGAGAACAGGAACTGGCCAAGGCAGGCCCAGGCGATCTTGTGCGCCATGGGAGCATCGACCGGGATGTTGAAGCCCAGCACCAGCGAGGCGGCGGAGAAGACACCGCCCAGCAGCAGCCAGGGCCTGCGCCTGCCCATCGGCGTGTCGATCCGGTCGGTGAACCAGCCGATCACCGGATTGATCAGGGCATCGTAGACCTTGAACACGGCCATCAGCGTCCCCGCCAGCGCCGCCGCGAGCCCCACCGTGTCCGTGAGATAGCGCAGTACGAGTACACTGTAGGCGTAGATCACAAGGCTCTGGCAGAACGAGCCGGAGCCCCAGGCGATGGCGACGGACAGCGGGGCGCGCTGATCGGCCTCAGGCATGCTGCGGTTCGCCCGCGATCTGGCGTACCGCAGCAGCATCGCGATCGAGCGCGGCGACCTTGAGGCGCGGGATCAGTTCGTCCCCCGCCCGCAGCGCGTCCTCGTAAAGGTCGAAGCCGCGGAACAGCACCCCGGTCATGCCAAGGTCGTAGTAACGCATAATCGCTTCGGTCACTTGCTCGGGCGTGCCGACCAGCGAGGGTGCCATGGGGATGCCCTGCCGCTGCGGGCCGATCCACAGCCGTTCGTCCAGCACCGAGTCCGATCCGGTCAGCGCCCCGAAGCGATCCTCGTTCGATATGCCCGCCGCGTTGGAGAAGTCCTTCTCCGTGCGGCCACCGGGCTGGAACCAGCTGTTGCCGGTCAGCTTCAGGCGTTCTTCCCCATTGGCGACGAACTTGCGCAGGATCTCGCGCGCGTTGTCCCACGCCTCGCCCTCTGTACGACCAAGGATGTAGCGCACCGTACCCTGCGCCGCGATGGTGCGCCCGGCCTCGGCGGCCGATGCCCTGATCCGCTCGATCGCCGCGCCGGTATCGGCGAGCGATTCCATGCCGACCGCGTAAATATCGGCGCATTCGCCCGCGTACTGGATGGAGACGGGCGAGCCGCCCGCCCAGTAGACCGGGATTGCGGAGCGTTCGTAAGGTCCGATCTCGGGCAGGCTTTCGTTGAACCTGTAGAACCGCCCCTCGTGCGTGACCGGCTCCTTTGCGGCCCACATCCGGCGCAGCACCTCCACGAATTCACGGCTGCGGTGGTAGCGTTCCTCCTTGGTGAGGAAATCGCCGTCGCACTGGGTCTCGCGGTCGTTGGCGGCGGTGATGATGTGGATCGCGGCGCGCCCTTCGCTCAGGTGGTCCAGCGTCGCGAACTGGCGCGCGGCCATTGTCGGCGAAACGAAGCCGGGGCGATGCGCGACCATGAAACCCAGTCGCTCGGTCACGCCCGCCATGTAGGCGGCGACCGGCATGGAATCGGGCCAGTAGGAACTCTGCGCGATCAGCACGCGGTCGAACCCGGCCTGCTCGTGCGCCTGCGCATGGGAGCGCAGCACCGCCTTGTCGAAGACCTTGGGCGGCAGCACCATGTCCTCGTTGGACACGTGATGGGACATGATCCCCGTGATTTCGATGGGCATCGGATCGCGCCTTCCTGAAAAAAGATCACCCGGCCCGCCGAAGCGGACCGGGTGCAGTCATGGGGTCGCTCAGAAGTTGAAGGAGCCGCGGATGCCGACTGTGCGCAGTTCGCGCAGCTGGGCGACGAGGCCGCCGACCACCGACGGGTTCGGTGACGGGTTCACCGGCACGACAAGGCTGTTGTTCGAGACGTTGTAGTACGCCTTGTTGTCGAACAGGTTCGTGATGAACGCCTCGATCCGGTAGGTGTCGTTGCCCACGCCCGCGCGCAGGTTCACCTGGGTCATGTCGGGCGAGCGCACGATGTTCGAGATGTCGGTGTACGAACCGGACTTGTAGACGAAGTCCGCTCGCGCGAAGCCGTCCAGCTTGTCGGTGAGCGGCGCGTTGTAGCTGAGCGCCGCCGTGCCCGACCACTTGGAGGTGAAGGGGCTTTCCTTGCCGCGGAAGTCGGTCATCCCGGTCAGCGCGGTAGCGGCGGTATTGGTGCCGGCGCGGACCTTGCTGTCGATGTAGGCGCCCGTCAGGTCCAGCGTCACCGCCCGCGACAGGCGTGCCGAGACGTTGGCCTCGATACCCTTCACCCGCGTCTTGCCGGTATTGGTCTGGCCCGAGACCTGCAGCTGGCGCACGCCGGTGCCGTCGGTATCGACGAAGATCACGGTCGACTGGTTCTGGATCTGGTTGGTCCAGTCGGCCCAGAACGCGGCAAGGTCATAGGTGACGATGTTGCCGAAGAGCTGGCCCTTCGCGCCGATCTCGTAGTTGGTGATCTTCTCGGGATCGACCTGCACCGAGTAACCCAGGCGCTCCGCCTCGGCGACGACCGGCGGCAGCGAGGTGATGAACAGCGTGTTGAACGCGCCCGGGTTCACGCCCTTGGAATAGGAGGCATAGACCATGCTGCTGCCGAAATCGTACTTGGCGATGACGCGCGGCAGGAAGTTCTTGTAAGTGCCCTTGGCGATGCGCTCGTCCTCGGCATAGAAGCCCGCCGGGATGGTCGCCCCGCTCGAGTTCGCGCCGCCTTCGCCCGCGTAGGCATAGAGTTTGTCAATCTGGTAGCGCCCGTCGAACGCCAGCGAGAATTCGGGCGTGAAATCGTAGCTGACGTTGGCGAAGGCGCCCAGCGTGCGCGACTGGGTGGCGCCGCTGCGACGGGCGCCGATGATGCTGGGGCTGCCGTTGGAACCCTGCTGGCGGGCATTGAGATAGCTGCCGCCGAAAGCCGCGTGCAGCTTGCCGCCGTTGTCGTAGCTCAGGCGCACTTCCTGCGAGAAGTCCCGGCTTTCGGCCTCGACGAGGAACAGGAAGTTGTAGAACCCTTCGCGGTAGTACGCGCCGGTCCCGGCGAAGCTGCTGCCGTTGAAGTTGTCGAGATCGCCCAGCTCGCTCTTCTGCTCACGGTTCCAGCCGCTCAGCGAGCGGACCGAGAAGCCGCTGTCGCCGATTTCCCAGTTCACGTCGAGATGCAGGTGGTAGTAGTCATTGATGAGGCCGTAGCCCTTGAGCTTGTTCGGAAACAGGCGGCCCGCCGGATTGTTGACGAAGTCGACCACCTGCTTGGTATTGGCGGTGTTCGCCTGCGGGGCCAGCGACGAAAGCGAAGGCGCGACGCCGCAGAAGAAGCGGGTGGTGCGGCCGCTCGAACCCGTCACGTTGCAGTTCGACTGGTCCTCGCGAACGAGGTTGCCCTGCGGATCGCGCAGCGCGTAGGCACTGATGTAGCCGTTGGCGGGCGGGCCGTCCTTCAGTTGCGAATAGAGGCCGAAGCCCTTGATCGTCAGGCTATCGGTCGGCTTGAAGGTCAGCTGCAACGTGGCCGCCTTGGACGACTGGTCGCCCAGCGTCTCGTTGGGGTTGGCCGCGTTCTTGTAAGAACCGTGCTTGCCAAAAGCGCGCGCAGTTGCGCGGAAGCTCAGCACGTCGCCCAGCAACGGACCGCTGAGTTCGCCCGAGACGTCGTAGTTGGCTCGGGTGCCGGCCATGCCGCTCAGCGATCCGGACAGAGTGTCGCTGGCTTCCTTGGTAACAATGTTGATAGCGCCTGCGAAGGTCTGACGGCCGAAGGTGGCCGATTGAGGTCCCTTGAGCACTTCGATGCGCGCCGGGTTGGTGATCGTCTGGAGCGCGGTCGCCTGCGTGACCGGAACGCCGTCGATGAACATTGAGGTCGTCTGCGCGGAGGAGGTCGAAGGCTGCATGCCGCGCAGGATGACGCCCACGAACGAACGGTCGGCGCGCGCGCCGCCGCCGGTCGCCTGACCGACGATGTTCATGCCGGGTACGAAAGTACCGAGGTCCTGCAGGTTCTTCACGCCGCGCTGCTCCAACGCCTCGCTGGTGAGGGCGGTGATCGCGATCGGCGTGTCGAGGATGCGCTCCTCGCGTCGGCGTGCAGTGACTACGATGTCGCCATCTGCAGACGTGCTGTCCGCAGCGGGCCGGGTATCAGCACTCTGAGCCTGCGCCATCTGCGGCCAAGCGATCAGGGTCGAAGCCCCTGCCATCAACGCCGATACGCACGCCAGCATCTTGCGATCGGACGATTTACGAACTCTGGTCAATTTCACACCCCTCATGAACCGGACAGCACTCCACACCCCGCACAGGCGAGTGGACGTAGCTGCAATTGAAATGATGGCCTGTCCGGATCGAACGTCGGATCAGTACCCCGTGCCTCCTGACCAGTATCTGGCTTGATTATCTTATTCCGCATCCAGTCTCATGGAAGCCGGAATAAGCAGTGCACCAATATCGGATATTAGTGGATTAGTGCGATGCATATAAGGCTTGCGCCTGATTTGCATCGTTCCTGACAAAGAACCAGTGACTAAGGCCGCCCCGCCAGCCGCAGGTCGTCCACAAACGCCAACCTGATTGTTGTCGACCGATCTGAACAGCACCCAAAATTCAGCCAGTGATAAACAAGATCTATCCTTGTCTATCACCCAAGCCAGCGTCGTCGAATCAGGCCGAGCGCGCTGCCATCTTGAGCCATGCGTATCGTGGACGAAGCGAATCTGCGTAAGCATCTACTTATGAACGGTTTTCTTAACTTACGGGAGGCGGTGGATGGGCCGCTTTGTCGAGAGGGTAACCCGCCTAGGAGAGAACCGAGGGCAGTCGTGCAAATCGCGCAGTTCCAGCAAACATCAAGGGGCTACGTCTTACCGATCAGCATGAAGCTGCGGACGAACCTAGGAATCCTGTTTAGTATGCGGTGTCGACCACTTCCTGCCTTCCACCTGCCTGTGAGGCACGCCCGGAACCTGACCGGCAGCTTTCTCAATATCTTTGGTTGGCGGCGTCAGACTGTACGGTTCCAACGCCGCCGTTCTCGTCACGCCGCGACGAAGCCGCCGTCCACCAACAGTTCTTCCCCGCCGACGAAGCTGCTCTCATCAGACGCCAAAAAGAGCACCGCCTTCGCGATTTCTTCTGTCCTGCCCAGCCGGCCGAACGGGATGGTCTGCTTCATCCAGCCCTCGACCCCCTCATTGGCCTCCAGGTAGCGCTGCATCCCCGGTGTCAGCACCATCCCCGGCGACACAGTGTTCACGCGGATGCCCCGGCTTTTAAGGTCGGTAGTCCAGGTGCGGGCAAGGGAGCGGATGGCCGCTTTGGTCGCACTATAGATAGACAGCGCCGGGAAGCCCTTGCTCCCCGCGCCCGACCCCATCAGCACGATCGCGCCGCCGTCGCTCATGAGCGGCAGAGCCTTTTGCACGGTGAAGACCGTGCCTTTGACGTTTATGTCGAAAACGCGGTCGAAGTGATCTTCCTCGATGGCACCGATGGGCGCGGATTCAGACACACCCGCATTGGCAAAGACCACGTCTACGCGGCCGTGATTGCCGGCGATTTGCGCATAAAGCTGATCGAGTGCGGTGAGATCGCTGATGTCACCCTGCACGCCGATCACGCCATGGCCAATCTCCAACAGCGCTTCGTCGAGTCGCTCCTTGCTTCGTCCCGTGACGTAAACGACGGCACCTTCAGCGGCAAAGGCCTTCGCCGTCGTCAGGCCGATGCCATCCGTTCCGCCCGTGACCACCACAATTTTGTTTTCGAACCGTTTCGCCATGTCGCCTTGCCCATTTCGCACAACTGGAGGATTGCTCCACTTTCTATATGGAGCTATTCTCCACTTAGCAAGACCGAGCGAGACTGATGCCTTTGACCAATGCCCCCTCTCTGCGGGCTGATGCCCAGAAAAACCGTGACCGCATCCTTGCAGCGGCAGAAACGGTGTTTCTCGAAAAGGGGGCAAGCGCCTCTCTTGATGATGTTGCCAGAACAGCGGAAGTTGGGATTGGCACGCTCTACCGGCGCTTTCCGACACGGGAGGATCTGCTGGCCGCGACCTACAGCGCCCGCTTCCTCGCGCTCGCCAAGGCGAGCAGGGAAGAGGCCGGTGATCTGAGCCCGCTGAGCGCGATGCGCGCTTATCTGGAGGAACTGATCCGGCAGACCAATTTCTATCGTGGGCTGGCGACGTCGCTCGAAACGGTGCTCCAGATTGGAACGCCCGGATGCCTCGCCACGACGGAGGAAGGGATGCGCCTGCTGGACCGGGCGCAGCAGGCAGGCGCCGTCAGCAGCAAGGTTGGTTTTGACGACCTCATCTGCGTGGCGACCGCAATCTCTCTCGCCACCGAGCGGGAAGGCCCGGCATGCACGCGCATTGCGCATCTCGTCGATATATTCATAAACGGGATCGGCCAGCGCTGACCGCTCAAAGTCTCGCATTTGCAAGCGAGGATGCCGTGTTTTCAACGAGCCGCCGGCGGCGGCAGTCGACCCATTCCGGCCGTTCGGCCCCTGATTCTCCGTTCCCAATTGCCGCCCGT